>MHBL01000301.1 GCA_001803235.1 Lentisphaerae bacterium RIFOXYA12_64_32
TTGCCGCGATACCGAGGCGTTTGCCAAGTGCGACGGACACGCAGCACCGGAGAACCTTAGTAGCATTGCCCCTGCCCCACCCGCCCGCGTTTGCGTTCTCTGCAGCCCGGTCTATCTTGCCTATCGAATCGGGGTAAACCGATCCTTGTTGACGACAGAAAGGGGTTTCTCATGTACGTAGGACGCATTGTTGCCATCGGCGCCACCCAGAGCGGGCGCGTCGCGGCCATGTACCGCGTTTCGTCACGGTCGTTCCCGAACCGCCAGGCCAAAGTGCTGCCCGGTGCCGTGGCCGTCGTCCCGAAGCCGGGATTTGAGAACGACATCCAGAAGAACCCATACATCGCCTACAACTGCCTGCGGCTGGTCGGCAATGTCGCGGTGGCGACCAACGGTTCGCACACCGACCCGATTGCCGAGAAGATCGCCTCGGGCATGAACCTGCGCGACGCCCTCGCCACCGTGTTGCTTGCCCTGGACTACGAGCATGACCAGCTCAGCACGCCGCGGATCGCCGCGCTCGTGCAGGCCGGTTCCGACCGCGCCTGGCTCGGTATCGTGCGCCCCGACGCCCTGTTCGTGCGCGAATTCCGCCTCCAGCCCGGCACCGCATACTACGTCTGCACCTACGAACACAACGAGCCGCTGCCGGAACGCGTCGACACGGCTTTCGACGTCGCGTCGGCGGACGAGGCATGCCAGTACGTGCTCGGGAAAGGCGCGTTCGCCGCGCTCGAGCGACCGGTCACCGCCGCCTGCGCCCTCGCGAGCCCGAACGGGTTCGAAACCGCTATCGCGGATGCGCAGCCGTGAAGGGCGGGGGCGGGGCGCGGGCAGACGCGACCGACACAACCGACGAGCCAAGGCACCGGTACGACGCCGTCGCTCTGCCCGACCACCGCTTGCACCACGCACCACGCCATCGCCGGGAGACTCCCGTATGAATCGCATCAAGGACCAACTGCTGCCGTTTGAGCGCATCACCCGCGAACCCGGGCACCACTTCTTCGGTTACTACGACATTCAGCCGTTCAGCGGCGACGGCCGGTTCCACCTCTGCAACCGCGTGCCGTTCATGGACCGCCTGCAGGACGGGAACGACCGCGCCGAACTCGGCATGGTCCGGCTGCACGATGGCACGTTTGTCCCGCTCGCCGAGACCTATGCGTGGAATTTCCAGCAGGGCACCATGCTGCGTTGGCACCCGGCGAAACCGAACGAGGAAATCATCTACAACACTCGGCTCCAGGGGACGTACAAGGCAGTCGTGAAGAACATCGTGACCGGCGAGCAGCGTGTGCTGTCACGCGCGGTGGCCAACGTCGACCCGACCGGCCGCTGGGGCCTCAGCGTTAACTTCAGCCGCATGTTCGATTTCCGGCCCGGGTACGGCTATGCCGGCCTGCCCGACCCGTTCCTCAATATCGCCGCTCCCGCCGACGACGGTATCTTCCTCGTGAACATCGCGACCGGCGAGAGCAAGCTCATCCTCTCTCTCGACGCCATGCGCCAACTCTTCCCGGACGCGCCCGAAACCAAGATGAAACTGATGGTCAACCACATCAACTTCAACACGGACGGCACGCGCTTCCTGTTCCTGCTCCGGAACATGGCCATGCCGGCCACCACGCAGCCCAAGGTCGCGTGGAAAACCGCCACCCTGACCGCCAACACGGACGGCTCTGACATCCACATCATGAACGGTTTCGGCGGCGCCTCACACTACATCTGGCGCGATCCGGAGCACGTGCTGATCTATGCCGACATCGGACTGAAAGGCAAGCTTGAGCTATACCTCGTCCGGGACCGCACGCCGGAAGCTCAGGCCATCGATCCGGTGTTCTTCACGCACGACGGCCACTGCAGCTACTCGCCGGACCTGAATTACATCCTGTACGACAGCTACCCCGATGCGGCCGGCTACCGCAAGCTCATCCTCTACGATGTGCGCAAGCGCAAAGGCGAAACACTCGCCACACTGTTCAGTAGCCGCTGGGACGCGCTGCCCAATGTCGATATCCGCTGCGACCTGCACCCGCGCTGGAACCGCGACGGCAGCGCCATCTCGTTCGACTCCGTGCACGAAGGACACCGCCACATCTACTGCATGGACGTCAGCAGCCTGGTGAGTGGGTGAGTGGCGACCTATCGGTCGGATCGGTCGGCCCCGTCCGTTGGGTCCGTTCCCCCGCCCCCCCTGCAACCTGACACCTCATAGCAGTGGGACCGAGGTTGCCACCTGAAAGTACTGAAAGGAAAAGCAGACCCAATGAGCGCCTCGGACCTGACGATCCTGCGCGACCTCGCCAAGCAGTACGCGGACGCGTGCCGCAAGCCGGTCCAGCAAGCACGGCGCACGCTTTGGCGCCGCCACAACAGCCTCAAAGGCGAACGCCCGCTCATCTACGTGCGCGCTTTCGCGTTCCACGAGATGCCGCAGGCCAAGTGCCTCTGCGAGGACAAGTTTCTGCGGCCGTACGAGCAGTTCTTCCGCAGCCACCTCTTCTGGGACAGCCTCGACGACGACTCGATCTTCGAGCCGTGGGTCACGGTCCAGGCGGCACACACCTGCGGCGCATCGCCGTGTCGCCGTTCGCAAACGTCGCCAAGTGCGCCGAGCAGATCGGGCGTGACTACGTGCTCAGCTACCGGCCGAGCCCGGCGGACATGGTCAGCTACGGATTCGATCCCGACCGCATCCGCCGCATCCTCCGGCGCGACCTGCAATTCTGCCGGAACGGCCACACGGACATTACACTGAAAGACGTCGAAACCGTCCAAGCCGACCCGGACCGGGTCCGGAGTTGGGTGAACGTCACGCGCGAGGTGATCGACGAGGTGTACGGGTGAGGGCCGGCTGTGCTGAAAATTCACGGGGCCGGAGCAACGACGAGCCTTGCATCGATTGCGGTCGAGAGCTCTCGATTGCGATCGATTGCAGTCGAACGCGGTAGAGCAAATGGGGTCACCGCAAGGAGGGCCACCACATGACACGCTACGGTTCCGTGATCGGCGTCAAGAAGGCGAAGCTGGCCGAATACAAACGGCTGCACGCCGCCGTGTGGCCCAACGTCCTCAAAATGATCAACGCCTGTCACATCCGGAACTACTCGATCTACCTGCGCCGCATGCCGGATGGAAAACACTACCTGTTCAGCTACTTTGAGTACACGGGACGGAACTTCGCCAGAGACATGGCGATGATGGCAGCAGACCCTTTGACACAGAAATGGTGGGCCCACTGCATGCCCTGTCAGCAACCGCTCCCGGACCGCGCTGACGGCGAATGGTGGGCGGCCATGGAAGAGGTGTTTCACCAGGACTGAGGGAAACCGGGGCGAGGCAGAGGTTTCAGGTGTCAGGTTTCGGGTTTCAGGAAAGGCGAGAGGCGTGCGGGGCGGCACGTCGGACGGGTCCGACCGGTCTGACGCGTCTGACGGGTCCGACCACCCGACACCCGACGCCCTGTCCCCTGACACCTGTCCCCTGACACCTGACACCTGACACCTGACACCTGACACCTGAAACCTGAAACCTTTCTGGCAAGGAGGGCACTGGTGACTTCCCGCGAACGTATTCTAGCGGCGGTCGCGCACCGCGAACCCGACCGCGTTCCCGTGGACCTCGGCGCCACGCCGAGTTCCGGGATCTCGGCGATCGCCTATGGCCGGACCCAGCGTCACCTGGCCCTCGGCGACGGGCACACCCGGATCTACGACGTAGTCCAACAATTGGCGCAGCCGGAAGACGCGGTTCTTGACCGTTTCGGGGTCGACGTTCTGGACGTGGGCCGCACGTTCAATACGCAGGATGCCGACTGGTACGACGTCGCCCTGTCCGACGGACAACGGGCACAGTATCCGGCCTGGTTCCACCCGCAACCCCAGCCCGACGGAAGTTGGCGCGCCCTCGCGCCGGATGGCGTCGAACTCGCGCGCATGCCCGCCGGCAGCACATTCTTCGACCAGTCCTGCTTCCCCTGGGTCGACGGCTACCCGGACGGGATGAACGGGCTGGACGCGGCCATGGGACACGTGCTCTGGGCCGCACTGGTGCACAGCCCTTGGGACCACGCCGGCGAGGCCGACTTCTGGACCGCGTTGCGCAGCCGTGCGCTCGAACTGCGCCAACGCTCAGACCGGGCCCTGATGATCGTCTGCGGCTGCAACCTGTTCGAGTGGGGCACTTTCCTCAGGCGCCTCGACAACTTCCTCATGGACCTCCATCTCGCGCCGGACCAAGTCGAAGACCTTCTCTGCCTTCTCATGCAGCGGCACATCAAGACACTCGAGAAGGTCTGCGCCGCCGTGGGTGACGTCTGCGACATCCTGCGGTTCGGTGACGATCTGGGCATGGACGCCGGCCCGTTCATGTCACCCGACATGTACCAGCAGTTCTTCAAACCCTGTCACACCGAGTTGTGCGCCTACGTTCACACCCACAGCCGCATGAAAACCTTCCTCCACTCGTGCGGGTCCCTGTACGAACTGATGCCAGACCTGATCGAGGCAGGTTACGACATCATCAACCCGGTGCAGACCAACTGCCGGAACATGGAACCGGAACGGCTGAAGGCGGACTTCGGCCGCGACATCACGTTCTGGGGCGGCGGCTGCGACACCCGCACGGTTCTGAATCGAGCTGCGCCGTCCGAGGTTCGCCACCACGTGCTGCAGCGCCTGAAGATCCTGTCGGCGGACGGCGGTTTTGTGTTCGCCGCCGTTCACAACATTCTCCCCGATGTGCCGCCCCAGAACGTCGTCGCCATGTTCGACGCGGTGCGCGAGTTCAATGCGGCGGGCGGGTGAACGGCAGAGCTACCTGAGCAGAGCGGTCGTGGCGCGGGACCTCCGCTGGCGGTTCATGACGGAGTGAGCGGGCGGCGTGGTCGTCGCCAGTAGCCCTGTGGGGTGCCGAGATGCGCGGCTGCGGACTCCGCATCGATGGCGACCTGGCCACGGTCCGGGGGAAGTGACGGTTCACCGCGCCGTCACCCGCCGGACGACGGCTGCGGCACAAACCCGCCGAAACCGCCGGCCGAGGAGCGGATGAGTCCCATCCACGACGTATCCCAGCTCCCGGGCGGTCGAGCCTCCAATTCGCCCGTTTGGGCGAACAGTTCCGTGGTCGCAGTAGATACGGCTTGAACGTCGAAACCTTTTTTCTTCAACTCCATCAGGTACGCCTGCAGGTCCCAGGCCGCACAGAGCGGCAGAGCGTCCTGCGGCGGGAGATCCTGCGTGACGTACACAATGCGTCGGATTCCGGCCGAACTCAGCATCACGGGCCCCGGCAGTAACCGGTCCTCGATCGTGTACCGGTTGTCATACCGTCCCGGTGCCGGCTTCGACGCGCGGGACCGGTTCCAGTCGCATAGCCACATGGGTGGCGACGTCACGGCCAAGCCCTCGCGGACCTTCTGCATCGCCGCGGCATAGTGGAGGAGTCCCCCCAAAATCTGTTCGGGCATGAGTACTCCGGCCCGGTTCGGCCAATTGTCGAACGTGCAGACCGGTTGGAAGCCGCCCATGGCCGCAAAGTAGATGCCTGCGGAGGCCACGCGCGGCCCCGGCAGATCGAGGATCAGCATCGTGCCTGGTTGCTGCGTCCACGCCGGCGGATCAGCCGGGATCTTCAGGTATGCTGGCAGGTCGCGGTCCGCCAGCGGGCCGGCGGCAGCCCGCGACATGCTGTTCAGCCGGTCCAACGCCGCAAACAGCGTCACGCAGTGGAACGGCTCCCACGGGCTGCCAGGGACAGGTCCCCACGTCTCCCACAGCCGCTGGGTATCGAGATAGTCCCGCCATCCTTCGCTGCCCTCACTGTCGGGGTCACGCGGGTCGCCGATCTTCACCGTGACCCCGCGCGGATCGAACGAAGGGCCAAAATCGCCGAGCCAGCTAAGCAGTTTCGACAACGGTTGCCACATAATATGCCTCATGCGTAATGAAGGGCTGGGCCGCCACGCGGCTGTAGTACCCCGCGAACTTGCCGTTCACGGCGTAAGCCCCGATGGTCGGATACATCGGCCCGCCCTGGAACTGGAGCGGCCGCACCCGGAACCGCTCCTGCATCGCAAACTCCTGCGCGTGTGCACCGGCAAATGCGAGCGCCGCATCCCACTCCGCCGGCGTCGCCAACGCGCCGATCAGAACCGAGTCGCCCATGCGCCCGAAGGCACGTTTCAGCACCCACTGTTCCCGTTCGGAACGGTACCTCTCAACCTGGCCGGGGTCGAACAAGTCGGTGCGCGGGAGGTACCGCTCGCACAGGTGCCGGTCCTGCGGTTCGAGCGGGTGCGACGTCTGCCACACGCCGAAGCTGCGCTTGCTCTGCGCCAGGAGTCGGACGGGGGGATTCATCAGCCGTAATCGCGGCAGCGCCCGCAGCCACGCGTTGGCATTCGGCAACAGCACCAGCCACTCGCCCGGGTAGAACCGGAACGCACCGTCAACACGCTGCCCGGCCAGGCGCGGCCCCCAGCGCCACTCCAACTGCTCCGGCGAGCCCAGCACTGTCGCGTGTCCGGCTTCGTGCAGCCACCGCTCCAACAACGAACAGTGCTGCAGGTCCTCCGAGAACGCCGTGGCGAACATCATGCCGACCCCGTCGCAGTCGTCAAACGCGCTTACCATGCTCTGCTTCAGCGCGCCCTCGACCCGGCCGCCCAGCGCGCTCTCGCCCACCGTCTCGCCCACCCCGACCGCCTCGTTGAACCCACCCGGCACGTCCTCGTTGAACTCGGAAATGACCCAACGCCCATCCTCCGTTAGAAAGAAATCCGCGCGGCAGAACGCCAGTTCGTGTGCGCTCTCCGCATCCAGGAACGGCATCAGTTTCAGATCGATGCCCAGCGCCGCAACAACCGCCGGATCGCGGCGCGTACGGGCCTCGAACCGGCGCACCGCCACGGCAAACGCCTCCGTCACCTCGACCAGGTGCGCGTGCGTACTCCGCGACAGCACGATCGACTCGGGCAGCACGCGGCACACGCCCTGCAGGTTCATGTCCCACTTGTTGTAGCGCAACGCCAGCGTCCGCAGCACGTCCCGGAACTCGGGACCCGAAATGCCCCACCGCTGCGCCCGCATTTCCGGGCACGGCAGCGCCGCAATTGCGGAATCCGCAACCGCTGTTGGGCTTACCATGGTCTCAACATTCGCCAATCGAAAGACCTCAATTCCTCTGGGCGCACGGGTAAGAAAGTTTGTGTCGGCTGGCACTGGCCGCCATCGGAGTGTCCGACAGCTCCCACGCGTCCGCCGGATCCGTTTCGTCCGTTTCGTCCGTTTCGTCCGTTCTCCTGCCCCCTGCCCCCTGCCCCCTGCACCCTGCACCCGGACCCCGGACCCCGGATCACGCCTCACTTCACGAACCGCCACGCCGCATTCAGCCCCGCCAGGCCGAAGTACACGACCGTCTCGATCCAGCGCCGTTTCCGGTTCGCATCCGAAACGCCGACCGGGAGGCGCAAGAGTTCGTGCGCGAACAACATCCCGGCCGCGATCCCAACGTCCTTCAGTCCGGCGCCCCAGCCGAAGAAATCGCCCGACACGGCATCCGTCATGAGGATGGCCGTGCTGAGGGTGTAGCTCGCCGCGCCCCAGACGGCACCGACGTCCCGGTCCTGCCGGATTGCCTGTCGGAACCGGCCCGGTTCGCGCCAGCAGTACAGCGCCAGACCGATCACCATCACGCCCCACCCGAGCAGGAAGAACCCGAGCGGGATCCACCACCCGCCCTCGTCACCGCCACCGGTCGGGTCCGCTTCGCCCCAGAGACTGCCGCCGAAGATCAGCCCCGTGCCGAGCATGAACGCGGCCAGGAACACCGCGGCGGCCCAGTTGCGGCGCTCGCCGACGTCAATGCGCACGTTCACCCCGTACATGCGCGCTCCCGTCTCGCCGAACATCAGGATCGCCGCCAACCCCATGAGCAGGTAGAAATAGTTGTAAATACCTTTGATGCTCGGGTCGGCGTACGTCGCCAAGACGAACACGATCCAGCCCAACCCGAGCAGCACGGCCAGGCGCACCAGCCCAAGCCCCGGATTGTCGCGTCGCGCCTGCGGCCGCAGCAGGCGCGTGAAGTTCATGACGAACCCGGTAATCGCGACCGCGCCAGACGCAAACATCACGAACACTTCATCGTCGCTCATGAAGTCCGTCCTTTCCTCTCCCGGCCCGGCGCGGAAATGCCCGCGCGCTACATCAACTTGGCGCAAGAAAGCCGGGAAATCAATCCTTGGAGACCACCGAACGTAATGCGTCAGTCGCGGGTGGACGGTTGGGCGGTAGATGGCCAAAGTGGCGG
>MHBL01000302.1 GCA_001803235.1 Lentisphaerae bacterium RIFOXYA12_64_32
CCGGAAAAGACGAAGAGAGAGAAACGCAAAGGTGTCAAACGGAGACCAGGACTTGACAGATTCGGCCGTGGAATTCCTCCGGGATTGCTCGTCGTCTGCGGTCCATGGTCCATGGTCCCCAGTTGCGCGTAGCGCTAAGTTCGCCAAGTGGCCGAGAGATAGACCCCGCAAACACGGAACCACCAATGCCTCGGCGAGGTGGCACCCAGGCGGCCTCACCTGGGCGCCTTCCCGGAGCGTCCCAAAGCTCCGCCAGGCCGGGAGACCTGGCGGCCACCCTGGCAAGGCAGCCGCTTAAGTTGGGGGCATTAGGGCCTGACCCCCTACTCCGTTTTTCATGACGCCACGCTTGACCTTTGCTCGCGCCGTGATAACTTATCAGGATAATAGTACTCCTATTTATCCTGCTATTGAGAGAAGTGCCGTTTCCGCCCGTAGAGCGGGGGAGACGGGACGGCAAGGTCGAGCGGCCCATGATGCGCCTGAGCAAGACCGTGGACTACATGGTTCGGTGCGTGCTGTTTCTGGCTACGCACGAACCCGGCACCACGGTGGACCGGCGTGCCATTGTCGAGGCCACGGGCGTCCCGGATCTGTTCTTCCGCAAGATCGTCCAGCAGTTGAGTCGCGCCGGTATTGTCCGCGTCACCCGCGGCCCCAAGGGCCAATATGGCCTGGCGGTGTCGGCCGAAGAGTTGACGCTGCTCCGGGTCGTGGAGGTCGGGGACGGCGAGATCTGCCTGAACGAGTGCGCCATGAACCCCGGGGCATGCAGCCGCAGCCGGGCCTGCCCGGTCCATCCCGTGTGGCACGATCTGCGCGACAACGTCCGCGACGCCTTGGGCGCCGTAACGTTCGCGGCCCTGGCGTCGCCGGGTTCCCGAGACGCCAAAGGTTCCGGGCGCCGTACCGGTGCGGCGCGGACCGTGCCCCAACGCCCGACCGACACGGGTAGACGCGGGGCCACCGCCTGAACAACGGAAGGATGTCACCATGGATGTCGTATGGCTCTCACGGTTGCAGTTCGCAGCGGCCACCTACTTCCACTTCCTCTTCGTCCCGCTCACCCTCGGTCTGTCCGTCCTGATCGCCGTCATGGAGACGCGCTACGCGCTCCGAGGCGATCCGGCCTGGCAGCGCATGGCCCGGTTCTGGGGCCAGATCTTCCTGGTCAATTTCGCGCTCGGGATCGTGACCGGCATCACGCTGGAGTTTCAGTTCGGCACCAACTGGGCGCGTTACTCCCAGTACGTGGGCGACGTCTTCGGTTCATTGCTGGCAATCGAAGCAACCGCGGCGTTCTTCCTGGAGTCCACCTTCATCGGGGTCTGGATTTTCGGCTGGCGCAAACTCTCGGCCAAGGCACACGCAATCGTGATGTGGCTCGTCGCCGGCGCATCCAACCTCTCGGCCATCTGGATTCTCACCGCCAATGCGTGGATGCAGCACCCGGTGGGATACCGGATCAACGCGGAAGCGGGTCGGGCCGAACTGGCCGACTTTCTCGCCATCGTGACCCAGCGCACGGCACTGCTCAAGATTGTGCACACCCTGAGCGGCGCCTACGTGCTGGCTGCGTTCTTCGTCATGGGCGTCAGCGCCTACCACCTGCTGCGGAAGCGGGATGTGGACTTCTTCAGTCGCTCATTCCGGCTGGCCCTGACATTCGGCCTGATCTTCTCCTTTGTCGAACTGGCCGAGGGACACATGCACGCCGCCGACGTGGCGGAAACCCAACCCACGAAACTGGCGGCCATGGAATCACACTGGAAGACGTCGACCCGTGCACCGGTCTTCCTCTTCGCGATCCCCGACGAAAAGGCCGGTCGAAACGCCGTCGAACTGTTCCCCTTCCCCGGAATGCTCAGCATGCTCGCCTTCCACAATCCCAACGCCGAGGTCAAAGGCCTGGCCGACTTTCCCCGCGAAGACCGCCCGCCGGTCCTGATCACCTTCGTGGCGTTCCGGCTGATGGTCGCGCTCGGCGTCTACTTTGCCGCGGCCACCGCAATCGGTTGGCTGCAGCGCAACCGCTTGGAGCAATCCCGGTGGTACCTCCGGCTGATGCTCTGCTCCATTCCGCTGCCGTACCTGGCCATCGCGCTGGGCTGGACCGTCGCCGAAGTCGGGCGCCAGCCGTGGATCGTTTACGGGCTCATGCGCACCCGCGACGCCGCCTCGCCGATCGCCTCGGGGCAAGTCCTGGCCACGCTACTCGGGTTCGTCCTCCTGTACGGGCTCCTGGGCCTGGTGGCCTTCGGGCTGATCATCCGCACCATACGGCGCGGCCCGGAACCGGCACCCGCCCACGGCGCCGACACACCGCACCGTCAGGACGCCGCGTAACCCCCAACACCAAAGCACCGGCCGGCGCGACACAGCAGCACGACGGTCAATTCGGAAAGGAATCTCGAACATGTGGCTGGAGAACGTCTGGTTCTTTCTCTGGGGATTGCTGTGGGCCGTCTACTTCCTGACCGACGGGTTCGATCTCGGCGTCGGGGTGCTCCTGCCGTTCCTCGGCAAGGACGACGCGCAGCGACGGGTCATGTACCACAGCATCGGCCCGCTGTGGAACGGCAACGAAGTCTGGCTGCTCACCGCCGGGGGCGTCACGTTTGCCGCCTTCCCGCGGCTGTATGCGTTCATGTTCAGTTCGCTGTATGCCCCGCTCATGCTCATTCTCTTCGCCCTGATCGTGCGCGGCGTATCTTTCGAGTTCAGGGATAAGCTGGGCGGGGCGGCGTGGCGACGCCTGTGGGATGGGTGCCTGTTCGTCGGCAGCCTCCTGCCCGCCATTCTGTTCGGCGTCGCGTTCGCCAACATCTTCCGCGGATTGCCGTTCGACCAGACCGGGTATTTCGGAACGCTGTTCTCACTCCTCAACCCGTACGGACTCTGCGGCGGCATCCTCTTCCTGCTGCTCTTCGTGGTGCACGGAGCGCTCTGGCTCGCCGTCAAGACCGACGGCGATCTGCAGCAACGGGCCGCGGCTGCTGCCGGCGCACTCTGGTACGCCCTGCTCGGCGTGGCCGTGCTCTTCCTGCTCGCGACCTGGTTCGACACCCGGCTCTACGCCAACTACCTGGCGCACCCGGCACTGTTCCTCTGTCCCCTGGTCGCGGTCGCCGCGCTTCTGGGCGCCAAACTCTGCCTCGCCAGAAAGCTGTACTGGCGGGCCTGGGCCTCTTCCGGCCTGACCATCCTCGGCGTGACCTTCTTCGGCGTGATCGGGCTTTTCCCGAATATGTTCCCGTCCCGGACCGTGCCGGACGCCAACCTGACCGCGCACAACGCCGCGAGCACGCCCGGAACCCTGCTCATCATGCTGGTCGTGGCCGGCACCTTTGTACCCATCGTCATCGCCTATCAGACGTGGGCCTACCACCTCTTCCGCGGCAAGACAACCGCCTCAACCCTCGACCTCGAAGACGCCTACTGACTCACATTCTGCATTTCGAACTCCTGTGCGGTGCGAATCCCGCCCCCTCGCCTTGTCGCCAAGGGCGACACGCATGTCCAGCCCAGGGTTGCCAAACCCTGGGATCCGGCATACCCGAAGCCGATTGCACCCTGAAGGGGTGCCGCATCCCGAGCCCACGGTGACGTGAATGAGGTGGCCCGCGTGTTCGTCCCCCTCAGGGACGGATCGCGGAGGGCAATGGTCACAAGACCCAGGGTCGTTCGACCCTGGGCTGGACATGCGCGTCCCCGTTGGGGACGGACGGCACCGTCCGCCAGGACCGCCACATCGCACGCGGGACGGACTTGCCGGTTGCCTTTGCGCTCTGCCTCGGTATTGTTACACTCCATGAACCGGGCCACGCCGACCGGATCGTCACGGTGATTCCCATGGCCCCGAACTCACGGAGGATTGCATGGGCTGCACGCGAGGGGCCATTCCCACAAAACGGAGACAGGGCCGTCATGAATTACAGCGCAGACATACCGGTTCGGGGAACGTACGACGTCGTGGTGGTGGGCGCCGGGCCGGCCGGGATCGGTGCGGCGGTGACATCGGCGCGGCTGGGTCGGAAAACGCTGCTGGTGGAGAAATACGGCTACCCGGGCGGTGTCGGAACCTACGGCTGCTGCACGATCTTCTTCCGGTTCGGGGAACATGGCCGGCAACTCGTCAGCGGCCTGGCCGAGGAAGTCATCCGACGCATGGACGCACGCGGCGCGGCGTCGCTCACGATCAACGACGGATGCGGGATGCCGGAGTTCCGCCGGATCGGCGATCGGCCGTTGCTCGGCAAAGTGATCACCAAGACCGAAGATCTGCGCGTGGTCTACCACGATATCCTGAGCGAAAGCGGCGTCGAAAAGCTGTTCTATTCGCATCTCTGCGGCGTGATCCGCGACGGACGGCGGGTCCGCGGCATCGTTGTGGACAGCCTGGAAGGACCGGGAATCATTGAGAGCAAGGTGTTCGTCGACGCCAGCGGCGATGCGCACCTGGTCCACCGCGCCGGCGGCAGGACGGAACAGGCCGCCGCGGACGAAACCATGCACAAGTCCGTGTTCTTCATGGTGAGCGGCGTGACCCCGCACGACCCGCAGGTAAACATCAAACGCTACCAGGAACTCTTCAAGGCCGGCGCCGTTCCCGACAAGTTCTGGAATCACCTGGGATACTCATACCAGTTGGATCCGGGAATCGTGCAGTTGGCGTTTGCCTATGCCAATGGCGACGCCTGTTCCTCGGCAGACATGACGCGCATGGACCACGAATTGCGCGACCGCAATTTCGAGGCCGTCGAGTTCATGAAACGCGAGATGGTCGGTTACGAACACTGCTTCCCGGTGAATTCCGCGCAGCAGGTCTGTGTCCGTTCCAGCCGCCATATCTGTGGGGTAACGAAGTTGACCGAAGAACTGCTGGCCAAAGACGAATTGCCCCCGGCCCCGCTCATGTACATCGTCCGGAGCTATGGCAGCCACAGTACCGACCAGAAGAAAGGCTTTGCCCCGGCAAAGCGCGGAACCTTGGGCGGCTTCTCGGCCATTCCCTACGGCGCGCTGATCCCCGTTGAGTTCGACAACGTACTCGCCAGCGGCCGCTGCATCAGCGTCGACGAGTGCGTGATGGACACGATCCGAATGATGACCACCTGCATGGTCACCGGTCAGGCCGCCGGTATTGCCGCGTCCATCGCCATTGCCGGCGATCTGTCGGAGATGACCGAGGTCCCATACGGCGACCTGCGCCAGGGATTGCTGAACATGCACTGTATCCTGGATTGACGGCGCCTCTTGCCCTGGACGGAAGCGGGTGGAGCAGCCGCTCGGGGACAGACCTGCCCCCCCCCGCCCCGGCTTCCCCACTGCACACTCCTCCGACACGGTCAGCGCGTCCTCTCGGACGCCGCATTCTTCACCCAGATCGGGCTGGTCCAAGCCTGGGAAAGATTGCCGTGCTCGTCAGCATCCGCCTGGGTCACCCGCAGATAGTAGTAGGAACTCCCGCCGAACGAATCGTCTGCCCCTGCGAACGTCGCCAATGTCTCTTCCGGTTCGACGCACCGGAGGACGGCGCCATCGCGGATGATCGCCACTTCCCGAAGCTTGGCTGTCCCTCTCACACCCACAGTGAGTTGCGGTTTGCCCTCGATGTCGATCGCTTCACCCATACCATGCCCGTTAATCCTGAAGTCGACGCCAATTCGGGCGTTGAAGACCGCGTAGTTACGGCGGTTCCGCAGTGCTTCGAAAATCGCGTCACGCGTCAACTCCTTGGCGAACACCGCCGTCCTTGCCGCCGGCTTGCCGCCGTGTGTGTCCGTACCCTTGACGAAACCCGTTCTGCCCCCGGTGTTGAGAAAGTCGCGCACGGACTTCTCGGTCCCCGACTCGTAGGATTTGCCGTTGTAGTAGGTCGTATCGGCGCCCATCTCGGTGTTCGCAATAACCGGGTAAAACGAAGGACTATAGCCCCACTGGTCTCTCTCTTCAGGCCCGACACCAGGGTGGTTGTTCTGAATCAGACCGCCGGCCTTCTGTACCGCTTCCGCGAGCAAGTCGGGACTCTCATACGCCACGTCCTTTGCGCTGAAGATGAGATCCACACGTGAAGGGAAGTAAACGTTCTTGTGGTTGTAGAACTTGGGACGCCCGGGAAACAGGCGTTCGGATACCACGTTCTCCCCTACCTCCGTCCAGTACTTCGCCTGGGACGTCCACTCATACCCTGCGATCGCGACGAACTTCCCTGGCACCGTGTAGGCGTCCACTTTCTCCTGAATGTAGTCCCATGTCTCCTTGGACATCCGCCAGGGCGCACCGCTGCCAAAGTCGTGGTCCGTGACGATGGCGAAATCCAGGCGGGCAACGTCCCGCGCATACGTCAACACCTCGTCAATATCGCCCTTTCCGTCGGACAGGGTAGTGTGCATGTGCACGTCGCCCCAGTAGATCTGAGATTGCGCGAACGCAGCGCAACCCAGCAGCGGCACCATGCAGTGAACTGCCACCAGCAAACGGTTGCGGTGGAGAACAGACATGTCCGTCGCTCCCTACCACTCGGAGTCTGCCGAGTTCAGGCTTCCGGTTGACGTCCTTTTCGACCTGTGCGGGCAAATCCAGTTCTATCGCGCGCTGCCTGCCGGTTCCCGCGCCCCGGCGCCCTCACGGCGCCGACACGTGGGGAATTGCACCCGGGCACAATCGCATTGACCTGATCATGACACTACGATACCGCCGCGCACGGTCGTTGGCCAGGTGTGACCCCTCTGGCCCACGCAGACCGCCTTGCCTGACCGACAGCACCGCGGGCGGCCCTCCGCCCGCCATCCGAGCCTTAGCGCTACGTGCGTGCCGTGAAGCGGGCGGAGGGCCGCCCGCGGTACTGTCGGATGGTGGCGGGGCTCAATCCGCTGCTTGCACAGGTCGGCGTTTTTTCCGACCGCGGCGTACGGGGGAAAGACTCTGGCGGGGCGTACTTTTTCGCGCCAGGCAGCTTGACAAGGTCGTCGAGCAGCGGAAGAACAGGTTCTTCCGCGTTTTAGCAGCGGCGCCACATCAAGCCCCCTGCCGAGACTCCCCCGCTCGGCGCAGCGAACGCCAACACGCGTTTGGCCGCCGCCGCTCCCGGGCCGGAGATCATCGAGCAACCAAACGACACGCGGGCACTTTCCCGGAGAGCCGCGATGAAGACAGTGTCGGCAGCCCCCCGTTCCCACACCCGCTCACATGTACCGGTTTGATCCGGCGAAGGCCAGGGCGTCGTCGATCCATGTGTCGGTCTTGAGCACCTGCTGGCGTTGGCGGAACGCGAGACGCTGGGCGGCGTACTGGGCGCGCCTGAACGCCAGGCGTGCCAACCGGTCGGCGCCCGGCTGACCGCTGCGCAGTGCGGCCACCAGCGTGCGCACCACGGCGCGGGGGATGAAACGCCGGATCAGTTCGTCCTCGAGGCTCACGAACGCGTGCACAGTGCCCGGATCGCCCTGACGCGCGCAACGGCCGAAGAGCTGCCGGTCGATCCGGCCCGCTTCGTGCCGCTCGGTGGCGATCACATGCAGGCCCCTGTGCTCGGCCACGCCGGGCGCGAGACGGATGTCCGTGCCGCGACCGGCCATGTTGGTGGCAATGGTGATCCGCCCGGGGTGCCCGGCCTCGGCGATGATCTGCGCCTCCTCCTGATGCCGAATAGCGTTGAGGACCCGAAACTCGACACCGTGCTCCGCCAACCGCGCCGCCAACTCCTCGCTCGCCCGGATGCTGCGCGTGCCGACGAGCACGGGGACGTCATCCTGGTGCAGCGCCAGGATCGTGTCGGCCACGGCGCTCCACTTCGACGCCGCATCGGCGAACACGCGGTCCGGCAG
Source organism: Lentisphaerae bacterium RIFOXYA12_64_32 (assembly GCA_001803235.1). Taxonomy (GTDB): domain Bacteria; phylum Verrucomicrobiota; class Lentisphaeria; order Oligosphaerales; family YB12-FULL-65-16; genus YB12-FULL-65-16. The sequence continues at coordinate 7,830 of MHBL01000302.1, forward strand.
CACGGTGCGCTGGCAGGGACGGTTGGTCGGGATCGCGATCACCGGCAAGTGGTAGATGTGCCAGAACTCGCCCGCGCCTTCGCTGGCCGTGCCGGTCATACCCGACAGTCGCGCGCAGAGCCGGAAGAAGCGCTGAAAACTGATGCGCGCCAGCGTCTCGCTCGGCGCGGTCGGGTCCATGCCCTCCTTCGCCTCCACCGCCTGGTGCAGGCCCTCGCGCCAGGTCCGGCCCGGCAGCATGCGCCCGGTAAACTCGTCGACAATCACGATCTTGCCTTCGTGAACAACGTACTGGAACTCGCGCTGGAAGAACTCACGCGCCGTGATCGCCTGCTTCACCAGTTCGAGGCGCCGCCGCGGACCGCGCCAGATGCCCGGCAACGCCTCGCACTCCTGCTCGATCAATACCTCGCCGGACGGCTTGAGGGTCACATCCTTGTACCGCAGGTTCGTCTCGTAGTGCAGGTTGCGCTCAAGCTTGGCGGCAATCTGCTGCGCCACCCGGCACGCCTCGCGCAGCGGCACATTCTCCTCCTGCCGGCAGATGATCAACGGCGTGACCGCTTCGTCGACCAGCACACTGTCCGCTTCGTCAACGATCGCCGTGTGCAGACCGCGCAGGACCAGGTACCCGTCCAGCGCCTGCCGCGGCTGGAGCATGTGCCGCAGGTGCCGGCGCGCCCCGTCGTACCACGGCCCGAGCACCAGGCGGTCGCGGAGAAAATCGGCGACCAGTTCCTTGCTCGTGGTGTAGGTGACGTCCTGGTCGTAGTTTTCGCGGCGCTGGCGCGGGTCCATGGGCGCCAGAACGCAACCGACACGGACCCCGCAGAACCGGTACAACGGCCGCAGCCATCCCGTGTCGCGTTCGGCAAGGTAGTCGTTGACCGTGACGATGTGGCAGGGCTGACGCGTCCAGCCAGCAAGCACGCCCGCCAAGCCGGCGGTGAGTGTCTTGCCCTCGCCGGTGGCCATCTCGGCCAGGTACCCGCGGTGCAGCGCCAGCGTGCCGGCCAATTGCACGACGAACGGCCGCAGTCCGAGCTGGCGTTCGGACGCCTCGCGGATGGCCGCCAGGGCTTCGCGTAACGCCGCATCCTGCTGCGCCCGGTTCGCGCGCCGAAAGACTTCGCGGAACTCGGCCAGTCGATCCTGGAGGCGACGGTCCGAGACGTGCTGCCACTCGGCCGCGAGCCGGTCGACCTGCTCGGCCTCGGCCAGCAGTTCGCGCAGAATGGCGTCGCGCCGACGCCACCGCCCTGCCATGCGGTCCGCCACGGCATCAAGACCGGTGACCAGCTCCTTGGGCGCAACGATATCGGTCCGGCGATAGCCCAGACTGGGAATCGTCACGCCTGCTGGTACCGCTTCTGTATGACTTGGCGCAACTTGCGTGACCATTGCTGCATCAGGGGTTCAGGGTTGAACTCGAACCGCATGCGGCCGGAACGCCCGTGCCGCAAGACCACTTCGGGGGCCGGCGAAAACGCTGCGCGCACCAGGAAGAACGGCTCCTTGGTGCGGACCCCGCTGCGGTCGGAGGCGTCCACCGCCACCGAACCGCCGCCACTGTAACCCAGGGCCGCGGCCGGCAGGGTCGTCTGATCGGCCGGAACGATGTCAAGGCCGGTGACCCGCATGGACCAGCCGGCGCGCCCGGCCAGCCGCACCTCGACCCGGCGAATGGGCTGGCCGAAAAGCCGCGCCGCTTCCTGCTGCGACACCACCGCCTTGAACACAAACGCCGTCGTGTTCACGACCTGCCCGAGTTCCGTGCCGCGTTTCGCCCAGGCGCCCATGGCCAGTTCGAGCGTCGGCGCCGACCACAGCCCGGCGTGCCGGGCCCGGACCACCAGCGCGTCGAGTTGCACCTCGAGATGCCGACGACGCTTCTCGACTGCGGCAATATGTGTCTCAATCGGCTGCAGGTTGGCAGCGCTTCCCTCCAGGGCCTGAAGCCGCAGCGCCCGCGCCCGCTCAAGCTGCGTTTCGGTGCCAGCGATCTCGAACCGCAGCTCCGGCGCCTCAAGCCGGACCAGCGGCTGGCCGGCCTGGACTTGGCTCCCGGACGGCGCCAGCACTTCGGCGATGTATCCGGGCGTCTCGTTCGCCACGACGCTGAACTGCACGGTCTCAGCCACACCGGGGGCCGCGTACCGGCACGGGAACGGCACCATCCCCACGAGGGTCACCACGGCCGCCACAATACCAACCGTCGCGCTCACCGCGCGGGGCCGGACCCGCTCCAACTGCGGGCTCGACGCGAGATAGCGGGTGAACCGCACCAACGGCACGATCACCCAGGACACGCCACAGATGACCGCCATGATGATGCCCAGCATCAGGTAGCGCTTGCCGAGGAACAGCAGAATACCGCCGAACACGACAATCCGGTACGCCCAACTGACGATGCCGTAAACGACCAACCACGCAGCCTCACCGCGCGACGGCGTCGGACTCTCCGACTCGCGGTTGCCGAACACGTACCGTTCGAGCAGGTGCCGGAGCTGCTGCGTCGACTGCCCGTACAGGTTGGGAATATCGAGCAGGTCGGAGAGCAGATAGTAGCCGTCGTAGCGCAGCAACGGGTTGCCGTTGAACAGCACCGTCGACACCGAGGCAACGAATATCAGGTTGTAGGCCAGGCTGTGCAGCGTGCCCGGCCCGGTCCACGCCCACACCAGCATGGCGACGGCCGCCACGAACAATTCGACCAGAATGCCCGCCCCGCCGACCAGGATGCGCTGCCAGCGACTGCGGAACGCCCAGGATGAACTGGCGTCCACGTAGGGCAACGGCGTGAAGATCAACAGCATCACGCCCATGTCGTGCACTTCGCCGCCGAACTTGCGGCAGGCCAGGCCGTGCCCGAACTCGTGCAGGACCTTGATCAGGACCAGGGCCACGTAGAGCATGAACAGATTGCCCGGCGCCAGCACGCCCTCGGTCATCTGGACCAGTTCCGAGGCATGTTCGATCCCGAACTTCAGAGCCGCGCCAAACGTGACCAGCCAAATCAGGGCGCCCACCGGCCCGACCAGAAATCCAAGCACCGGCAACGCCTTCCGCAGGACCCCGTCGGGATCGAGCAACGGCAGCCGCGCAAACATGATGTTCACCAGCCGGCTCTGCGTTTCCTTCTGGCGCCGCTTGCGGTAACGCTCGAACAACCGCGCGCTGTCCGTCGGGTCCTCCGACTGCAGCAGGTTCGCGTGGAAGAGTTGCGCCAGGAGCTGGATGACTTCCTGCTGGCCGGGCGCCTCGTCCGGATAGCGCTTCAGGCACGCTTCCCAGACCTCCTGCACGGTGCGGGTCCGGGTCAGGCGCGCCACGAACTCGTACGCCGGCGGACGAATGCGGTAGAACTGGTTGCTGAACGCGTCGCGAACCACGTACCACTTGCGACCGCGGAAGAACTGCCGCTGCAACTGCACGTGCGGCCGCAGCCACACGCGCTTGCCCGCAATCCGGTACCACGACTCACTGAAGGTCTTGGGAAAATCGGACATCGGCGGTCAACACTCGCATTCACGGTTCCCGTAGCCACGCAAAATTGCGCTCGATCGATTGAGCCCGCTCGGCACAGGAGTCGCCCTCGGGTTTCGCTTCGTAGTTGAACGGGCCCTGGTAGTCGGTGGCGCGTAACGCGTCGAGAAAAGCCGGCCAGTCGATCACACCGATGCCGGGCAACCAGTGTTTCTCGTCGACGCCGTTGTAGTCCGAGAGGTGCAGCGTGATCAGGGTCACGCCCAACTCGCGCACAACCTGCGGCAACTCGGCGTACCGGTCCATGAGGTGGTTGACATCGAGGCACACCCCGACGTGGTCGCGCGGCAGTCCGCCCAGTAACTGCCGCAGTTCCTCCAGGCTGTTGCCCAGACAGGTGCGTGGCAGCCACTCGACGGCGATGCGGACGCCGCACGCCTGCCCGGCCGCCGCGATCTGCGCCAGGGCGGCGCGGGCGTTGGTCAGGCGCTGCTCGCGCTCGGGTGGCACGATCGGCTCGGCACTCGCGTGCACAACGACCATCGGGGCGCACCACTCGGCGGCCGTCGAGACGGCCGCCAACGCACTCCGCACCGCGGTTGCCCGCTTCGTCGCGTCCAAGACCGAGATGTCGAACTCGCCGCCGAACCGGGCGTGAATCGTCGCCACCTGAATGCCGCGCTCCTTCAGCAACGCCCGCAGCGCGGCGATCCGCGCACCTTGCGGGTCGGTGTCCAGCAACGGTGGATACAGCTCGACGGTGCGGATGGACGCCGCAGCGACGGCTGTCAGCAGTTCATCGGTCAGCGTCGGAGAGATCGTGTGCAGGGACACACCCAGCCGTGGTGCGAACATCGCGCGCGCCTCCTTCACCACCACAGTTTCAGACGCAGGAAATCGACAGTGCGGTGTGTCAGGATCCACAGCAGGTTGCGCCTGCCGACACTGATCTTGGCCACACCGCTCATGCCTGGACGGCACCACTCAGGCGGCACGTCGCTGAAATCGGCCCGCGCCAGGAACACGTTCTTGTTGGACTTTGCCTGCGCCGCGGGTTCGACGCGGACGATCCGCACAGGAAAAGCTTTCCCCGGCTGGCTGGCAAAGGCGATCTGCCCTTCGGCATTCGCCTGCACGTCATCGCTGTCGTTCTCGTTGACCTCGAGTTCAACGTACAGATCGCCGAGGCGGCCGACCCGGAACAAGGTCTCGCCCTGGCGCACCGGCGACCCGACGCGTTCGCGCAAGTCCCCCTCCATGACCACACTGTCGAACGGCGCCCTGATGCGCGCCTGGTCAAGCCGGTACTTCACCAGGTCGAGCCTGACGCGCGCCTGGTCGGCTTGGGCTTGCGCAATCCGCATTTCGGCCAGGTTCTCCTGCGCCCTGGCCTTTTCCGCCTCGCGCAGGTAGCGCTCGTACTCGGCGACTGACGCCGCCTGTTCCAGCAGCAAGTCTCGGGTGTCCAGCGCCACCAGGGTATCGCCCTTCCGGAGCACATCGCCGGCTCGGACCATGACCTCCGCGATGTAGCCGTCGAACGGCGTTGGCAGGAGCATCGCCTTGTCGGTGCGGACCAGGAACGGGGCTTCGACCCGGTAGGGCGCAACCCCGAACAGGAGCACTCCCAAAACGATGGCTGCCGCCACGGCGCCCACCTTGGCCCAGGTGTGCTCCGGCCCGGCCAGTTTCGCCAGGTTTTCCCGTGCCGCGCCCGCCCAACGCGCGCCGAGCCAGCGGTCGGTCCGCTTCAGGTCCGAGAGACGTCGCACCACCTGATCGCCGCAGAGCCGGAACTGCCCGACATCGAGGGGAGAAAACGGGGTAACACCGCGTTCGGCGCAAAGCACGGCAACCACCTTGCCGTCCAAACGCAGCGGCAACGAGCAGAGACAGGGCACGCCCAGCTCGCGGGAAAACGCTTCGTGGTCGCGCGCGATCACAGAGCTCTCCGCGGAAACGGGCCAGAGGATCTCCTCGTTCTGATCCATGGCCTCTTCCATAAGTTGCTCAATCCGGCGCACGGCATCCATCTTGCGCTCGAACTTCTCCGTGTGGCTCATGGCCTGCAACCGGATGTACTCGTCAACTTTCCAGCCCAGAGAGACACGGTCGCAGCGGTGCCGCGCCGCCAGTTCATTGCACAAACGCATCGCTGCGGCCATGAAGCGCGTCTCGGCGTTGAGCAGCACCATGAGGTCGAGGACGTTCGCAAACTGCCCCACGTCAGCTTTGGCCTGAGCGAGCATTCGACCGGTCTGATACGAGACGGGAATGGACGCGGCCAGTTGCAGTGCGGACAACAAGGATCGGGCTCGGTCCGGGGTTGACCGGGGCACAAAGCAGGCGGCGACGCAGCGGTCCGCCGGATTCCCGGTCGCCAGGCGCACGGCGAGCAGCACACCGCCGTCACCGGCACGTCCGGTTGCGCTCACCGTGCGGAGTTCGCAGCCACTGGCCAGGCAGCTCTCGGCCGCTTCCAGCGCCGCCTGCGCCACATGCCGTGTCTCCGGCGACGGCTCCGCGCCGTCCTGGGACGGCCAGACCGCGACCGGCCGCCACTTGACCGCGCCGGACGGGGTATCCGTGTCGCGCAGCGCCAGCAACGCCAACCCGGCCCCCGTAACCTCGGCGACAAGGGCAAGGTACGCGGACCAGAACTCGGCCGGCGCGCCCTGGAAACAGGAGAGCGCCTCGATCCGAGCCGTGATCGTGTCAGAACCTGCCGCCGCTTTCGCCGTCTCGCTACTCATGCTCGCTCACCGCAACCTTCATCGTTCCAGCCACGCCCGGACGGACGCGTCCGTCGGCATTCTCGAACAGAATCTTGATCTCCTGCAAACCGCTGGCGCCGTCCACGACCGGCGAGATGAAGTACACGCTGCCCTTGCAGACCACACCTTCGGCCCCGGTCTGAACCTCGACCTCGACCGGTTGACCGAGCTTGAGTTGACCCGCCAGTTTCGGGTCCATATTCGCAACAAAGTAGCAGCGACTGATGTCGACCAGCTTGAGCAACGGCTGCCGGGGTTCGCAGTTCTCGCCTTCCTCGACGAGCTTCTTCGTCACCGTGCCGGCGTCCGGCGCCCGGATGGACCGGCGTTGCAGTTGCTCGCTCGCCATGTCGTACTCGATCTTCTCGCGCTCCTCCACCATCTCGAGACGCTTGAATTCGGCCACCGCCAGCTTGTACTCGAGTTCCTTCTTCAGCAATTCTTCCTTGCTCACCGACGTCGTGGCTTCAAACACCTTCCGGGTCGAGTCCAGGTCCGCCTTGAACGTCTCGACCCGCGCCGCCGCCGAGTCAACTTCGGCGCGACTCTCCCACAGCAGTTTGCGGCGGGCAACCTCCAACTCCTCCTGCTTGCTGTCCAATTCGATCAGCAACTGACCCTTCTCGACGTGGTCGCCTTCCTTGACCAAGAGGCGCTGCACGGTGCCCGGCACCGTGGAACTGAGAGTCTCCTCCTTGAACGGCTTGCTGACCCCCGCCACAGGCACCGGTTCGGCCGCGCGCAGCCCGCACAGGCCGGAAAGGAGAATGGTGACCGCGACCCTGGCCGAGAATCGCAATCGCGGTGCGTGACACTGGCAGTCAGGACCCATGTTTGCGCTCCTGTTGGCCATTCGGGGCCCCCAACTTGATCTGGGCGAGAAACTCAGCGGGGTCACAGGCGGTCACCGGCGACCGGGCGAAGTCCCTTGTATTGCGAGTCACAATGCGCTCAGCCGCCACCGCCCGTGCCGCCTCCGCGATCACGGCATCTTCGAAGTCGGGCATAACACCGTCCACCGCGGCTTCAAGGACCGGACGGTTCACGGGTGCAACGTCGAAGATGGCCAACAGCTTGCGCACCGCGGCACGGGCCTCGCGATCCGGCAGCGCCTGGCCCAGGAGGTAGTCGACCGTCGTAACCGTCGTGGCACACAGGTAGGCGTCGACGTCGCCACGCTCGGCCATGCCCACGATGCGCGCGGCGTTCTCGACAAACGGCTGCCGGGCAAGGAGATGATCGAGAACCACGTTGGTGTCGACCACAATCCTCACAGGTACTTCTCCCTGAGGTGCCGCTTGTGATCCGGCTCCGACAGCCCGCGACCCTTCAGAACCCCCATCAACGAGGCCGTCACGGGCGGCAGTGTCCCGCCCGAGTCGGGACGCCTGGCAAGAGAGCGGAAGTACTCGGCAACCATCTGCGATACCGACTTGCCGCGACGCCGTGCCTCGCGTTTGGCCTGCCGGACCAGACCGTCTTCCATCCGCAGGGTGAGTTTGGTGTTCATGACGTACAATATACCGCAGATTATACGTCTAGTGCAAGAACGCCCGCACCCGAGTCGTCTTGGCAGGAGGTGGAACTTAGCGCTACGCGCAACTGGGGGCCATGGACAATGGACCTTGCAGCGCAACGAGATGTGTAGCATTTCCGAGACGTTTTACTGCACGGCGGGAGCGGAGAAGATCGGGGCGCCGTTGGTCGGCTCCAGATTCCGGCTCGACAGGACGGTGCCGCCGGCCAACTGCAACTCCAGCATCGCCCGCTGGTGGTCAATCTGCTTCTCCCACTCCGCGCCCCTGGCGTTGCGCAGGTCCTCCTCGATGTCGAGGACCTTGCGGCTGTCGCTCTTGCCCGCATCCAGGCGCGCCATCTCGTTAGCCAGGAGTTTCTCATTGAATTCAACGACCGTGCGGCAGTTCTTCAACTGTTCACGCGAGTTCTCAAGCTTGTAGATCGCGGTATGCAGCGCGTTGGTGATGGCGATCTCGACGGTCTTCAGGTCGAGCAACGCCTGGCGCTCACGCAACCGCGCCGCAGCCAGTTCGCTGCGCGCCCGCATCCCGCCGCCCAGCGGAATACGCAACTTCAGGCCCACGCTCCACGACGCATAGTCGCTGCGTCCGATATCGTCGGACGACTGCGGAATGGTCTCGCCGAGCCCGTTCAGCCCGTACGAACCCACCAGGTCGAGTTCCGGCCAACGCTGGTTCTTCGCGTACATAACCCGGATGCCTTCTTCCTCAATCACCCGCTTCTGCAGCAGGTAATCCGGGTGCTGCACCAGGGCGTTACGCGTCGCCTGGTCGAAGTCAGGGCTGAGTTCCCTGTCCACCGGCGTGTCGGTCGCCACGATCCCAGTCGCACCCGCCGTCGCGGTTTCGGAGAAGAACGTCCGCAGTTGGTCCACGGCGGCGACCCGCCGATTGCGCGCATCCTGCTGCTGCGACCGACGCGACGCAATGGCCGCCTCAGCCTGCAGCACCTCGACGTCCGGCATCTTCCCCGCCGCCACGCGCTCGCGATTGTCCGTCAGAATTTTCTCCGCCGTGGCCACAGACTCGTCGCAGATAGTCTGGGTCTGTTGCGCCAGGACCAAGTCCCAATAGGCGCTCTCGGCCCGCGCCACCAGAGCCATCAACTCCTTGCGCAACCCCTCACGCTCGATGTCCTTCTCGCAAGACGCCATCCGCAACTTGGCCAGATTTGCGGCCGGGCCGGCATTGCGCAACAGCGGCTGCGTCAGGGTCAGTCCGGCGAAGCTCCGGTACTCGCCTTCGAACGGGACCGGGCGAGTCCACGTCACCAGATTGTTCTCGGTCCGGTCGACCGTATACCCAAGCTGGTAACGGGTGCCGAGTGGCGTCAGACCCTCGATGCCGCTGCTGTAGCTCTGCCCGCGCTCGATAAACACCGGATTGCTGCTTTGACTGATCGTCTGCTCAATCGTGTTCTCGCGCTCCGTACGCTTGCGTTCAGCGGAAGCCACGAAGTCCGGCTCGAAGGCGCCTCCCTCGGCGCGAACCTTCCACTCGCTGATCTCAGCCTGCAGTTGGCGCGCCAGCAACCCCTGGTTGCACGCCACAACCCGTCTGACGTAGTCGTTCAACGTCAGGGCCTTCGGGGCAGGTGCAGCCGGCTGGGCTGCCGCAAAACCACTCACAAAGATCGCGAGGACCGCTGAGTATCTCCTGACTCCTGCTTGCATAGGCAATCACCCGTTTGTATCGCGGTTCGCCCAAAGGCGAGCGAACACGCACCAGCCGGAGACAATGCCGGCAGAACACGACAAGACTGCGCCGTAACAGACGCTGCAATCTACTGGTTTCCACCCCCGCCTGCAACCACGCAGGCCCCGGGAGCAGGGCTGTTTCAAGATTCGTGACCGTCGCGTGCAGCGAGTACCCCCGGCGTGTCCCCACGCCGGGGGGGGCGGCCTGAGGACAGGCCGCCCCTACCGGGTGTGCGCGGAGGCGTGGCCTTCCGAGACGTGGTGCCAGATCTTGAAACAGCCCTGCCCCGGGAGCGGAATGCAACACGGGCGGGCGGACCGTCATGGCGGGCGGCCGGCGACGAAGTAGTAGATGCACCCGACGAGCACGGGCAGGAGCCCGCCGAGCACGCTGCCCGCAATGATGCCGATCATCAGCGGCTTGAGTTGCTCGTAGAGCTTGGCACCGCCGTACTTGGTCACAGCAACCTTGGTCAGCCAGGCGAGCAGGAACGAGAACCAGGTGTAGATGGCCGGAAACCCGCCCAGGAACACGAACGCCATCGGATGCAGTGGCCACCAAGTGAACCGCAACCGCCCCAGCCCGAGGCCCAACGCGATCGCCATGGCAATGAAGAAGGCCGAAACCTGCCTCCAGTCCGGGGTCAGGTGCGCGTAGCGCCCCCAGCCCTTGAGGGCCTCGGACGTTTCCAGCAGGCCCTGGGCACGCAGCCGCTGCTTGACCTCGACCATGTTTTCGAACGAGTACCAGGCCGTGGCACGCGGCCAGCCGGCACTCGGCGCACCGCGGTCGTACTGCCAGTAGATGTTGCAGGGAATGGCGATCAGCATGGACAGCACGACGACGATCACGCCCCATTTCGCCAGGCGTTTCAGGTCGATGTGGTAGACGTCTCCAAGTTTCATGGCCTGCGTGAAAAACGGCATGGCCGCCCAGCCGGGACCGCTGACCAGGATGGTCGAGACCAGGAACATGGTCAGCAGCGTCTTCGGCCCGAGCGCAACCGTGCCACAAAAGGCCCAGATCATGACGCACGGGTAGACGTACGTGCCGATGATGAACCCACCCGTCTCGGCAATCATGCGGCTGATGACCACGTGCACCATGTAGACCAGGAAAGTGTAGACGATCGCCAACTGCCAGTCGAGTCCGACCAGGACCAGTTGCAGGATGAACAGCAGGGTGCAGACCAGGAAGACGCGCATGCCCCAGATGGCGTGGGCCTCGGTCTGGTCGCGCGTCTTCAGTCCGACGCTGCCGCGCAGCACGTTCATGTAGTAGTAGCGGCCGGTGTAGAGCATCATCAGCACGATGGCGAAGTAGCCGCCGGCGTAAATCGACTGTTCCAGGCTCGGCCCCAGCATGCGCCCGCAGCGGAACGGGATGCCGTACGAGGCGAACACACCGAAAATCGTGCAGTAGATGAACGGCGTGATGGTCATGGTGAACGACACGTCGGTGGGCAGGAAGTAGGCCAACCCGAGCACCGGGAACCAAAAGCTCGGGTAGAACAGACCGCTGCCGGCGCCCTGTACCAGCGCCGGAGCCAAGGGCATCAGTGCCGAGAAGTCAAACTGCGTTTTGATCGGAATCAGAATCTGTGGCAAGAAACGCAGCAGATAGTTGTTGAACTGGATGACGAACACCACGAAGAACCCAATCCAAAACAGGCGACTGTTGAGAAAGGCCAGCCGACCGTTTTCATCCGGCAGAAGCGCCTTGGTGAACGTCGTAATCGGGTACGGCAGTTGTTCGTGGCTCGACCATTGCTTGTGGAACACCGCGGCCAGCGCCAGCAGCGCCACCGTGGCCGTCAGCATCAGGGGTACCCAGAAAATCAGGGTGCGCGTCCAGGCAGACCAAGGCACGGAAAACGGGGAGATATGCTTGTCCCCGATCGACAACCCGGTGACGTAGCCGTCCAGGGCCCGGCTCTCGTCGCCTTTGACGTCGGCCAGCATCTGCTTGGGCGCGATCGAAACGACGTCCTCGCTGGCCCACCCCGCCCGGACCCGCACATCGTGGTGCGGGAACATCACAGCGGTGGGCAGGTACTGGACTAGCCCGAGGCCAGGAATGCCGCTCGAGAGCAGCAGGATGCAGAGGACAAACGCGATCTCAGGACCGGAGAAGCGCAGGCGCTGTCCCATGCGGTTCAGGAGCGGGTACAGGAAGAACAGGAACAGGATCAGTGCGCCGTAGACTGCCACCGGCATCAGGGAGGAGATGAACGCCCCCTGCCGAATGACTTCGTCGAAAAAGTAGCAGAAGGCGCTGATGAAGACAACGCCCGCCAGGCCAATGATGATGCTGCGTCGAGTCACGTGGCGCCCCTTCTTTATGAACTCCCCGCAATGTACCGCACCGACGCGCAGACTCAACCGGGGCCGCGCGGGAACTGCCGCTGTCTCCGAAAAGATGACGGCGGAGAACGGTAACCGGTGGCAAAATCATGGATGGCAAAATCATGGGACCGGCAGAGGTGGAACCGCAGAGCGAAAGAGTCGCACCAAATGACAACCGAGGTCAGGACACGGCGTGGCCCAGGCGCGTAGTCCCGCGTTTGCGCGGTCCGGATTCGGGCGCTGACGTGCCGGAGCGCACCTGCAGCGTAAACCGACGCGCTTTCCGGGCCGCATGAAGGGCGTGTCGATTTAGCCACCTCAGCACAATGCGCAACCCCGCCCAAAGTGGCCGGACCGGCTCGGTCCGGCATGCGGGAGCGAGCCGCTCCCTCCACTTTGGAAGGCCTGCTGCCACACAAAAACGACAGGTCCTGAAGGCGGCACGACCAACGGTGGATCCCGTCCGTGGGGCGGCAACGGCCCCAAGTCGGGAGGCCTTCGGGTCGCAACCACGGCCCAGGGCTGTTTCGAGATTCGTGACCGTCGCGTGCTGCGAGTACCCCCGGCGTGTCCCCACGCCGGGGGGGCGGCCTGAGGACAGGCCGCCCCTACCAGGTATGCGCGGAGGCGTGGCCTTCCGAGACGCGGCGCCAGATCTTGAAACAGCCCTGACCAAGGCCCGCCACGATTTGGCATTGACGGGTTGGGAATGTCTATTTCGGGTGGAACCGTAGACGGCATCTGCACCTGGTCGCACGTGAACACCCCCGGCCCGAGCCGGATTCAGGAGTCCAATGAGCTACACAGCTTCACCCACTCGCTACCAAACCATGCCATACCGGCGCTGTGGTCGCAGCGGATTAATGCTGCCGCGCCTGTCGCTGGGACTCTGGCACAACTTCGGCGACGTCGACTGCTACGCCACGGCCCGCGATGTGGTCCTCGGCGCCCTTGACCGCGGCATCACGCACTTCGATCTGGCCAACAACTACGGCCCGCCGCCCGGGTCCGCCGAGAAGAACTTCGGCCGCATTCTGCGCGAGGACCTGCAGCCATACCGCGACGAGATCATCGTCTCGACCAAGGCCGGGTTCCGCATGTGGCCGGGGCCGTACGGCGAGTGGGGCTCGCGCAAGAACCTTCTCGCCAGCCTCGACCAGAGCCTGACGCGCATGGGCCTGGAGTACGTCGACATCTTCTACTCGCACCGCTTTGACCCCGACACGCCGCTGGAAGAAACCATGCACGCGCTCGACCAGGCCGTGCGCTCGGGCAAGGCCCTGTACGCAGGCATCTCCTCGTACCGGCCGGAACCGACACGCCAGGCGGCAGCCATCCTCGCCAAGCTCGGCACGCCATGCCTGATCCACCAGCCGTCCTACAACATGTTCGGGCGCTGGATCGAGGAGGGGCTGACCGATGCGCTCGCGGAACTGGGTATCGGCTGCATCGTGTTCTCGCCCCTCGCGCAGGGCCAGCTCACAAGCCGGTACCTGAACGGCATCCCGGCCGATTCGCGCGCCGGCAAGGCGCACGGGTTCCTCAAGGCCGACCAGGTACAGTCGAACCTCCCGAAGATCCGAGCGCTGAACGCCATCGCCCAGAAACGCGGCCAGTCACTCGCGCAAATGGCCATCGCCTGGGACCTGCGCCTGCCGGTCGTGACCACGGCCCTGATCGGCGCCAGCTCGGTTGCGCAACTGGACGAGAACCTCAAGGCCCTCGAACAACTCGAGTTCTCCGAGGCCGAACTGGCCGAGATCGACGCCATTCTGAACGCACCGGCCGGGGCGTGAAGTCACGGCGGCCCCTCGCGACCGCGCCGAACCTTTGCGCCGACTACAGCGAGGAACTCACCAGGCGCAAGGATCGGGTGGGAAGACGACGACGAAAGACAAAGATGGGAGACGAAGACCGGAGACAAAGCCCCGGAACACCTGCCTGCACCTACCCCCCAGACTCTGGTCTTTGTCTCAAGTCTTAATCTGCGGTCTTCGTCTTCCGGTCCGACAGAGACGCGTGGACGCACAGGTTGGAGCAAGGATGAGAAAACACTGGCTGACTGGATGCGTGTCCCTGTTGCTCGCCCTGCCAGGGGCCCTGCGGGCGGCAGAGACGGGCGCGGTGAAACACGGTCCGTGGGAACTCCAACTCGCCCCCGCCACCGGCGCTTGGCTGAGTCTGACCTGGAACGGCGAGACGGTGGCGGCAAACCCGACCGGCGCCGCCTCGGCAGACCTGAAACTCGACGGCAATCGCTGGCTGAGCCAAGACGGCGCCTTCCGACTCGCACGGCGCGACTGGAACGGCGACACGGGCACACTCGTCCAGACACTGGTTTCCGGAACATGGGAACTGGAAGAGACGCTGCGCTTCGGCGCCCTCGGCAAGCCCGACCGCCTGGCCCGGTCGCTGCGCCTGACCTACCGTCCGGCGACCGGCACGGAACCGGCACAATTCTACGGCCTCAACTTCCACACCTTCCTGCCCAGGCACGGGCGCTACCTGTTCCCCGCGACTGTTTTCGACCCGAACAGCCGCGGTGCCTGCGAGGACCTGGAGTCGGGCGCACGCAGGGAAGGCATGAGCCACGGCATATGGCCGCTCCTGCTCGAGCAAACGCCGCAACGCACTCTGCTCTTCATCAGCGACGGCAGACGCGACCGAAACAGCGTGTCGATCCAGGCCCAGGGCGACACACTACGCGTCAGCACCTACTTCACCGCACAGGGCTGGGCCTGGCCCAGCGTCAGCCAGGACATCGGCACCGCCTACATGGAAATCCGCCCCGCAGACGCCGGCAGCACGCTGCGCGACGCCGTGTGGCCATGGTTTGCCGACATCGGCCTGCAGACGCCGTCCGACCGGCCGGACTGGGTACACGACGCAGCACTCTACGCGTTCCACCCGGGCGGCACCACCGGCAGCGGCTTCAAAGATCTCGGCGGCTTCAGGGCCGCGCAGGCCGAACTGCTGCCGCGCCTTGCCCGGCTCGGCTTCGGCGCCGTCTGGGTCCTGCCCATCGAGGATCGGTCCTGCTACTGGCCGCGGGACTACTACCGCCTCGCCGACGGCCTGGGCACACCGGACGAGTACCGCGACCTGGTCCGCTCGACGCACCAGGCCGGGATCAAGGTCTGGCAGGACAACGTGCCGCACGGCGGCACGCCGGCCAACGGGCAACTGCGCGGCAACAGCCCACTCTGGCTCGCGTTCGACGAGAAGGGCGACGCGCTGAACTACTGGTGCTGGGATTTCCGCGACCCGAACTGGCAGGCCTACATGGGGCAGGTCTCGGAGTACTTCGTCCGCGAGTATGACATCGACGGGTACCGCATCGATGCGTGCAGCGGCAGCAAGATCGTGAACTGGCGGCGCCAGGGCTTTCCCACGCTGGACCGCACCCCGGCCAACGTGCCCGAAGACTGGTGGCGGGAATCGCTCCAAGCGGTTGGCGGCGTCATGCCCCCCCTGCCCTACGAGCGCGGCAGCCTCGCGGTGCGCGAGGGCGGCATGCAGATGATCCGGAGCATCCGGCAGGCGGTCAAGAAGCTCAAACCGCGCGAGGGCGCCATCCTGGCCGAGACACAGTTCGCGCCCTACATGCAGGAAACGGACGTGATCTACGACTTCCAGTTCTGCCACAACGCACTGCTGAAAATGCGCCATTGCGCGCCGGCCGAATTCGTCTCCGGTATGGCGCAGTGGCTTGAGGAACAGAAGCTGGCCGAACCACCCGGGACGCTCCGTATGCGCTACGTCGAGAGTCACGACTCGGTGCGCGCCCGCGGTTGGCTCGGCGTCGCGGCCACCCGCGCCATGACAGCAGTCAGTTTCTACATCCACGGCATGCCCATGATCTACCACGACTCGGACGTCGGCGAAGGGCCGTTCCTGCAGCGGCTGATCGCGGTGCGCAACGCGCTGCCGGAACTGCGCCGTGGCGATGCCTTCTACCAAGCCGTCAACGTGAATCCGCCCTCCGTCTTCGCCGTGCTCAGAACCTTCGACGGCCACGCCGCCATCGGACTGGTCAACCTGGACGCCGTCGCCGCTGATGCGGTGCTGGACATTCCCGTGGCGCAATTGGGCCTGGCCGCCGACACGCGGCTGACCTTGTGGAACGCCTTCACGGGCGAACGCCTGGGCGACGGCAACGCGGCCGACTTCAGCCAGGTCCGGCTCAACCTCCCGCCCTGGGACACCGCCATACTGACCTGGCGGCCCGTCGGTGAACCGTGCCCCGTCCCGGTCGCGCCGACCCCGGCGCCGACGCCAGAGGCCCGCCCCGCCGCCGTACCGGTGCTGACCCGAACCGACGATGCGCTGCTCGTCACCACCGCCACCTATCGCCTCACCGTCGATGCGCATACCGGACTGCCGCGAGCCATGACCGACGCGACCGGCGCGGAACTGCTCGGCGCCGCGGACATCCTGCTGGACGCCGACACGCCGCGCCTCGGCAACGTCGCACTGGACACCGAACCGACCGCAGACGGGCTCGCCATCCGCGCCCGTCTGCCGCTCGGCGACACGGGCGGGGTCCAGCTCGCCTACCGCTGCCTGCCCGACCGCGTGAGTGTCACCGCAGAACTCGACGCGAACACGCCGGGATCGCGCGTCGGCCTTGTCTTTCCTGCCGCCATTCCCACGGCGCGCTACCAAGTCAACACGGTCGAGGGTCTGCTGGACGACGAATTCGCGACCTGTCACACCCAAGGCCAACCGGGTGCCGGCAGCGTCTATTACCGCAACCAGGGCACACCGGTCGCCTGGCAGGCGGAAACCCAGCCGCTTGCCTCAAACGCGCCGTGCCTCCGCGCCTTCCCGCCGACCGGAACGGGCCTCGAGATCGCGGTCGACAACGTCCTGCACAGTGACCTGACCAATGCCATGGTGCTGGACCGGCTGGGCGAGCGTGCCGGGTGGCACGCGGCGTTCTTCTGGCACTGGGCCGGTCCGCTCGCGGCACCCGCGCCGGAGCGCCCGGCACGCTTCACCCTGAACCTGCGGCCCGTCACGGCCGCGGAACCGAACCCTACCGCTCCCGAAGCGGTCCGCAGCGGCGACGTGACACTCACACACACCAGCCTGGACTGGGCGATCGAGAACCCGCACTACCGCGTCGTGCTCCGACGCACCGGCGGCGTGATCCGCGAACTCTGGGCCAGGCAACCCGAACCACGCCTGGTCCTGCGCGAACAGGATGTCTACACGGACAAGGGCTTCACCGCAAAGGACGATTGGGAACGTAATCATGCCGCAGCGTCAATGGACGGGGAGACCGGCGCCCGCGCCTGGTGCGAAGGCGACACGGTGCGCCTGCGTTTCGCAGGCATGCTCCGTGACGAGTACCGGTTCGGCATCCTCAGGCCGCCCGTCTGGATCGTCACGGACTACGCATTCGACGGGAGTCCGAGCTTCCGCGTGCGCTGGAGCGTCATGTGCGAGGGCAACGTGAAGGGCGACACCGCGTTCCTGGCTTGGTGTGCTTCCAGTCCGGACTGGAAGACCGCGCGATTCCTGCGTAGCGGAACCGAGATCGCGCAAGGCTTGTTCGACCGCAAGAACCGAACCGGCGAAACCGCCAAGCTCGAAGGCCGACCGGTCCCGGACACCCTCGTCATGGCCGGCGCAGACGGGACTGGACTACTCACACTCGGAGACCTCCAGATGGACGCGCCCGAGCCGCTGCACAACGTGTTTACGCACGGTGATCGCCTCTACCTCGCCTGGCTCGACGAGTCCGACCGCAATGTGCGCACAGGCCAGTGGTACCAGGCCAGCATGAGCATCACCGCCGGTGGTGCGGCTCCGGCTGCGGCGCCAGACATCGCCTGGCACCGCGAGCCGGAGTCGGAAGGGATCGCCAATCCGTCGTTCGAGGCCGGCGGCGAATCACTGCGGACACTGGTTTCGGGGCAGAGTGTTCCGTTCCTTACGCCCGCCGCCGCACAGCGCCAGTGGGAACTGCCACGCGGTGCGACCATTGACCGGAGCACCGCCCACGGCGGCGCCGCCAGCATGCGCATCGCCAACACGACTGGCGAGTACACGCTGGTGCGCCAACGCCTGCCGCCGTCCCTGGCCACACGCCGCAAACTGCGCCTGAACGTTTGGGTGAAGGGCGAGAACCTGGTCCAGGGCGACAAGCCCTGGAAAACCGGGATCGTCGAGTTCGAGTTCCGCGACACAGCCGACAAGATCGCGTACCACCACGCGCCGGCGGAACTCCTCGGCACGTTCGACTGGCAACGCGTCGAGACCGTGTTCGACGTCCCCGCCGACGCGCAGGACATCCGGGTCCGGCTCGGTATCAACGGCGCCACCGGCACGATGTGGCTCGACGACGTCACCGTCACCCCCGCCCCCTGATCGACACCAGACGCGCACATTGCCCGCCACGCCCGTTGTGCTATGGTGATGGCTGGACACACCGATCGATGGACTTGAGGTTTCGGGTTTCAGGAGTCCCAACGGAGACATGCTTCGAGCGGTGGAAATGGGGAGTCTCGCAGACTAACGCCATGGGTTGACGCCCTCCCCTGATACGCGGAGTGCCCCCCCGGGCACCTGAAACCTGAAACCTGAAACCTGTAACCTGAAACCTGAACACCCCTACCCTCAACCCAAGGAGTCCCACCATGTTCAAGAACCTGTGTCCCGGCGCGGTCGGCATTAAGGCTGGATTCGAAGAGGCCGTGAAACTGGCGAAAGACAATGGATTCCAAGGACTGGACCTGTATCTGGACGCCGCCAAGCAGATGGGCGCCGGAAAAGTGCAGGAGATCTATGCCAAGGCCGGGCTCAAGATGGGGACCGGCGTACCGTGCCCGGACTTCCGCAAGGACGAGGAGACGTTCAAGAAAGGCCTGGCCACGTTGCCCGAAAGCGCCAAGCTCGCCGCCGCCTGCGGTTGCACGCGCTGCGCCACCTGGATCATGCCCGCATCGGATGAACTGACGTTTGCGGATAACTTCAAGCAGCACGCCCGACGTCTGCGCCAGGTGGCGCAAATCCTTAATGACCATGGGATCAGTTTCGGCCTCGAGTTCGTCGGCCCGGCCACGATCCGCAAAACGCGCAAGTACGAGTTCATCTGGAACCTGCCCGGCATGCTCGAACTCTGTGACGCCATCGACACGCCGAACATGGGGTTGCTCGTCGACTCGTTCCACTGGTACACGTCGCGCGGCACAGTCGAGGACCTCACCCGGCTCAAGGCGAAGCAGGTCGTCCTGGTGCACGTCAACGACGCGCCGAAAGGCGTGGCGGTCGAGGACCAGGTCGACAACCAGCGAGCCCTGCCCGGCGAGACCGGCACGATCGACATCGGCACGTTCCTGCGCGCGCTCGCCCAGATCGGCTGCGACGCACCCGTGGTCTCGGAACCGTTCAGCAAGACGCTGCCGACCCTGCCGGCCGCCGAGGCCGCCCGCATCACCGCCGGAAACCTGAACGCCATCTGGAAAACCGCCGGGCTGAAGTAGACGGCGCGGTAACTCATACGTCCCATATGTCCCCTGCGTCCCATTCCACTCATAAGACCCATAGGACAGATAGGCCCCATGCGACTCATAGGACTCATGAGACACATCGCTTGCACACAGGCTACCGTGGCGTTTGCGGGTCTCGCACTGGTGTCGCTGCTCGCGACCGGCGCAGCGTCCGCGGCACCCGCACTCTTCCCGGCGCCGCAGCAGTGCGCGGTGGGCGAGCAGCGCCTGCCGCTGCCGGCTGAAGTCGTCATTGCCGTGGGCGAAAACGCGTCACCGACCGAACTCTATGCGGCCGAGACATTGGTCCGCGACCTGGCGGAGCGGTCCCAGTGTCAGGCAAAACTAGCACGGCCGGGCGAACCGGGTGCGGACTCCGCAACGGTCGTGCTGGGTCAGGCGGGTGCAAACCCCGCACTCTGGGAGCTGGTGGCGAAGCTGCTGAAAGAACCGCTCCCCGCAATGCCCGCGACGGCAGCGCCGGAAGGCTACACACTCCGCGTCACCGCGGTCGAGGGCCGGCCGCTGGCCATTGTCCAAGGCGTTGACGCATCCGGTACCCTCTCGGCAGTCTCACGTTGGAGCAACTCTTCGAGCGGCGCGACGACGGGCTCGGGCTGCCGGTCCCGGTCGAGATCCAGGACGCGCCCGTGATGATCACCCGTGCCTATACCGGCTGCTCGCGCGACGTGACACCCGCCGGCATTGCCAACCTGGACTGGATGACGCGCTGCCGGCTGAACACCGGGTATTACGAGATGTACGCCGACCAGGGCCAACTCGAAGTTCCCGACGTGGTTGCCGACTTGGTCCGCGAGTGCGACCGGCGCGGCATCACGCTTTTCGGCTGCCTCTCGAACTGGCGCACCGAGAAGCACCTGAAACGCGAACTGTGCCCCTCCAACGCCGCTGATGTGGCGCTGATCGAGGGACAGCTCGAGCAGTTCGCGGCGCGCGGCTGCCACGCGCTGGTCTTCCTGTTCGACGACATCGTAGACAGCACCGTCTGCCACACCGCGACGTGCGCCGCGTGCAAGACCGCGTTCGGTGACCTGGCTGGGGTCCAGAACGCCTGGATCCGCAAGATGGCCGCGGTGGCGGCCAAGCACGGAATCACACGCCTGCTAGCCTGTCCCACGCCGTACTTCCGCGGCTGGGAGAAGTGCTGCAGCGGCAAGCTGGACGGCGTTGCCTATTATGCGAAGTTCGCACAGGGCGCGGAGTTCGCCACGGTGCAGCAGTACTTCTGCCCGTTCTCGCCGGCGGAAGTCGCAGCCGCCGAGAAAGCGGGCCTGCGCAACTTCGTCTGGTGGCAGAACGGCTGCTACGGGCTGCCGGGCATTTCCGAAGCGGTCAAGGCGCTGGGCCTGTGGGGCGGCGCGCCACAGGTCGCCTGGGGCTGGTACGGCGCCGAGTGGAAGTCGGGCGAAGGCCCGCTCACCAGCGCTGAAACACTCGCGGACCTGCGCAGCCTGCCGGACCGCACCAAACACGTTTGGCTCTGTGCCGGCGGCGACCTGACTTTCGCCGTCTGGGGCGCGTACTGCTGGAACCCGGCGCAGTACGCCCCGGATGCCACGGAGCGGATCGTCATCGAGGCGCTGCTGGGCCCGGGCACGTACGAACCGTACGCCGCACTCGAGAGGGAAGCACGGACCTGGGCTTACCGGTTCGCCGGGGATCGGCATCCCCTCGCCGCACCGGGCGGCACGACGCAGGACACGGAACTCGCCGCACTGGCGGCATCGGCCACGACCGCCAGGCAGCAGTTCAACCTGATCCGCGACCGGACGGCGGCAACCCGTCCGCGACCCGCACTACTGCCCCCTGCGCCGCTGAAGGCGACCCTGGCGCGACTCGAGGGCGACGTGACGCTGCTGGAACGCGCATTGGACCAAGGCCGCACCGGCCGTGTCGGGGTCACCGTCACACCGTTCAGCACCAATCCCGACGGCACCGGTGTCCGGCACCAAGCCGACCTGACGATCCGCGGCTTTCTCGACGCCTACGCGCTGCGGTACGCGATCCACGAGGAACCGACTGGGCAGTTCCGCCGCTGCCAGTGGCATTTCGGCGCCGGACTCGGCAAGCGCGCGCCCAGCTACCGGAACTGGTACGACGCCGGCTTCCTCGACGTCGAGGTCAACGGTGTCTCGCTCGACACCTGCAAGGCGGAGTTCCGCGTCGACAAGGACGCCACCGGCCACGAACGCATTGTCGGCCGTTGGGACGCCACACCCGCCACCGTGACGCTCACGTTCGACCTGACCAAGTCCGGCGCGCTGGTCATTGACGGGGCGGTCGAGCCGAAAGGTGCGGTGGAGAAACTCGAGGTCAAGCTCTGGTGCATACCCAGCGCCGGCAGCGGCGACTGGAAAGACCTGGACCGGTGGCTGGCCACGTCGTCGCGCGAGGTGCAGCACACGCAGAGTGTGAAGCTCGATCCGGCAACGGAGCGTTGGTGTCTCTACTACGATCGCACCTACGACGTGCCGCACGACAAGGCCGAAGGCCCGTGCGCCCTGATGTTCGTTCCCGCGCAGGTCAGCGGCGTCGCGGTCGATCTGCAGCCGTACGTCGTGGGCACGCGCCTCGAGTACCCGGCGGTAACACGCGCCTTCCGCCTCGCTATCTGGGACCTGCACGGCCTGCGCAATGCCGACGCGCTCAACTGCTTCCGCCAACGCACTGCGGAGTTCGCCGCGGACCTCGACCCGGCGAAGTAAATCGCGATGCGACCATGAAGGACTTGGCGCGGCCCCGGGCCGCGCCAGGCCCTTCATGGTAGAGTGGTTCCCAACTTGCGTTCTGCGTTGCACGGCTGTAGAATCGATGTCGACGCCACGGGGGACGCGGGTGGATTCCGGTTTGGTCTTGGACGCCACACTTCCCCAGACTGCGAGATTATTCGTCAGGATCGGATGCTCGACCCAGGGAGATGGACAGCATGCAGCCTGCCAGTTCGGCCGTTGAGTTGGCGAATTACTTGCGGAGGAGACTTGAGCGGTTGGAGTACTGCAACGCCGACTTGGAGCGGCGGGTCTCGGAAGACGAAGCCGAGTTCTGCCGCAAAGTAGACGAAGGGGTCTACAAGAGAGATGACCCAGAACTTGGTCGCGTCGTTTTCCATCTCGAATACGTTCTCGCGAATACGTTCAGGACTTGCATGCTCAGCGCCGTGTGCTCCTTCCTTGAGGAGGCGCTGAAATCGATGGGCTCACTCCTGGTGCCTCAATACGATGCGGAGCTGAAGAAACGAGAAGGTCGTTGGCTCAAGAAGAATCTCCTTGCATTGCGCGACATGGCTGGAGTGGATTGTCAGTCTGTTCAAGCCAGCGTGGATAGGTTTGACGACCTGATCGTGCTCAGGAACTGCGTAGTGCATTCGGGAGGAAGCGTTGCTGGCGACCGTAAACCCGAGGATGTTCGTGCCGCCGTGAAGCGCATAGACAGCCCCGATATTGCGGAGATCTCACGTGACGACTTCCTCATTTTCGGAGACCAACTCGTGCCAGAGGCAATCACGGTCGCCGAGGATATCGCCGAATGCATCCTGACAAGCAAGTTGGGGGCGAGCGTTGCGTAGGAAGAAGGAATGGCATTGCCTAACTAGGCCATGCATGCGACATTGCTATCCGCTCCGCCCACGATGGTTGGCGCTGGACCAGTAACAGGTGAGGGAGGTAGTTGTGGAATCCCTTTCCGATTTCGAGCAGCAAATTGCCGCCACGTTCGGTAGACCTTTGAACCAGTCTGCGATCACGGCTGCACAGGACTTCTTTGAGCATTGGCAGGACTTCGCAGGCCTGATCTCCAGACGCCATCTGCCGCTGCACGTGGATCCCTTCTTCTTAGCCCACAATTTCCCCAAGTACCGGCGGTACCAACCATGGAAAGGAGCGGGCTTGGTTGGGATCCTTGCTGGTCTCGCCACAGTCTGGTTCTGCTGGCCCCTCGGCGCTGTTCTCCTCTTCGCCGGAGTCATTCTGCATGCGATCGGGAATCGAATCCGTTTCAATGACGCAAAGGCTTTCGCAGAGCACCTAATGGAAGAGGCCACGTTCAATCCCGCTGGTGGCGGTTTCGCGGCGCTCTGCGCACACTACACTGCTGGCATCATCTACTTTGTCACTCCAACAGGTCAAGCCGTTTGGCCACAACGCCCTTCGGACGCGATAACAGGACAGCACACACGGATTCAGAAATGAACGGGAATCGACTCGCATGGTTGCTGTGCATCCACGGATTCTGGAACGTCGTGGGAAGAAGCAGTTCGCTGTGTTGCCCTACGACGAGTTCAGCCGTCCCATCGCGGAACTGGAGGACTACAGGGATCTTCGGCTCCTGCGTGCGGCGAAGTCCGCGGAAGGACACGCACCTGGAATCAGTTTGACCGAACTGAAACCCTGGTTGGGGTTCTCGACACGAACGAAAAGCTGTGCCCGTCGTCCCCGCCGATCCAGTTGATCTCCCCGTCGATCCTCCTTGACAGCAGTAGGTATTACTGGTAAGGTATTACCATGAGAGTAACCACCAAAGGACAAGTCACGATACCGGCCCGGATCAGGGGATACTTGGGCATTCAGCCGCACGCCGACGTTGATTTCCAGATCCGCAAGGGGTTGGTCGTGCTCGTCAAGGCCGGGCAGGCCAGAAAAGCGGGCCGGACGAAGTTCGAGAGTATGCGCGGCATCCTCGCGGGCAGGTTGACGACCGACCAGTGGATGAAGGCAACGCGAGGCGACTGATGCCAGTTCTCGTTGACACGAACATCATCATCGATGTTGTCACGGACGATCCTGACTGGGCAAACTGGTCCATTCGCCAGCTTGACGCGAATGCGGCCGATGGGTTGGTCATCAACCCGGTCATCTATGCGGAGTTGTGCTTCGGTTTCCCTGCGGTTGAGGGGGTGGACGATCTGGTCAAGGAGTTTGGCCTGTCTTACCAGGATGTCCCGCGCCCGGGGCTGTTCAGGGCTGCCAAGGCCTTCGCTGTGTACAAGTCCCGCGGGGGCGCCAAGGAGTCGGTTCTGCCCGACTTCTTCGTTGGGGGGCATGCTGAAGCGACAGGGCTGCCCGTTCTCACACGCGATACGGCCCGGTTCCGAACCTACTTTCCAACCGTGCGTCTGATCTGTCCGGACTGAGCTGTCCCGCCGGGACTGGCCACGCCACGCGCCCGCACCATCGCGCCTACTCCCCGAACACCAGATGCCCGAACTTGGCGGGCTGGTGGAAGCTCGAGCCGGTGAAGACCCAGGAACTGAACTCCGGCTCGTTCTGCGGCCGGGCCGGGCGCGTGCGGCACAGGTTCAGCCCGATCATGTCGCCCGGCTTCGGCGCCACACTGCCGAGCGGGAGCGCCATTTCAATGGTCCAGCCGACGTCCGTGCGCACCGCGACCGCATCCCAGCCGCTCGCCGGGTTCCGGCGTCCCAGGACGTTGGCCACGTAGTGCGCGGCGTTCTGGTGCGTGTGCGCCTGGTCGAGGAAGACCTCGACCGAGTCATCGCGCCAGACCTCGCCGCCGTCGTTGGTCACCAGCGCAATGATGGTGCCCGGTTCGCCCTCGATGCACTCCATGGCGACGTAGAGCTTCTTGTCGTCGTACGCGAGCCAGGCACGCGTCTGCTGCTTGGCCGGGCCTTTGCCGTCGTTGCGCAGGAACTGCTTGACCGCCGGCTCGCCCGTCCAGCACTTGTCGTCGAGCTTGCCGTCGAGCTTCGGCGGCTCGGTCGCGCGCGGACAGCGCAGTGCCTGGAAGTCCGCGAGCACTGCGAACCCCGCAGCGGCGCGTGCGGACCCCGCAGCGCCGGCCGCGACGTCGACGCTGACTTCGTACACGCCGGGCTTCGGCGCTGCCGGGGCGCGCAGCCAGAACGTGACCGACTGCGCCTCGGATGCCGGCAGTTCGACCTGACGGGGTGCGGTGTCCGCAGTCCAGCCGTCGGGCGCCGTGACCGAGAACTGCGCCGTGAGCGGCTTGGCCAGGCGGTTGTGCAGGACCGCATCGAACCGGGTCTGGCCGCTGAGCGCATCGGCGTGCGGCGGCGCGCGCAACTCGACGTGGAGCGGCGCGGCGACATCGACCCAGACGTGGTCCGTCAGCTTATGGTTGTCCGAGAGTACGGCGGACACGACCAGGCTATGGTTGTACTGGTGCGCGGTCGCCGGCACGCCCACCACGCAAGTGGCCGCGCCGTTCTCGCCAGGGGTCAGTTTCACCTGCCACTCGGGTGGTGCTTCCACGGCCCAGCGCGCTTCGGCCGGGCGCGACAGGGACAGTGCGAGCGTGACCTGGCCGCCGGGCGCGGCTTCGCCGGTGCGGGCAACCACGATGCGCGGCAGATTCGCAGGCAACGCAGCGACAGTCTTCAACTGGAGCTCAACCAGGTCGTATATCTCGAGTCGAGGCACCTCGATATTTGCGCAGGCATCGGATCCCGGTGCCAGCATCCAGCACGGCGGCATGCCCGCGGCCTTGCCCGCCCGAAACACGACCGGCAACAGAGCTTTCTTCGTGCCGTCGTCGGGCGACAGCAGATAGGCATTGTCGACCGCCGTGCAGGGCGGCAGTCGCACTTTGACTGGGATGTTGACAGCCGGCTTCACGCGGCCGTTCAGGTCCACGTTGTAGTTGACGAGTTGGACCAGCATCGTTTGGGCGCCATCGAATGCCGTCGTGACCTCGATGCTCGAATCGGCGCCGACACTGGCCGGCAGTCCATGCCCGCCCGCCCACTCGATGAGCTCGGGCAGTGCGGCCAGCCCCGCCTCCTGCGCCGGCGACAGCCCCGCGTTGGCCGAGCCCGGCAGAGACACCGCCGGCAAACAGGCGATGCGGCCGTTGCCGGACTCGCGACGTTGCGGCGTCTTGGGCCAGTCGACCTCCACGCCCGCCGCACGGCGCAGCGCCGACTCGGCACGGACCTGGCCCCAGGCGTCGTGCGTGCCGCACGGGCCGAGCAGGATCAGGCCACCGCCGTTCTCGACGAACTTCAGCAGCATGGCGATCTGCGCATCGGAGATCATCGCGACCTGGGGCAGGATAAGCACTTCGCACGGCGGCGCAATGCCTTTCTCGATGTCCTCGTCGATCAGGAACGTGTGCGGAATGTGCTGGTCCGCGAGGAACCGCGACACGCCCGGCGGGTAGCTCGTCAGTCCCGCGTAGGCCTGCTGCAGAGAGGCCCAGACGGCGACCGGGCTCCAGGGCCGGGCGCGGGTGAGCACACTGGCGTGCTCGGCCAGGAACGCGTCGTACTCGATGGCGGCGGCGCTGGCGGGCGGCTGAATGTAGTGGAACTGCCACGTGGCGCCCTGTGCCGCGCCTTCGGCGATCGCCAGCCGGGTCAGGTTCGGGCGTGCGTCCGGGACGTTGCCGTCCGGCGCGGTCTTGAGCAGGGCGACCGGCTTGCCGTGCGCAGCGGCGAGCAGGTACCGGTAGTCGAGGCTGTTGCTGTTCTTCACGCCTTGGTTCATGTGCGGCCCGGCGCCGTACTTGGCCTCGTCGAAGATGACGTCAATGGCCTGGCTCCACAGTTCGATGTTTTCGGCGCTGCCGACCTGCGGGCCGAACGGTTCGCCCGACCACATGCAGTAGTTGGCGGTCATGATGTAGTTCGGGTTCAGCGTTCGCGCGTACGCCTTGGTGTCCTTGAGGAAGTCGAGTAGCGACCAAGTCCCGAACTTGCGCCAGGCCAGCCAGAGCCGGCCTTTGCTGTCCAGCGGCGGCTCGGCAGTTGCCGGGTCGGTGACGTCGAAATGCTGGCGCAGTTCGTCCGGCGTGTAGGTCTCCTTGAGCCAGGTGCGGAACCGCTCGCGGCACCACTTGCAGTAGCAGTTGCCTTGGCTGACGTACGGGCCGTCGTAGAAACTGCCATCGCCGCCCGCCTCGCAGATCATGCGGATCAGGCCCTTGGTGTACTGCCGCACGCCGGGGCTGTTCACGCACAGGTGGTACCCGTCCTGGCCGCCGTACGAGTAGGGCCGCGGCGTGCCTTTGGCGTCGCACTGCGCCATCTCGAGCAGGTCGCCGGGCTTGGGCCCGAAGTAGTCCGTGTACTCCTGCCAGCGCTTGTCGTAGAAGTCGAACAGGATGGTGCGCTTGTCCTTGTCGCCGTAACTGAAGCACGGCCCGATGTAGAGAATGCAGGCAGCGCCGGCCGCATGCACCTCGTCGATCGTCTTGCGCGTGCGGGCCGTCATCTTCTCGAGTTCGGTGCGGGCCGGCATGCCCGTATACCCGTGGAACGGGCCGTGCCAGTGCAGGAAGTTGATCCGCGCCTGGCGCAGGAACTCGATGAAGTCCGGGGTCACCTCGCGGTAGTGAATGCAGTAGCGCAGGTCCCCGTTTGGCGGCACGGGCCCGGGCTTGTAGGGCGTCACGGCAGGCGGCACGGCCGGTGCCTGCGCCAAAAGCGATGCCGCCAGAAGGACCGACCCGGCGAGGGCTGCGATGGTGAACCTGTTCATGTGCTGTGACCTCCTGTGGGCCGTTCACGCCAGACCCGATTCGGATGGAAAGCGTTGCCCAACCCTTCGATGCCAATATGGCCGCCGTCGCCAGGACTGCAAGGATCGCGGGGGCACGCACGTGCTGCGTCAGCGACCCCCGGGCGGCGGACCGCCCGGTCATATGCGGGTGTTACTCGCCCCGCCGGGACATGCTAGAGCACGAACTCTAGCCACAGCCGCCCGGACGACGCCCGTTAGAGTTCACGCTTTCGCGTGTCCCCGGGCCCTGCGAGTAACATGGGAGGCCGAGGTGGCGGTGACATCGAAGTCAAGGATCGACCAGGGCCCACGCCCAAAGTGGTCGGACCGTCTCGGTCCGACACCCGCGGGACCTCGACGATCCCGCCACTTTGCCCATCCGTCCCCGTGCCCCCAGCCCTCCACCTGACTCCCATGCTACCCTCGAGGAGCGCACGTGGCGGCGCGAGTTCTGGCGCGTCGGCACATGCGCGGTTGGCAGCGCCGTCCGCCGCTCGCTGAAGCCTCGCTGCCACTTCCGCCTGAAGTGCGGAACTCAGACGGAGACGCCGGAGTAGCAGTTGAACATGATCGAGTGGTCTGCCGCTCGGCGGCGCGGAGGTATCACAATTGCCCCGGCACTTGTACACGCGGACGGCACCGCCTATCTTCTTCGTGCGTATGAAAACGGCGGCACAGAACGGGGGCATCATGAAGAACGCATCTCTGCTCATGCTCTTGGCCGTTTTCACCCCTGGCACAGGAGGCGCACAAATGCCAACTGAACCGTTGGAGACAGATCCCGAGACGGGCGTACAGGTCTACTGTCTCGGTGCGGATGAGCGGCCTGCCGACGACATCTACGGCGAACAGCCTTACGGTGACGCGACCGGACGGCGGATCGTGATTCGCTATTTCAAGAAAGAGACCCGGCCCAGTGGCCTGAGCGTCATTGATCTGACGGATGGGGCGCGCCACGACATTCTCGAGGGCGCGACACCGTTCCCAGCCTTCCATGCCTGGGGCGCGGAGATGTGGTGGAACCAGAAAGTGGACGGCAAGCTGCTGCTGCGCCGCTGCAGTTTCGACACGCTGCAGGTGCAGGACGTCTGTCCGCTGCCGGCCGAAATGGGCAGCTTCAGTTACGGCACCGTGTCGCCGGACAACCGCTACTACGCGGTGAGTGTCACGCCGCCGGCCGGGCCACCGGCCAGGGTGCACGTCCTGGATTTGCAGACGGGCGTCTGGAGCCTGCTCCTGGACAAGCCCGGCTACCATGCCAAGCACGAACAGTTCTCGCGCGATGGCCGCAACCGCGTGCTGATCCAGCTCAACCAGTACCCCGAGGTCAAGCAGGTACTGCTGGGCGAACTGGAGATCGGCGGCGAGGCCAAGATGTTCCCGGCCGACCAGCCCCACACGCCGCGGCCGACCGGCCACGAGGCCTGGATCGGCGACACGGCGCGCATCTTCTTCTCCTGCGGATTTGCCTCCGACAAGGACGGCGCTATCTGGACCAGCCAGGTCGGCGATACCGCGGCCAAAGCGGTGGCGCCGGGCAACATGCGTTTCGGGCACGTGAGCGTCTCGCGCGATGGCAAGTACTGGATCGCCGACACGGGCGGCGAGGGTGTGCCCATCTACATCGGCAGCTTTGCCAGCGGCGCGTACAAGCGCGCCGTCTGCAGCCGCTCCGTGGTCACGAAGGACCAGTCATCGCACACGCACCCGTACCTGACCGCGGACAACCGCTGGCTTATCTTCAACTCGACGCGGGACGGCCACGCCCAGGTCTACGGCGCCCGGCTGGCCGACGGCTGGCTGAACGCGCTGTAGACCGCAGATTCCTCACCACGCAGGATCCTCGCGGTGACTCAACGGAACGGCGCGCCGCAGACCGGATTGCCGTCCTGGACGGGTGCGCGACCCGCACTCTCACGCCGCGCACCCGGCGCGGAGCACCTGCGGCAGCAACTGCCGTTTCAAGGCGCGCGCGCCTTCCCAGGCGGCCAGGGCGTCGTTGATCGCCTCCAGCACCATCTCGTCGGGCGGGTAGATCAGGCAGTGGTCGCGGCACTGATTCCTGTTGTCCGTCCGGTCCCACTGGAACCCGTATCCGGTCATACGCGGTTCGCTCTGCAGCGACAGCAGGAGTCGCTCCCAGAGCGTATCGAGGCGCGCCGCGACCGCCGGCGTCGCCAGTTCCGGACAGGCGGCGAGCCAGTCCTCGATCTCCACGATCAAGGCCTCGGCCTGGCGACAGGTGGTGTCCAGCTTCTTGCAGCCGCTCTCCCAGCTCTTGGAATCGAACGGCGGATACTCGCGCAGACAGACCGTCGCCTCCGGCGGGTGCCGAGTCAGGTACTCATCGACAAACTCGAACTGCGCGCCCGGCAACGCGGACAGGTCGTCCAAGAGACGGCTGAACGGCTTCCGCTTCTTGTCGCGCCACTGCTCGCACTCCAATACCGCCAGACACTCGAAGTCCATGGCGATCAGGAACAGGCCGTCGTTGCCGCTAGCCGCCCGCTCGCGCAGCGTCGCGAGCAACGTCTCGTACGACAGCGCCCAAGGACCCGCGCCTTCTTCCAGCAGGATGTCGTAATTGGTCGGGTGTGAGTGGATCACGGGCAGGCGTGTGCCGGCCGGACCGCGGACAAACGTCGGTTGGAAAAGATCGAGTTGGCGCCAGTCGGTGTAATAGGGCCCGCCCGGGTTGCTGTGCTCGAGCCAGCCGCTGGAGTAGGCCCAGCGCACCCCGTTCTCGACCAACGGCTTGATCACCGTCGAGTCCCAGGCGCAGTCCGAGGCCCAGAACCCGCCCGGCTGCCGCCCGTACACGCACCGATCCACCTCCACCCCTTTGCGGATCAGCATCTCCTGAACGCGCATGGAAATGGTCGGCAGATACACATGCTCGAAGCCATTGGTCGAGTTGGCCAGCCGCCCTTCGGCGATACCGCGGCGAATGGCGTCGACGACTTCCGGCGACTCTTCCAGCCATTTCAGCGTCGAGTACCCCGACGGACAGATGTCGGCGCGCACCTGCGGATAGGCGCGCATCGCCTCCAGCAGCGGCAGGTACCCGCGCTCCACGATGAACCGCTTGTCGCTCATGTACGAGAACCGACGATTGCCCATGAACATGAAACTGAGACTGAGCATAACCACCTCCGTTGTGTGTCAGACCCTGCCCAGGTGCACCGCGCCCCGGGCCTTCTTGCCACCCTTGATCGAAACGTTTCGATTATATTCTACACCGGATCAGGGAACCTGTCAAGCACGGGGCGGGATTCGGGAGGTAATGCGTCAGCAAAGGGTGGAGCATAGACCCCTGCCACCTCGTGTGGCAGGTGAACGGGTTCATTTGGCTACTACACCGCACTTCGTCCCCTCTCTTCCCTTATCCCCCGTCCGCGGGCGGCGGACACGCAGAACAGGAAGACCGTAGCAGCATTGGGCGCGGCATGGGGACGGGAGTTGGCGAAGAACTGGAGTTCCTCCTTCGCCCCTCGACACCCGTCCCTCGCCCCTCGTCAGGCAGAACCCGGTGGCTTAGCCAGGGACGCGCCCGGGGACCAGGACGGGGGCAGGATGACGCGCTGCGGCATGCCGACCAGGACGCCGTCGCGTTTCTGGATCAGGATACGGACCGCGACGGCGCCGAACTCGCGCAGGGGTTGAGCCACCGTCGCGAGCACCGGCGCGCAGTACGCCGCGACGGTGCCGTCGAACCCGACCACGGACATGTCGGCAGGAATGCGGAGTCCGCGCTCGGTCAGGCCCTGAACGAGTCCGCAGGCGACCGGGTCGCCGGCGGCCACGAAAACAGCCGTCGGCCGCGACCTGCGCGCGAGCACCGCGGCGGCGGCGCGCTGGCCGGCCTCCGCCCGGTAGGCGTCGACGGTCAGCACCGCCTTCTCCGGGCTGCGCACCCCCGCCTCACGCAGGACCTGCAGGCAGCCGTCGACGCGTTCCGCCTCGCGCCGCCCGCCGGCCTTGCCGGTCAGGCACGCCACGCGGCGGTGTCCCGCTTCCGTGATCCGAGTCGCCGCCAGGCGCCCGACGGCCAGGTTGTCGACCCCGACCAGGTCGAGGTCGGCCAAGTCGTCCGGGCGTTCAATGACCACCACGTTGGTGCTGTACCGGCGCACGCGTCCGAGGCTGTCCGGAGTCAGGCCGATGGCGACGACACCGCAGGGCCGGTAGGCGGCCGTGCGTTGCAGCGCCGTGTCCGAGCGGTCGAGTCGCGACCACAGCACTTCCAGACCCGCTCGCGCCGCTTCGGCGAGCACGCCGTCGAAGACCTTGTAGACCACCGGGAACAGGTCGAAGTCCATGTCTTCGGCAAAGCAGAACAGGATCATGTCGCTGAAACCGCGCTTGAGTGCCTGGCCGGCGGGGTTCAACGTGTACTGCAGCCGTTGGACGACGTCGAGGATGCGCTGGCGCGTCGCCGGTGCTACCCGCGGGCTGCCGCGCAGGGCCAGCGACACGGTGGACAGCGACACGCCCGCGGTGCGCGCAATGTCTTTGATGGTCACTTTGCTCATCGGTGCCACTCTCCGCTGACCGCTCATCGCGCGGCTCGACTCACTGTACCGTTGCCCCGCGCCCCCGGCAAGTCGCAGGGAAAGAGACGCAGGGCTGTTTCAAGATTCGTGACCGTCGCGTGCAGCGAGTACCCCCGGCGTGTCCCCACGCCGGGGGGGGCGCGGAGGCGTGGCCTTCCGAGACGTGGTGCCAGATCTTGAAACAGCCCTGAAAGAGACGGGAGTCTGGTGCCGGCAGGACGCGTCGGACCAGTCCGCCCCCTCGGACGCGTCAGACGGGTCTGACTGGCGGGTCACCCGACACGTGAAGCGTCAGCGCCCCCCGGGCGGCAGACCGCCCGATCATATCAAGTTGTTACTCCTGCGTTTCCGCCTGAGTACCGCCTTTCAGGCGGAAGTGGCAGCGACGCTTCAGCGAGCGGGCGCACGGCGTTGCCATCCGCACACAGTGTCGACACGCCGGAACACGCGCCACAACGCGAACAACCCCTCCGCGAGTAACATGGGAGTCGCGGGTGGAACGACCGCATGCTGGCCCATATGTGAGCCCCCCGTGGCCTTGCGCCACGGGTGAATCGGGTTCGCTGGCCAAGTGTGCACGCTCCCCCTTGTTCCCTTGCCCCGCCCTTGGCGGCCGGGGCAAGGGAACAAGGGGGAACCAAGGTGCGCGCTGTAGCCAAACTGAACCCATTCACCTGCCACACAAGGTGGCAGGGGTCTATGCTTCACCCTTCACTGACGCTTCACCCCGCCCCCGCCGCTCCCGCTTGCACCGCCCCCGCCGGCCGTGTACGTTGGGCGCCCAATGAACCTGACACGGCCCGGCCACAAGGGCGATTCTGAAAGACGCGAATGGAGATAGAAACACTCACCGCCGCACAGTGGTGCATTCTGGGCACGGCGGCGTTTCTTTTCGGGGTATCGAAGACCGGCATTCCGGGCATGGGCATTCTGGGCATCCCGCTGGTGGCGTTGGTGGTGCCGGCCCGCGCCTCGACCGGCCTGATCCTGCCCATGCTCATCATTGGCGACTGCTTCGCCGTGGGCTGGTACCGGCGTCACGCCGAGTGGCCGCACCTCATCCGGCTCATTCCCTGGGCTATTGTCGGGGTCCTGATCGGCTATGCGCTCATGGGCCAGGTCAACGACGCGCAGCTCCGGCCGGTGATCGGGGCGATCATCCTCGTGGTGCTGGGACTGAGCGCGTGGCGGCAGCGGCGCCTGGCGCGCAACCAGACCGACTTCATCGTACCGACGCACTGGTCGTTCGGCGCCGTGATGGGCGTTTCTGCTGGCATCACGACCATGATGGCCAACGCGGCCGGCCCGATCATGATCATCTACCTGCTCGCGATGCGCCTGCCGAAGGACGCGTTCATCGGCACCGGCGCCTGGTACTTCCTGCTGGTAAACTGCTTCAAGGTCCCGTTCAGCATGAACCTGGGCCTGATCACCCTGGCGTCATTCCAGGTCAACCTCATGCTCGCCCCCGTCATCGCGGTCGGCGCCGTGCTCGGCATCGTGGTCCTCCGGCGCATTCCGCAGGAGGCATTCAACTGGATCGCCCAGATCCTGGCCGCCCTGGCCGCCGTCAAACTGCTGTTCTGAAAGCCTGTACCAAGAAGCCTCGGCACTGGCACCGAAGCCGTCGCGCCTCAGATCTGCGCGTGCACGTCCAGTTCGTGCGCTTTGCGGCCGCCGCGCGGCACGTGGCCGGCGCCGATGCTCACGCCAAGCAGTGCGCGGCAGGTGTCAAGGCAGCGATCCACGAGCCCGGCGGCGGCTTCGTGCAGGTCCTTGCTCTCCTCGACGTAGCGGACGTTGTTCTCCATGTCCTCGGCGGACCAGCCGCGGCTGTGCGCGATGAACGGGTACTGCGGGAACTGGCAGCCGAGTTCGCCGAAAAAGGTGAGCATCTGCCCGGCCACGGCCTGGATGTTGTCCTGGCCGCCGGTGATGATCAGCCCGACCACCTTGGTTCGCATCAGGTGGCGATTGGCGATGGTTTCCTGGTTCTGAATGCAGTTCATGCGTTCGACCATCTTGTAGTACAGCGAGCTCGCCTGCCCCCAACGGATCGGCGTGGCAACGATGACGATGTCGCCCCACCGCACAAACGCGTCGTACACCACCTGCATCTGGTCGGCAGGGTCCATCTGCGTGATGGAACACGGCCAGATGCAGGCGCGCGAGCTCTTCGAGTAATAGCCTTCGCAGGCACGGAACTGCAGTTCCGCGAGGCGGACGAGGCGCGTCTCGGCACCACAGTCGCGCGCCCGGCCCAGCGCCTCGTTGAGCAGTCGGTCGGAGGTCGAGTACCGCGGATTGCTCACGTCCATGTTCGTGGTCGAGATCCCGACCACCCGCAACGGGTCAGTCACGGCCGGGCCGCCCGGCTGCCCGCGCAATGCGATCTTGGTCAGCGGGTGTGGTGTGCGCGGCTTGTGCACGCGCGGCGTAGCCTCGGCGGCGCTGACCAACACGCGGCCGTTCTCGACCTTCACGGCGTAGGTCGGAACCTTGTCACCCTCGCAGGCGCAACCGGTCTTGCCCTCGCCGGTCGCGCCGTCGAACCGCCAGGAGTGCCAGGGGCAGACTACGTGCTCGCCCTCAAGATGCCCATGCCCCAAGGGGCCGCCGACGTGGTTGCACTTCCCCGAGATGGCACTGAACTGACCGTCCCTGCAGACCAGTGCGATCGTCGTGTGCCCGACCTCGATCTCCTGCACCGGTTGGCGCGCCAGCTCCTCCGCGGCCCCGACGTCCTGCCACTCAATGGCCGGCGCGGCCGCAGCCGATTCCTGCGCCTCGTCGTAGGGCTCGAACTCAGTCGGCGCCGCACCGCAGGACGGACAGCACTCGGGCGGCGCATCGCCCCGGTACACGTGCCCGCAAACCGTGCAACACCAAGCCCGTTCCGTCGCTGCCGCCATCGTCAAACCCTCCTGTCCTCGCTCCGCCCCCCAGAGCCTCGCCCTCTCAGGCCCCGATTCCCGGTTGGCGCGTTCGCGGCTGGCCCGTGGTCGTTTCAGATTCCACAACTTTTGGGACGAGTGTCGGGTGTCGGGGGACGAGTTCGCGTTTCCCCTCTGACACCTCCCATGAAACTCGAACCCGGACCGCGTGAACGCGGTACTACAAGCCTCGTTGCGCTGTTGGCCAGGTTCGTAGTACCACCTTCAGGCAGTCTTGGTGCACCGTCGCCAGTTTCACTCCGAGATGACCGGGCGGTCCGCCGCCCGGGGGGGCGCTGAAACCTGACACCCGAAACCTCTCCCCACCGTCCCGTCACCTACAGCCTAACCACCTACAGCCTTCCCGAATACCATACCCCCTTTGTTTGCCCGGACCATCCGCGTGCGCTACGTTGTCCACACACAATCTGGAAGAGAGTTCATCGAGGAGCCACCATGAGCACATCCTGGTACGAGACGTCGTATCGCAAGTTGTTCTTCGACTTCCACAGCGCCGGCGCGGCGGTCGGGCTGGCGTCGGCGTTTGACGCCGAGCGCTGGGCGGAGCGCCTGGTCGAGGCCAATGTGCAGGCGGTGTCCGTGTTCACCAAGTGCGGATTCGGCTACTCGTTCTACCAGAAAGGC
Source organism: Lentisphaerae bacterium RIFOXYA12_64_32 (assembly GCA_001803235.1). Lineage (GTDB taxonomy): Bacteria > Verrucomicrobiota > Lentisphaeria > Oligosphaerales > YB12-FULL-65-16 > YB12-FULL-65-16. The sequence goes on from MHBL01000302.1 coordinate 43,796, forward strand.
CGGGTCCGGTACCAGCACCCGCACCTGCCGGCGGGCCTGGACATGCTCGAGGCGCAGATCAACGCCCTGCACAAACGGGGGCTGCGCGCCATCGGCTACTACCACACGTTCAACAGCGAGCCGGTCGCCCACGATCACCCGGATTGGATCGAGCGCGACGCGGACGGCAAGCCACGCGGCATCAGCATCTGCCTGCTCGGCCCACTCGCCAGGGAGTGGATGCTGCCGCACATTGCGGAGATCGTCACCCACTACGACGTCGACTCGATGTTCTTCGACGGCACGTACGCGCACAGTCCATGCTACTGCCAGACCTGCCAGGCGAACTTCGCCCAGGCGAGCGGCGGTCTGACGATCCCGAAAGACAAGAAGGACCCGGCCTGGCCACGTTTTGTGGCGTGGAAACTCACGGCCTTCCGCGACCTGCGCCAAGCGATCTGCGACACCATCCACCGGCACCGCCCGGAAGTGGTCGTCTCGATCAACTGGGTCTATGCACCGCGCATGCCGGAAATGGTGCCGGACGGCATTGGCGCGCTGGTGGCGGACATCTCGCCCGAGGACCAGGTTTTCAACGGCAGCTATTTCTCCGCCTATTGGGCCACGCTCGGACGCCCGTTCGACATCATGAACTCCGCGTTCCTCCAGTGGTGGGGCGACTGGGGCTGCAAACCGGCGGTCGCCATGCAGCAGGAGGTGGCGACCACCCTCGCGCACGGCGGCCTGACCTGGATCGGCTACCAGATGAAGCAGGACTTCGACGTCGAACCGGCGGTCATGGCGGAACTGGGCAAGACGCTCGGTTTCGTCCGCGAGCGCGAACCACTCCTGGCCGGCGCCGTTCCCGTGCCGCACCTGGCCGTGCTGCACTCGACACAGGCGCACTTCGCCGCCGACTCGGTCGAGTTCATGGTCTCGGAGAAGGCTTCCCGCGGCGCACACAAAATCCTCACCGAGAGCATGATCCATCACCACTTCCTGAACGAGGAGGCGCTGCTCAAGCGGCTCTCGGAGTTCAAGGCCGTCATCCTGCCGGACCAGCGGTGTATCGCGCCGGAACTGGCCGCCGCGCTCGACGCCTGGGTCAAGGATGGCGGTGTCCTCGTCGCCACGGCGCTGACCGGAACGCTCGACGCTGAGTTCAAAGATACCGGGCGGTTCGCCCTCGAAGACCTGCTCGGCGTGCGCCGTGACGGCGTCTACGACCAGTCGCACGCGTACCTGGAGATAACCGATCCGCGCTTGGCCGCCGGTGCGCTCGACATGCCACACCTGGCCGAGGCCAAGAGTGTGTTCGCCAAGCCGACGGCGGACGACGTGCAGGTCCTGGCGCGGTTGCGCAAGGTGTACCTGCGCAGCGATGGCAAGTTCCTGCTGCGCTGGTCACCGGTCGGCGACGACAGCGGCTACCCGGCCATCACCCTGCGGCGCGTCGGCAAAGGCTGGGCCGCGTACATCGCCACCGACGTGTTCCACGCCTACCGCATCAAGAACCAGTGGACGCTCAAGCACATTGTCGCGAACCTCCTGCGCCTGATGATCCCCGACCCGCCGGTGAGCGTCACCGCGCCGACCTGGCTCGAGGTCGTGCTCATGCGCCAGCCTGCGGAATCCGCACCCAACCGGGCCACACGACTGCTCGTGCACCTGGTGAATCACCACGGCGACATGCCCGGCGACGGCAACGGCCGCTGCACGGAGTACGTCCCGCCGGTGCAGGACGTCACAGTCCAGGTGCCCTGCGCCAAACGCCCGGCGCACGTGACCCTGGAACCGGACGGCACGGTCCCGAAATGGAAGTTCGCCAAAGGCATCGTCACCGTGCGCGTCCCGGAGGTCGCCATCCACCGGGTCGTCGCGATCCAGGAGTGAAACGACGGCGACGACGCGGGCGGCGCAGGGTTCAGGGTTCAGCAACGCGAACGGTATCACGGATTGCAGTCGTACTCGCGATCGCGAGTACGATCACGAGTACGAAATGCAATCAACCAGACGGGAAGGATTCCCATGCAGTCACCCCACATCTACCTCGGTATCGGTCTGGCGGCGATGGTCGGGTGCCTTTCGGGGAGCCTGGCCAAGGACGGGTATTCGCTCCTGGCGCCGGAGGAGATGCAGGCGCTCAAAGCCAGCATGAACGGCAAGGTCGACATCCCGACCGACGTCGCCAACGCCACCGACGAGGAGTTGTGGGACTACGTCCCGCCGGCCACACTCCGGCGCGCCGTCTTCCTGGGCCCGTTCGAAGCCGGGTGCCCTGAGCACGGCAAGGATGTCTACCGCGCCGGCGGCAGCGGCTTCTACCCGTGGAAACGCTCGGCGGACAAGCCCTGGAAGATCCAGTGCCCCGTCGGCGGTGAGTCCTACCCCAGCAACGACTTCGGCGCGTACTTCAAAGGCGGGATGAAAGAGAAGCTGGACACGACTCAGCCGTACGTGGACGACGGCACCGGCTGGGTCAATGCCAAGGGTGAACGCTTCTTCTTTGTCGGGTACTGGGTGTTCTGGCAGCGTTGGTACGACGTGCTGAAGGCGATCCGGGCCTTCACGGACGCGTACTTCGCGACCGACGACGAGACCTACGCGCACAAGGCTGCCGTGGTGTTCTGCGCCATGGCCGAGCAGTACCCGAAGATGGACTACCCGAAACAGGGCACGCAAGGTTGCGGCGGCATGATCCTGCCCTGGTGCTGGGAGAACCAGTCGGTGGTCACGCCCATGTCGGAGTGCTACGACCGGCTCTTCCCGTACCTGAAGAAGGACGGCGACGCGGCGCTCCAGGCGTTCATCAAGACCAAGACGGACCTCGGGCCGCGCCGCCAGATCGAGCAGCGGTTCATGCAGACGGTTGCCAAGACGAACTTCACCACTGACATGTACTGGTCCAACGAGTGCGACCACCAGTTGGCGCTCGCCGACCTCGCCCTGGCCTGGGACAACAATGATCCCGCGGACGGCATCACCACCAAGGCGATGATCGACTGGCTGATCAAGAACGGCGGCGACAACTCGCTCGAGGAACTGATCCTGAACTCGACCTACCGCGACGGGTTCCCCTGCGAAGGCGCCATCGGCTACTCGGCCGCGATCGCCGGGCGCCAGCTCCAGATCGCAGAACGCCTGAAGCGCTGCGGCATGGACCTGTTCAAAGCGTACCCGCGCCTCAAGCATGTGGCCGGCTGCTGGATCGACATGACGCTGGAAGACGGCCACTGCCCGTCGGTCGGCGACGCCGGCAGCATTCTGGGCAGCGGTCGCCAGTGGGACGCCGCCATGTTCCACCTCGCCTGGGACAACTACGGCGACCCGAAGTTCGCCCAGGCCCTGTCGAAGATCAAGTCCATGCGGCGCACGCCGTACGCGCCGGACCGCACTGCGGAGTTCGCCGCGGTCATCCAGGAACACGGTGAACGGCTCAACCACAAGACCCGGAATCTCGGCGGCATGGGCCTGGCCATCCTCGAATCGGGTGGGCCGCTGAACCCGCGCGGGCTGGCTCTGTACTACGGCTCGCCGGCCGGCGGCCACTCGCACCACGACCGACTGAACATCGAGTTTTTCGACCACCGCCAGTCCGTGCTGCCCGACTTCGGCTACCCGGACCAGTGGGGACGCAAGGCGACCGATTTCACCCAGAACAGCATCGGCCACTACTCCGTGCTGGTCGATGAGAAATCCGAGCAGTACTACATGACCGGGGACCTGGACTTCATCAAAGGCTTCGACGGCGTGCAGATCGTCAGCGCGCGCGCGGAGCGCTGCTTCCCGGGCACGAGCCTGTACCGGCGCACCACGGCACTGATCGACATCTCGCCCGCCGCCGGTTACGTCGTGGACATTTTCCGGGTGCGCGGCGGCAAGCAGCACGACTGGTGTTTCCACCTCCCGCCCGTGCCGGAGTGGGCCATCGAGGGTGTGACACTCTCGGAGCCGCCGGCCAAGGGCACGCTCGCCGGCGAGGATATCGCCGAAGGCGCCGAGATGCCCAAAGACCAGCCACGCAACGGGTTCAACTGGATGACGAAGATCCAGCGCGCCCAGCCAGCGGGCGCGTTCACGTTCCTGGGCAAGGCGAACCCGCCGTACCCGCAACTCCGCATGACCATGCTTCCCGACTGCGCCCAGGAAATCATCACCGGCGACCACGAATCGCCGCGGATCAAGGGCGTCGTGCCACCCACGGTCAAGTTCCTCCTGGCGCGCAACCGTGGCGAGGGCGAACTCAGCAGCGCGTTTGCCGCCGTCATCGAGGCGTGCCCGAAGGAACCTGCGATCACGGCTATCAGCCGGCTCGAAACGACGGGCGGGAAGGAACCCGTGGCCATGCGTGTGCAGACCGCGGGGTTCAGCGATGTCATCGTCGCCGACGAGACCGGACAGACGCCGGTCACCGTGAAGGACACCGGCGAGTTCCACGGCCGCTGGGGCCTGGCCCGGCAGGATGCGCAGGGCGTAGCGAAGATGGTGCTCGTGAACGGGCGCAGACTCAAGGTCGGCAACGCGGTGCTCGAGTGCACGGACGCGTGGACCGGCAAGATCACCGCGGTAGACTTCAAGCAGAACACGCTCGTTGTCGACACCGCACTGCCAGGCGGTGACACGCTCAAGGGCGAGTGGATGATCATCTCGAACGACCAGCACAGCACCTGCTACGAGATCGCGGCCGTCGAGGGTCTGTCCCAGGGCCAGGGCACCCGCATCCGCCTGACCGAAATCTCGCCCATGGTGGGGAAAGGCTACGTGGACAAAATCGAGGAACCGGCCCGTACCATCCACACCGACACACGCTGGCGCGTCTTCGGCAAAGATTACATCTGGAGCAACAACTTTGGCCCGGTCCTGGCCGGGTACACGCTGATGAACGAGGATCTCTCGGCCGCGTTCCGGATCGAGGACTGCAAGCTGATGCCGTCCCGGACGCGGCAGTGGTGGAAACCCGAACCGGCGTGGATCAAGCTCGCGGGCACGGAGCCGTTCGCGACCGCGTTCACGGATGCCGACGGCGACGGCCGCACCGGCTTCTGGGTCTATGACTTCAATGTCGGCGATTCGTTCCGTATCACCGGCAGCGCCATGCTCCAACGCGTCGGACCGCGGACGTGGTCGCTCAGACGCAGCGGCGGCGACGCCACGCTCGCCCTGCCCTGCCCTCTGCCCCTGACCCAGGTCGCGGCACGCGGTGCGGATGACCAAGTCCAGATGCTGCCCTGCAACTACGATGCCGACGCCAAGACGGCCAGCTTCGCCGTCCCTCCGACCTTGGCCAGTCCGGTGGCGCTGTGCCTGCGCGAGACGCAAGGGCTCGATGCAACGGACCGCGACCCGCCCGCGGTCAAGGAGATTCTCGTCGACGGCAAGCCCCAGCCAATAACGTCCCTGGTGCAACTCGACGTGAGCGAGCCGCCCCGGACGATCGAGATCCGGATCGAAGACGACAAGAACGCCATCGACGCGGAGAACGCCTTCGCGCAAGCGGGAGCAAAGACGGTTTACGCCGGCCAGGCCGGGGTGACTCTTGAACTGGCAAAGGACAATCCGCGCCAGGCCATGCTACGCCTGGACCCGACGAAGATCGTGGAGTTCGAATCGCGCCCCGAGCCGACCGTCTACAGCCTGGTCGTCACCGTTGACGACGTGGCACTGGACGACCGCGTGACCTGCGTCGCGTTCCGGTTCACACTCGGCCCGCGCATTGCGGACGGCGCCGCGTACCTCAGCGACCAGGAGCCGGTCAAGGCGTTCGCGCACGGCGGCGTGAAGCGCGACATGAACTACACCGGCGGTGAGATCCGCCTTGGCGGCGTGCCGTACCGGAAGGGCCTCACGGTCTGTCCCGAAACGACGAACGGCCCCGTCAACTACGGCGAGGCGATCTACGACCTGCCCGCCGGCAAATTCAAGACCTTCCGCGCGGTCATCGGCATCGACGACGCCGCGGGCGGCGGCAGTGTGATCTTTTCCGTGCAACTGCAGAAGCAGGGCGGTGAGTGGCAGGACGCGTTCAAGTCCGGTGTACTGGCCAAGGGCGTCGCACCCCAGAGCGTCGCCGTGTCCCTCGGCGACGCCGACAAGATCCGGCTCTACACCGACGCCTCCGGCGACATCGGCTGCGACCACGCCCTGTTCGCCGCCGCCCGCCTCGAACCGTAACGGCGACCATGCTGAACCGCAGCATTGCCACCGTCGACCTGCACTACCGGCAGACGGCTTTCGAGGCGATGTGCGCGCGCAGCGTCTTGGGCAGCGACAGTTTCCAGGCCTCACCATCGTGAGCACGCGTGTCGCGCAACTTGAATACCCACGGCAAGCTTGGAACCCACCTTGGAGGGCGAGCGGCCCCGCGAGCCGTTCCCCTGGTCAAGCGTGGGAGTTCATCTTGTGCGTCCTGGTGAGTTTTGGTTTCGTGGACTGGGTGAAGCGCGAGCTCCTGCCGCGACGTAACGGTACGCCGCGGGAAGATACGGACCTGTCACGTCTGCAGTCTGGGTTTGGTTTGGCCGACGTGGTGTAGGCGGTGGCGCGGCACTATGGCATGCTGGCGCGGCAGTTGAAGGACCGGCGCTGTCGGACGCGGGAGACCAGCCAGTTGCCGATGTACCTGGCGAGTTGCCACTGTCGCCGCGGCAGCACCCTGAGCGACATGAGCTAGGCCCTGTCCAAAAAGGTCCGGCGACGCAAATCGTGCTCGTGCTCGTCCTTCGTCGTCGTCCTCGATGGCGGGATTCGCATCGATTGGGCACCGAAAGTTGACCGATTACGGGACGAGGACGACGACGAAGGACGACGACGAGGACGATTCCCCGCTCTCATGAGTCGTGGCAGACCCTTTTCGCGGCGGGTCGAGCTAGGAGTTGCGCCTCACGCTGCCAGGCCCCCGGCACGCCGGCTTTGTTCCAAAGAACGCTTGCATTCGGCATACACGGTGTTATTCTACTGATCAGTTGAATGGTTGAGGAGTCTCGATGAGCCAAGAGGATCGGCAATTCAAGGACCGCATCTATGAGCACCTTGGGCGGATCGGCAAAGCCCTTTCCAGCCCCAAACGTCTGGAGTTATTGGACCTGCTTTCGCAGGGACCGCGCACGGTCGAGGTCCTGTCCCAGGAAGCCAGTCTGAACCTGGCGAACGCCTCAAAGCATCTTCAAATCCTTCGCGCCGCGCGTCTGGTGGAGGCGGAGAAGCGGGGCTTGTACGTCATCTATAGGGTCGGCGGGGAGACCGTTACGCAGTTCTTTCGGGCGCTGCGCTTGCTGGCGGAGGAACGCTTGGCGGACATCAGTGATATCGCCAAACGTTATCTTGAAGGCCGCCAGGGCATGGAAGCGGTGGATCGGCAGCAGTTACTCAAGAGGGCGCGGCAGGGCGCCGTTACGGTGTTGGACGTACGCCCCAAAGCGGAATACGTGGCTGGGCATATTGCCGGCGCCATTTCAATCCCGCTGAGTGAGCTTCCGAGTCGACTCAAGGATTTGCCACGTCATCAGGAAATCGTTGCCTACTGCCGGGGGCCCTACTGTGTGTTGGCGATCAAAGCCGTCGAAATGCTCAGGAAGAAGGGTTTTCGGGCAAGCAGACTTGAGGACGGAGTCCCGGACTGGCGGGCCCGCGGCTTGCCGGTAGCGGTTGGGGAGTGATGCGGTAGCGGACTAAGAAGGCAAGAAACAATGCTGGAGCACATTACCCTGTTCGCACTGAACCGGCCCCGCACCGTTATCGCGGCAACGGTCGCGTTGACGGTCGTCTTTGGCCTGCAATTCGGCAGGATCAAGATTGACACCGATCCTAAGCACATGCTGCCGGAGACATCCGCCGTACGGCAATACAACGACCGGGTGGAGCGGGATTTTGCCCTGCACGCCGACGTGGTTGTGCTCGGTATCGTCAACAACAATGGATTGGTTAACCCAACCACCCTGGAGCGCCTCGCCTGGTTGACGCGCGAAATTCAGAAGATGCCGGGCGTGATCTCGCGCGATGTGACCAGTTTCTCGACCATTGACAACGTAACCACCCGCGACGGGAATCTGACGGCGCGACCCGTGCTGGAGAGCATTCCGCGGTCGCCGGAGGAACTTGCGTCGTTCCGACGGGCGCTTCTGGAGAATCCGCTCTTCATCGATCGCCTTGTGTCGAAGGACGGGACGGGAACGGCGATTTACGTTCCCATCGAGCCGCAGGCCAATGGCAAGACCATAGCGGACTCAATCCGAAAGCTACTTCCGACAAACGAGGATGGGGACCGGTTCTTCCTGGCCGGAGATCCGATTGCACGCGATACCTTTGGCGCGGAAATGTTCCGGCAGATGGGCTTGTTCTCGCCCATGGCCGGCATGGTGATGTGCGTGGCGTTGTGGCTGATGTTTCGCAGTGTTCCGCTGGTGATCGCCAATATGGCGGTGGCGATGGTCAGCATCATATGGTCCATGGGGTTACTGATTGGCCTGGGCTACCCGGTGCACATCATGAGTTCCATGAGTCCGGTCTTTCTCATGGCGATTGCAACGGATAGCGTGCACATTTTCAATGAGTTCGCCTTCCGCTTCGGTGAACTGAAAGACAAGAGGCGGGCCATCGTGGACACCATGAAGGCAGTGGCGTCGCCCGTCTTCTTCTCCGACATTACCACCGCCGTCGGCTTCGCGTCGCTGGCCACCGCCACCATCGTCCCGGTGCGCATATTCGGACTGGTGGTCGGATTCGGGACCCTGGTGATCTTGGCGATGAGTTTCACTTTGGTCCCCGCCATTCTGGCGTTACTGCGCGAGGATCGCATTCCGGTGATCTCGGCGCACGCCCAATCGAGCCACGAGGGCGCGAGCGCGACGCTCTCGAAACTGGGCCAGTTCTGCATCAGCCACGCCAAGCCGATTGCGGCGGCCGGCATCGCACTGTTGGCGATCGCGTGCGTTGGCATGTCCAGAATTGTGGTCAACAACAACATGGTGCACTGGTTCAAAACCAACAGCGAACTTCGGACGGCGGATCGGGCAATGAACGAGCGTCTTGGCGGCACCTCCACGGGTTATCTCGTTGTCCAGGGAGCGGGCGAAGACGCCATCAAGGACCCCGCCATGCTGCGGGGCATCGAACGGCTGCAACGCGAGTTGGAGAAGGACCCGCTGGTCGGCAAAACGTTCTCGGTGGCGGACTACGTCAAGCGCATCAATCGCGTGCTGCACAATGATGACCCGGCGCGCGACACGATACCGGACTCCGCTGCCGAGATCGGTCAGTACCTCTTTCTCTTCGGCACTTCCGCCAAGCCCAGCGATCTGGATAATGTCGTGGACTATCCGTTCCAACGCGCGAATATCTTCCTCCAGCTCAAGAGTTGGGACGCGGGCGCCATGCGCCAGGTCATCGCGCGCACCGATGCTTGGCTGGCGCGGAACCCTCTGCCCGGCAACCCTGACATCAAACCAGCCGGCATTGCGTATTTCAATCTCGTGTGGAGCGATGAGGTGCTGTGGGGCATGCTGAAAAGCTTTCTCGCCGGGCTGGTCCTCGTGCTGGTCATCCTGGTCATTCAGACCCGGTCGTTCCTGTGGGGCTTGCTTACGTTTCTGCCGCTGCTATTCACGATCGCCCTCATCTATGGTGTCGTCGGTCTCATCGGCAAGGATTTCGACATGCCCGTTGCCGTGCTGTCAACGCTGTCGCTCGGTATGGCGATCGATTTCGCCATTCATTTTGTGGGCCGGTTCCAGCAGCGGTACCGTGAGTACCCTCAATTGCGCGAGGCGCTCATCTGGACCGTCTCCCGACCGGGCAAAGGCATCTTCCTTAATGCGGTGCTGTTTGCTCTCGGCTTTGCGGTCATGGTCTTTGCGGATCTGACGCCCTACATCACCGTCGGCGTGTTCATGGCCGCCATCATGCTGCTCTCGGCCCTCATGAGCGTGGTTTATCTGCCGGGGCTCATTCACCTTTTCAGGCGGTGGCTGTTAAGAACAGGACCGTCATCGGAGAAAGGGAAAGAAGAGGAAGAACTGAACCGGGTGCACGAAAGGAGGGGAACAGGCTTGTAGACCACAAGCAGAAATAACTGGTTACGGAGGATTCACATTCAACCGCGGGTGGGAAAACCCGCGGACTAGCCCCACGGGAGGAAGACACACATGACGAGAAACCACATCGCACTATCGGAAGTCCCAATTCGCCGGCTGTTGGTCACGGTGGCCGCGGCCGTCCTGGCATGGGGATCAAACGCACCTACAGGTTGGGCTCAGGAGCACCCCGAACATCCCACGGGCGCGGCCAAGGCTGAATCGGTGGTGACCTTGGAGGACGTCGCCAAGCACATCGAGTCCTACGTGAAACAGGAATCCAAAGACGGCGCGTTTAAGGTCGAGGACAAACAGGCCGGGAAGCCGCTCGCGCTGACGCTGGATCGCGTCCATCGCGAACGGTTGTCGCAGATCGGCCCGGACCTGTTCTTCGTTTGCGCGGACTTCAAGAGCGCAGGCGGAGAGGCGTATGACTTGGACTTTTTCGTGCAGGGCACAAGAAAGGACAACCTGAGCGTCCTGCCTGCCAAAACCTCGGTTCACAAGGAAAATGGCAAGGAACGTTACACTTGGGCGTTCAACGCCAAGGAAAGTGTCTGGGAGCAGAAGCCGGTGAAAACAAAGGCCGAAGAACATCCAGCCACGGAGCACCCGTGATGAACATGGAGCACCGGGATGGGGAACGCCGAGAAACAGGCGCCCTGTGCGGGTAAACCGTCAGAGTGTGCGGTCCCCTGCGCCAGCCTTCTGGAAGGCGGGTTCTCCGCAACCCGCCACCCGCGCCGCCGCGTGTCACCCGTCAGGACCCACCCGGTTACGAAGAGCCGGGGTTCCAGGCGCCTCACCCAACAGTGACTCGCACGGGACACCGATTCCTTCTCGCAAGTGCAACGTTTACCCGCACAGGTCGGAAAAAGGAGGCTTTTGCAGATGAACAAGACACACATGACATGGATCGTATCGCTTGTGCTGATGGCAGGAGTGGCAACTTTTCTCTTAAGGCCCATCTGTGCCAATTCACAAGCGGCCTCGGAAGCGCCTCCCGCGGCGGGCAAGCAACAGGAGGGCTGGCTTGATGATTATGAGAAGGCCCAGGCCAACGCGAAGGAGACCGGACGCCCTATTCTGGTCAATTTCTCCGGGTCCGACTGGTGCGGATGGTGCATCAAGCTCGACAAGGAAGTGTTCGCTCAGGCTGAGTTCAAGACCTACGCGAAGGACAATCTGGTTCTGTTCAATGCCGACTTCCCGCGCCGCACCAAGTTGTCTGAAAAGGTTACCCGCCAGAACGAGAAGCTCGCGGAAGAATTGGGGGTCGAAGGCTTTCCCACCGTTCTGCTGGTCGAGGGCGACGGAGCGGTAATCGCCAGAACCGGCTACCAGCCGGGTGGCGCCAAGGCTTACATCGAGCACCTCATGAGTTTGCTTGCCCGGCGCCAGAAACGTGTCACGAGCGCCGCGGCGGCCCCGCCACAGGATCAAGCGGCGGAACGACATTCCGCGCCGAAAGTCGGTGCTCCGGCGCCGGAGTTTACGCTGCAAGATTTCGACGGAAGGACATTTACGCTTTCCGAACTGACGAAGACAAAGGGCGTTCTCCTCTGGTTCACGAATCTGTGCGGGGGCTGCCAGGCGGAAATCCCCGTACTCCTCAGGCTGAGATCGCTGTATGCGACAAAGGGCATCGACATCGTGGCCGTAAGTGTGCTTGCCGAGGACCGTGAAACGGTTGCAGCCGTCATACGAAAGAACAAGGTCACGTTTCCATTTCTCTACGATCCCAAGGGTGCGGTGACGGAACTCTACAGTGGACAATATGTCCCCGCAACCTGCCCCCTGAAGAACATCTACCTCATCCAGAAGGGCGGCAAGATCGTATGGCTAAGCCATCTTCCTGGAAGCGATGAAAAAGAAGTCGCAAGTCAGTTGGACGAAATAACGAAGGAGGCTGGACAATGAAGACGAAAGGCGTTTGTTTCATCGCCGCTATTGTAGTGCTGGCATTGTCCGAGAGGGCAATGTCCTATCCGCCCGCGGTGGGCATTCTCGGCAAGGCGACCTCGTGCATGAGTTGCCATGCCAACAACGGCCCGTGGACGGACGAGCGCCAGACCATCATTGATGTCCTCGACAAGGACACCATGCAGTCTCTGCTCCAGGCCGACGGCGCCTTTCTGGTGGCCGTGAAACGCGGCCGCCCCAAAACGCTGCTGACGGTCATCGGACGCGCGAAGGGCGACACGGTGGAAGCGCCATACCGCAACGCGTGGCTCTATATCGATCCCCGCACGTTCGGCGGCAGTTCGCTGTCCAAGTTCGCGCCCGGCTGGGATGTGAACCTGCCGATGGCCTGCCGCATCGTGGGCGACAAGCTGGAACCATACGAAGGCGCGGCGCTGACGGTCCTGCCCATGACCATTCGTCCGACCGACGCGGCCAGCGACGCCGAGGTCGTGCTGCAGGTGATGCTGACCAAAGGCGAGTCGGTCAAAGGCAAACCGAAGGAAGGAATGCTCGGCAATTACTTGGAGCGTAAGGTCAAGCTCAAGGTCACCGATGAATGAGCGAGGCTGACCCGAGAAAGAAGTTGAACGGAAAGAAACCATGAATACTGATATGACTAGAGCATCGTATTGTCTCATCATGCCTCTTATGGTTGGCATACTCTTCACGACCTCCTGCATGATGATGCCTATGTGTATGATGCACGGGATGAACCACGATAAGTCCGAAGCCAAAGAAGAAAAGATTGCTGAAGAGAATGTCGATCCCGTATGCGGAGCCATCGTAGATAGAGAAACAGCATTAAGTATTCAATATGGTGGGAGGACTTATTTATTCGATACCGAGGAATGCAAAAAGGTGTTTCAGGCGAAACCGGAAAGATTCGTGGGAAATGCAAACAAAGCCGAAGCCGAACAACACCAACATTGACAAACAGGTAGCGATGGCAGCAAAACACCTAACCGTTACTTGGAGGATGTTCAAGACAAGCGCTTCATGCTTTCCCAGCTTCAAAACCATTAAGCCGTCCTTCTGCGGTTTGCCAATCTCCGAGGATATTGCCTGCGTAACACTGCCGAAATGGCAAGGATAAACATGAACAACATCACGTCGCTGTGTGTCAGTCTGGCTACTCTTCTGGTGTGGCCTGTGGCCGCGGAGGAAGGCCAGCCTGGCAAAGCAACCTTCTCTGCGGATCAAGTAGTCGAGAAATCCCATCAGGCGTTTTACGCCGCGGGCGCCGACATGAAGGCGGACGTAACGATGGAACTCATCACCGGCGACGGCAAGCAGAGAACCCGCGGCCTCACCATGCTGCGTCTGAACACGTCCGGCGGCGCGGCGCAGAAATACTTTCTCTATTTTAAGGAACCGTCTGACGTTCGCCGCATGACCTTCCTGGTCTGGAAGTATCCCGAAAAGGAAGACGACCGTTGGATTTATATCCCCGCCGTGGACCTGGTCCGCCGCGTGGCCGCGAGCGACAGGCGGTCGAGTTTCGTCGGTTCCGACTTCACATATGAGGACATCTCAGGACGCGACATTTCAGCCGACACGCACAAGTTCCTGCGCGAGGAGAAACTCGGCAGCAACGACTGCTATGTGATGGAGAGCACGCCCAAGGAAACACTGGATTATGTCCGACGCATCGCGTGGATCGACACGACCACTTACCTGCCGCTTAAAGAGGAATACTACGATTTGCGGAACGAACTGGCCCGCGTCTTTACCGCGGACACGATCGAGAATGCGTCATCGGGCGCCGGCAGGGGCGAGATTCCTACGGTGATGAAGAGAACCATGCGCAACGTGAAAAGCGGACACCGCACCGAAGTGACTTTCAAGTCGGTGTCCTTCAACGTCGGCTTAACGGACGATATTTTCACTGAGCGCTATCTACGCCAGGCGCCGTCAAAATGGGTGCCATGATAAAACGATGGGGCCTTTGCCTTACGATGGCGGCGTGTTCGCTCCTGAATACACCCGCCTACGCCGCGCCGCAACTGAACGGCTTTGCCGAATGGCGGGGCGGACTGCGACTCGGGGGCGATGCCCATCAGTCAAACGACGCGACACTCGACGAAGCGCGCCTGCAACTGGACTCTTCCGCGTCCTGGAAGAACGTCCAATTTCGCGGCAAGGCGGATTTCATGTATGATGCCGTCGACAGCGAGGCGGACATCGACCCGCGCGAAGTCAGCGCGGCGATTTCCCCACTAAGCGCAGTTGATCTCAAGCTAGGGCGGCAGACCCTCACCTGGGGCGTGGGGGACTATCTCTTCATCAACGACCTGTTTCCCAAGGACTGGAAATCCTTTCTGCTTGGCCGCGACGATGAGTACCTCAAAGCTCCGTCAGACGCGGTCAAAGCGAGCTTCTTTTCGGATATCGCCAATCTGGACGTGGTCTACACGCCCCGATTCAATCCCGACCGCTACATTGACGGCAAGCGAGTCTCCTTTTTCAACCCGCGGTTGAACCGCCTGGCGGGCGCGGGCGATGCCTTTGCCGTTGAGAAACGCGACGACTGGTTCACGGATGACGAAGTCGCCGCCCGCATCTCACGCAATATCGGTGGCTTCGACGCGGCTCTCTATGGGTACCATGGCTTTTGGAAAAGCCCTATGGGTTTCGACGCCATTTCGGAGAAAGCGACCTTCCCGCCCCTGGGCGTCTATGGCGCCAGCGTGCGCGGCAATGTGGTCAGAGGCGTAGGCAGTCTGGAAACCGGTTACTATGATTCGCCCGAAGACCGCTCCGGGGACGATCCTCTTGTTCCGAACAGTCAGGCCCGCGTTCTGGTGGGCTACGAACAGGAGATCGTCACGGATTTCACCGTGGGCGGCCAGTATTACCTGGAACACATGATGAGCTTTGGCGCCTACCGCGCCAGCCTGCCGAACGGAACGGCCCTCGCAGATGAGGACCGCCACGTATTGACGTCGCGGCTGACGTGGCTGGCGTTGCATCAGAGTCTTCGGCTGTCGCTGTTCACCTTCTATTCACCTTCCGATAACGACGCCTATCTGCGACCCACCGCCGATTACCGGATCGACGACCACTGGGCCGCGAGCATCGGCGCGAACCTGTTCATGGGAGAAAGCGAACGCACATTCTTCGGTCAGTTTGAGGACGCTGCCAATGTGTTTGCCTCATTGCGTTACGGGTTCTGACGCGGCACTGCTGTCGGGATAATAAATATGCACCCTGGTGAAGTGGATTCCTGGGAGACCGATTATCGGACGGGCAATATGCCGTGGGATTGTCACGGTGTTCCGAGCGCCCTTGTCGAGTACATCAGTCACGCAGCGGGACCCGGCCGGGTGTTGATCCCCGGTTGCGGTTCGGGCTACGAAGTCCACGCCTTCCATGAACGTGGTTGGCAGGTTCTCGCGGTGGATGTTACCCCTGCCGCCGTCGCCCGCGCCCGGACGCTACTGGGCGATCTGGCAGACAAGGTGGTGCTCGCCGATTTCTTCAGCCACGATTTCGGCGGGCGTAGGTTTGACTTGATCTACGAGCGTGCTTTTCTGTGCTCGATGCCGCCGACGCGTTGGACGGCGTACGCGCGGCACGCAGCCGAGCTGCTGACAAGCGAGGGCAAACTCGTCGGGTTCTTCCTTTACGGACACGAAGACGAGCCGCCGCCGTATCCACTCACCGATGAGGCGGCGCTGGCGGTACTGGCACGGAATTTCACGCGCCTGGCCGACGAGCCAGTCACGGATTCGCTGCCGGTGTTCGCGGGTAGGGAACGCTGGCAGGTGTGGCAGAAGAAGGGCGGCGCAAACTAGGGTGGCCGCACGCCAGAACCAAACGATGAACGACCCCCGATCCTGGGGAACAAGAACTGCGAACGGCTCGAGATCAACCTGCATCGCTGGAACTGGGACTCGCTCGCCAAACTGCTGGTACGCTACAAGTGGAACCAGCCGCCGTACAGCACGCGGTACCCGAAACTGGGCGAGATGTTCCAGAAGGACCCGATCGCCGCACCCTGCCCGCGTCAAGGCAGTCCCGATGCCGGAAACAGCCAATGACGTGATCATTTACCATCCCGACAGCCTGCATGAAGGAATAGCAGATGCTGGGTCCAACGAAGTTGAACCCCCGCCGCGTCAGGTCTTTGCTCATCGTGTCGGACAGTGTACTTCTCGCAGGCAACTCGGCCAGCGATCGCCACGCATTCTGCCTGGGCTGATAATCGACATAACGCCAGATGAAGGAGTCAAAGGAGCCGAACTCTTCTCTGATGGCGAGGACTCGGCGTGCATTCCCAATGGTCGACTCAATCTTCAAGCGATGCCGCACGATGCCGGGGTCTGCAAGCAGGCGCTGAACATCCGTGCCTGAATAGCTGGCGATTCTCTGCGGGTCGAATCCGTCGAGAGCTCTGCGGTAGTTGTCGCGTTTCCTAAGGATGGTCCGCCAGCTCAGACCTGCTTGTGCGCCCTCCAGAGTCAGCAACTCGAAAAGGCCATGATCATCGTGTAGAGGTACCCCCCATTCCTCGTCGTGGTATCTCACATACAGCGCATCAGTGCCGCACCATTCGCATCTGGTCTTCATGTGCTTCGAGCCCAACCTGAAACCCCAATGCTACCCAACTTAGGCGATGTGGCCATGGGAAAAGGCGTACGGGTCTGTCGTATTGCCGAGTGCAACACCAAGCGCGCCCCAAGCCGGCCCGCGAGGACGCGGGCGCTCCAAAGAGCCGCATCCCTGGAACCGGTCTCCTGGTCTTAGGTTGGGGGCATTCCCTGAGACCCGGAACCCGTGGAACCACACCACTGCCATATCGCAACGGACTTGGCAGGCGACACGCTACAGTCCCGTCGTCACCGTCACGCGGGCATCGACGAACCTGGGAGTGTTCACGCCTTCCACCGCGTTGCCGGTAGAGACGACGGTCAGCCGCAGACCCTCCGCGGCCGTGTAGTACAGACCAGTCCCGCGCGGCGTCCCGGCGCCGCGGATCGCGTTACCGGTCACGGTGACCACGCCCGTGCCGTACTTCACCGACACCGCGAGATAGCGATAGATCGAATCCGGTTCCTTTTCCCCGCCGAAGTTGAAGATGCGGTTGTTCCCAATCGTGGACGCCGCGCCGCCCTGGACGATGGCGTGAATGCCGCACCACGTCCCGGCCTGCTTCGTCTCGCCGAACCCTTCGATGTAGTTGTCGCAGATCGAGGTGGCAAAGCACCGGTGCGCATAGATCGCGTGCTGCGGCACGCCGTAGATGTGGTTGCGCTCGACGACCCACCCGGCCGCATTGTCCATGTGGATGCCGTCGACGCCGGAACTTGCGATCCAGTTGTCGCTCAACGTCCAGTCGGTCACCGAGTTGCCCGTGTCCTCGACAAACACGCCATGCCGCCCGGAGTTCTCAATGAAGTTGTCCGAAATGCGGCCGTTCACCTGCGAGTTCTTCAGCCCGGTGCCGTTGGCGCTGCGGTTCGTCAGACGCAGGCCGTCGCCGCCCATTCCCGTGATGTGCAGGTCCTCGACCACGCTCAGCCACGAGCGCAGGACCAGTCCGGCCGTCGCCGCCTGCGCGTTGTTCGCCTTGTTCCCGTCCAGCGTCAGGTGCCGCACCGCCACGGGTGTCCCGGTGTAGTCCGTGTTGTCGAGGAACCCGGCAGATGCGACCAACGCAACCAGATTCGCACCATCCGCCTGCTTCAGGACCGTGCCGGTCCGGCTCTCGCCGCGGTAGGCCCGCCTGCCGAGCAAACGGATGGTCTGGTTGATCAAGCACGCCCCGCGGATCACGATCTCCGCACCCTCGGGACTGCCGGCAATGGCGGCATTGATCGCGGCGGCATCCGCCAGCGTATTGCTGCCGACGATGAGGATCGGCTGTGCCACAGCCGGCACCGCGGCCGGAACGGGCGCCACAACCGGTGCGGGGACAGGGACATCCGTCAGTGCCGATGCTGGGGGTGCGACCGGCTCAGGCGCGGGGACCACCGGCTGGCTCCAAGCGGAGACCGCGAGAACAGAAACCGCGATGAAAGAAAGGTATCTCTGCATCGTCTCCTCTCGCCAGTTGCCGGTCGAGTTCCTTCTGAGCTGGAGCCCGTTGCATGAGGGTCGGGGATCGGCCTGCAAGGCCGACGCTACAGTCGATTGTGAGCTTGCGCTAATCGCTGTAGTGGCCGCGTTGCACGCGGCTCTTGGGCTTTTGCAGCAGGGTCGAGCTGTGGCCTTAAGGCCAACCTGATACCCACCGGTCATCGGCGCTCCCGTGTCGCGCGCTCAGCCATGTACTCGCGCAACGGGCGACTCGGTTCACCGCGTCGCGCCTCCATGCACGCGATGTCCAAGAGGTCCTCACGGTATTCGGCAACCCGCAACAACGAGGCTAAGAACTTGTCTCGTTGCGGCTTCGTCAATGCCTGGAACTCACTCCACAGTCCATGGGCCGTGCCGTTGTGGAAAGTTGTGGTCATGATCGTACCATCCTCTCAGAGGATTCTTGTCGGCGCGGGACAACCCAGACACCGAACTACAGTCGCCCCCCATCATTGAACGTAACTGCTCAGGTAGGCTGTAGGCAAGAATCACACCACAGACCACGCAGTGCTCTGGAGCCTACAGCCTAACAGCCTAAGCTACCTGAGTTACCCTATGAACGAAGGTAACGGCTTGGCAATGGAGTTGTCAAGAACCCAGCTTGTTTCCCCGCCCCACGGCGGACCCGCCAGCAACCGCGGGGTTGCACGGGTCATGAACTTATCGCTACGCGAAACTGGGGACCATGGTCCTTGCGCCAGAACGAGATGTAAGGCCGGGTATAGCCGAGGGATTCAAGCCCCTGCGTCTGCCGTTCTGTGACTCGCCAAACCACGAGAGTCGAGTCCCACACGTCTCGTCGGGCATGCGTTACGCGGGCACTGCCTCATAAATGACAGGCCGGTACTTGGCAGGCGGGATCGGTTTGCCCTCGGCGCGGGCAGCCTGCAACCACAGGTCCTTCGCCTTCTGGACCTCCTCCAGGGCAGCGGCGGGCGTCGCGCCGAAAGCCGAACACGCATCCAAGTCAGGAATGTCGGCGATGTAGCCTTCGTCTTCCTCGGAGTAAAAGATATTGATGTGGTAGTCGCGCATTATTCGCCCTCCAGTCTCAGGTTGCGCCGTTCGACCAACTTGAGGAACTGGCGTATCTGGTATGGCTTCGCCTGGCCCTTCACGTTCTGAAGGTTGACCAACTCGGGGACGTCCTGTCGAGTGAATATGTGGTGACTGCCGTCGGTTCGAGAGAGGTGGAATCCAAACCCCTCTACCAGGCTGATCATGTCCGCAAAACGAACATTCTTGGACCCGCCCAGTATGTTCTGGAGGAGCCTGCGTCGGTTCATGGCGTCTTTCGATGATTCATCCTGCCGACTCTTCTTTGCGGAGGGCGGCTATCGAGATCTTCCGACGAGCCGACGTTATTCTGCTAATAACATTGCGTGACAACGTCCCGCCGTCAAGCACCGGATCTCTCACTCACCACGCTGGACCGCCAGCAACCGCGGGGCTGCGCAGGTCCTCATACCGCCGCAGATCCTACTTCGGCCCCGTGTTCTGCTCGGGAACCACACGGAAACCCTCGACATTCTTGTACCCGGCATGCCGCAGCGAGAGGGCGAAATCGGCCGCGCTCCCGCCCGCATCCTGGACGGCGAATGCTGCGTTCAGGTGCTCAGTCGCCATTGCCGTCGCCGAATCCTCGTCGTCGACGACCGTGTCCGACTTGGCCAAGCAGAAGTACTCTTCCCATGTGTCCGGGGATACCTCTTTATAGCACAGCAATGAGGGGAAATACCCGCCCGGCCCGCCGTAGCTGCCGGGCTCGTACCGAAACCGGCCCGCGGGCAAGGGCTCCGCGCGCAGGGCCGTCTCGCGGTCGATGCAGCAATGCTTGTACTTGCGCCCGCTCCCACACGGACACGGCGCGTTCCTTCCGATGTCTGCCATGCTTCATCGGTCCTTCTTGATCGTCACCGGGTACGCCGTGTGGGCCGCGACGGTTTGCGGCCACGACTGGCCGTCGGCCGGGTACCCGCGTCGCGTCGGATCTCTACCCGGTATGCCGTCTCGCCGAAACTTTCATACGCCGTCACGCTCAGCCGGTACGACACGCCCTCGACGACGATGGGTTTGCCGCGCCTGCGTGCAGCATGAAGCTGTTCCCGCAACGCCGTGGCTTCGGCGCCGGACGCATCGAGAGCAGCGATACCGACCCCCGTGCAACCCCGACCGGCGTAGACTTGCTCACGCCCATCCTCGTACTCGATCTCGAGCCACTCCGCGCCACACTCTACGGCGGTTGCCACCAACTGCACCAGGATCTCATCCGGATTGAACCGTGGTCGCGCCATTGCTGCGTCTCCAGCAGACCTACGTCACTCTGACGGTAACATGGTCTGACAACGCCCGGCGGTCAAGGGTCGGCTCCATGGCGCTGCTGGCGGCGACGGGTAACCCACCGCCGTAGAGGGTGCCCCGGTACGCCGCAGCGGAAAAAAGGGGGCCGCGGGACGTTCGCCAACGCCTTCCGGCGCCGGCTACCAGCCCCGCGGCCCCGCCGCGTATTCGGTTTGCCGCGCCGCGGCGGTGCGGCAAACACAGGCGCCCTGCCCTGGGCTCTCCGTCGGAACCGTGCCGTCATCCCTGCGATGGCGGCAATCTCTCCACGTCGGGAAAGCGCTCAGCGACCACACAAAACAACACGTAAGCC
Source organism: Lentisphaerae bacterium RIFOXYA12_64_32 (assembly GCA_001803235.1). Lineage (GTDB taxonomy): Bacteria > Verrucomicrobiota > Lentisphaeria > Oligosphaerales > YB12-FULL-65-16 > YB12-FULL-65-16. The sequence continues at coordinate 64,538 of MHBL01000302.1, forward strand.
GTTGTTGTTGTTGCGATTCTCGGGTTCGTTCCTGTTGCGATTCGCTGACCGACTATTCATGGCATAGTTGTTCCACGAACCGCCGCGCAGAACGCGGAGCGAACCCGATGACGGACAGGGCGCCTCAGAACCTTTGCCTCCTGCATTCCGCTGCCACCAGCCCCTCGCCGCCCGGCTGCTCGCGCACGAACTGGAACCAGCCGAACATTGACGGCCACACCTTCGTCCATTCCCGGTGGTCCGCCGCCATCCGCCGCCGCAGGCACGCCATCCGTCTCTCGAACCGCAGTCGGTTCTGGCGCAGCACACGCACCCCGTCGGGGAAGAACCGGAAACCGAGAAAAGGCACGCCCTCGCGACAGGCGTGGACGCGGCACTTCGAGGGATGCGGCAACAACCGCTCGGCGCGCAGTTCTTCCGCCAGTCGCGCCCGGGCGCTGTGCAGGGCCGCCTTCGAGTCGGAGAACAACAGCAGATCGTCGGTGTAGCGGACGTAGCCCGCGGGTCTCAACTGTTCGATCACCAGATGGTCGATACGCGACAAGTACAGGTTGGCGAACAGTTGGCTGGTCAGACTGCCGATGGGTAGTCCGTGGCGGCGCTCGCACGGCGTGAACAACGTGTCGCCCGGAAACCAGAATCGCCCCTCATCGCCGGAATCCCACGCATCGATGACCAAGTCGATGAGCGTCAGAGTCGGCGCGCATTTGATCAGTCGCCTGACCTTGACCTTGAGCCGTTCGTGATCGATGGACGGGAAATACTTGCGTACGTCCAGCTTCAACACGTACCGCCGCGTCCGCGCCAGCCGCCGGCACTCGTCGCGGGCCGCGCCAGTGCCTTTCCCGACACGGCAGGAGTACGATTGAGCGACCATGCTCCGGTCCAGGACGGGGCCGATCACGTTGCAGAGCGCATGATGCACGATGCGGTCCCGGTACGGCGGCGCGCAGATGACTCGCTCCTTGGGATCGAACAGGGTGAACGTTCGCGGCGGCGATGGCCGCCAGCGGCCCTCCAGCAACTCCTCGCGCAATCGCCCCAGGATCGTCTCGCGCCGCAACTCGAACTCCTCGGCGTATCGGCGATACCGCTTACCCCGGCGGGCTCGGCGCGCCGCCAGTTCGAGATTCTCCCACGAGCAGATGGCCTCAAACAGATTACCGGTCCGCTTCACTTGCCGCCTTTCCCGCCCAGCCATGCCACATCCTGCCGATCTCGTCGATCTCGCCAACGGCGAACCGCAACTGCTCGCCGCTCAGCAGGCCCCGGTCATGCGCCAGCCGCAAGAAGACCCGCAGTTTCTCCAACTCGATGTTGACCGGCTGGTACAACGTCCCCCGGTCCTTGCGGTACAACGCCTCGATGAAATGCTCCAGCAACGACAAGCCGATGGCCTCGATCTTCTGCACCAGTCCGAACCGCATGTTCTTCGGGAACTTTGCCGTCCGGTCCAGGAGCCAGCCCAGGAGGTCATAGTATCGCGTGTAGATCGGCGGTCTTGCCCGCATCGTCAGCACCTTTCAATCGAAGCGACGCCCGCCCCGCGCGCTCGCTGAAGACTCGCGCCCGCTTCCGCGTGAACGCGGGACTCAGACGAATAGTTCGGTCCGCTCCCCGCCTGAGTCCCGGCTTCAGCCGGAAGCCTCCCGCGCGGCTTCAGCCCGCGGGGACGCGCGTCGCCTCACACCGTAAACCCATGCCATCGTCACGCCCGACACCACGCCGTTGTCCCGCGCCGCTCGTAGTGGTGTCGCAGTCCCGGCGGGGGACCGCCGGGCAAGACACCATCCCT
>MHBL01000303.1 GCA_001803235.1 Lentisphaerae bacterium RIFOXYA12_64_32
TCCCGCGGGTGTCGGAGCGAGCCGCTCCGACCACTCCAGGCGTCAGCCCAGGTCAGACTTCGCCCTTATCTCCACCCACGACTGACGCCAGGATGCGCCGGCCGGCCTTTCCGGCCAAGGGTGATTCACCCTTGGCGACGGTGCGGCCATTGATGCCCAGCGACACGGGCCACGAACCTGGCCCCCCGGCCTACACGTGACTCAGGCTGTGCCAGTACAGCGGCAACGGGAACGCGCGGCGCACGAACTCGTCGTCCTGCGCCGGGCCGAGCGCCGGCGGGAACGGGCCGAACAGGAGTCGAGCCATGTCGCGGATGTCAAGTGTGATCACCCGATCGGCGGCGGTGCCGCCGCGGCGCATGGTGAGCCGTCCGCCCTTGCCGCTGAGCGTCACCTGTTCCGCGTCATCCTTGACGGCCAGTGTGACCGAGCCCTGCCAACCGCGCAGTCGCCGCGTCAGGACCGGCTTGTAGCAGGCCAGCGTCCGGTGCAGCGCGACGATGCGGATCATGGCAGCCGGAACGACGGAGAACCCTTGTGCGCAGCCGAGCAGGAGTTTCTCGCGTTCCGTTTCGGCCTCGATGGGGGGAAGGCGCACGTTCCAGGACCGGCTCTTCAGGAGGAACCGGATCAGGAGTTCCAGTGCGGGCGTCGCGCCGGCGTACTCGGCGATCGAATCACCGTTCAGGCAGACGTAGGCGAAGCCGGTTTCCGGCTGGTCGCAGATCCAGACGGCGACGTTGCCATTGCTGCGTCGCAGGGTACGGTCCATTTGGTCTTCGGTGCGTTCGGTGTGGTACGGCAGTGCCTGGTAGGCCTCGTGCATGCGCCGGACGTCGCGCCGGTCGCCACGCCAGCGGCGGATGGACGTGACGCTGACGGGTTCTTCCTTCTCCGCGCGACGCATGCCACTGGAGATCTGCAGCGTGCGCTCGGCCCCGGCGTGTTCCCAGCCGTACCGGCCGTAACGCAACCGGTCGCCGCCGAGCATGGAGATGGCGAAGCCGCCCTGACACGCCTCCTCTGTCATCCGTTGGAGCAGGGCGCTCATCAAACCGTGCTTGCGGTAGGGCGGGTAGCAGAACACGTTCGCGAGTCCGGCAACCGGAACGTGGATGTTGCCGGCGACCACCAGATGGCGCGGCACGACCTGCATGCCGGCCGCCAGTTCCCCGTCCATTTCCGCGAGCAGCCATTCGTTGACCGTATCGGGTCGGCAGACTTCGGGGGCGAGCGTCTCGAAGGCCGGGTGGGTGGGGTTGTTCTCGCTGAAGCTGAGCAGGACTCGCTCCATCACGACCTTGAAATCGGCCGTGCGGCCGTGGCGAATAACGGGCTTGACGTTGTCCATGGATCCTCCTGGGATTTTTCAGGTTCACAGATGGCAGGCAATATAGCGTGGCGGCGGGGCGGGGCCACGGCGGAAGAGCGGGCCGCGGGTTACAGTCCCCGGTAGACCTCGCGCCGGTGGCCGATGCGCAGGACCAGAATCAGCAACACGGCGTCACACACTTGATGGACGACGCGCCAATCGCCGATGCGCAACCGGTACGTGCTGCGGCAGCCGGCGAGGGCTACGACAGCCGGCGGGCGCGGATCGGCGGCAAGAGCGTCGATCTTCCGCTCCACGCGGCGGAGTGTGTCGGGCGGCAAGGCAAGAAACGCCTTCTCTGCCGGCCTACTTGAGTTCCTTCACGTTTTCGCGCACTTTGCGGATGGCGCCGAGGATCAGATCCATGCTGCGCGTGTCGTGGTCGGCAAAGACGGAGTGGCCGAGCGACAATGCCTCGGTTTCCAGCGCGCGCTGGGCGACCGGCGTCTTGGTCTTGGTGTAGTCCGGCGGCTTGACCCCGCGCGGGTAGCAGACCGGGCCGAAGTTGCGGTTGGTGAACAGCGGGTTGTCCTGGATCGGGTGCATGTGTCCGGCACCCAGAGAACAGCCTTCGGCGGCCATGGCCTCGACGAACTTGGCGCGCGGCAGGCTGTCGAACGCCTCGGACTTGAACTTGAACAGGTAGTAGTAGAAGCCCCATCGCGTAACGCGCGGGTCGCGCTCGAACGGCGCGACCCCCGGGATTGTGCGCAGGCCGTCTTCGAAGTACTTCGCGTTCTTTTCGCGCCGGTCCGTCTGCTCGGGGAGCCGCTGCGTCTGGCAGTACGAGATGGCGCCCTGCCACTCGGTCATGCGCAGGTTCGAGGCGGTGATGTGGTGCTCGTAAAAGGGGCGGCCGGCGAAGCGCCCGATGTGGTGGTAGGCGTACGCTTTGGCGGCGAGTTCCTCGTCGTTCGTCAGCACGATGCCGCCTTCGCCGCAGGTCAGCGTCTTGCCCATCTGCAGTGAGAAGGTGCCGAAACTGCCCCAGGTGCCGCAGCCCTTGCCGCGCCACTGCGAGCCGTGTGCGTGCGCGCAGTCCTCGACAACAAACAGGCCGTGCTTCTTGGCGATTTCGTTGATGCGGTCCAGGTCGGCCGGGTACCCGCCGTTGTGGACCGGGATGATCCCCGCGGTGCGGCGCGTGATGGCCGCCTCGACCGCGTCCGGATCGATCTGCCAGTGGTCGGGTTCGACGTCGACGATGATCGGAATGGCATTGACCATGAGGCAGGCCAGCGCGGTGGCGACAAAGGTGGAGCAGGGCACGATCACCTCGTCGCCGGGCTTGACGCCGACGGCTTTCAGTGCCAACTCGATGGCCTGTGTGCCGTTGGTACAGGCGACCGCGTGCTTTGCATCATGATACGCGGCGAAGGCGTTCTCGAACTTCACGACCCAGCACTTGTCCAGGTCTTTCTCACCATAGCCGCCGCGCCACCAACGGCGCGACTCGAGCACGGCCATGAGCGCGTCCTTCTCCGGTTGCCCGACCTCCGGCCACTCGGCGTACAGTGGCTTGCCCAGGGGTTGTGTGATCGCCTTGGGGCCGCCTTTCAGTGCGAGTTTCGCCATGTGGAATCCCTCCTCGAGTTGTTGGTTTGGGCCGTAGGCTGTTAGGCTGTAGGTCCCCAATGACACCCATGGTGATGAACGCGGAACGTCGAACTCTGAACGCCACCGTGAAGCAGTTTCAGCCCAACTGATGTGCCGCACCCAACCGACGTTCCGGTCTTACTTCGGCGGTCGCACTTGCCGCTCGGGATCACGCTAGCCTGAGTCGCATTCGGTCTGCCCCTTGGCTCCGACTTGTTCAAGGCCCGCGGGAGGCCGTCGCCGTTGGCCTGACTGCGAATCAGGGTGCTTTGGGCGCGTGGGCGGGTGCGCCGGCGTGGCCGCCACGGCTGCGCTCCAGGGCGAGCTGGTGCGCCGCGTCGTAGTGGCGGCCGAGGTTCTGCCAATCGAATTCATCCGACGTGTTTTCGACCCGATTCCGCTGCATGATGCGGTCGCGGCGCTCCTGCATCGCAAAGCGCAGGGCCATGTCGGCGAGCGAGTCGGCGGCCCGGTTGAAGTCGATGCCGCGGCGGTTGAGGACCATGATGCCGCGTTCGTTGTGGTCCGGGATGTGGTGTTTGCAGTAGGTGCCGAATCCGGCCAGGTCGCTGGTCACGGTGGGGATGCCCATCACGACGCACTCCATCGGCGCATAGCCCCACGGCTCGTACAGGCTCGGGAAGATGCCCAAGTGACAGCCGCGCACGAACTGGTCGTAGTCCATGCCGAACAGCGGGTCGGCAGGGACGACGAAGTCCGGGTGGTACACGACCTTGACCGGGTCGTCCTGGTTGTTGAACAGCCGGCAGGCGCGGAGTTGGTTCAGAATCGCGTCGTCATTCTCGTGGTTCAGGTCATGGGTGATGATGAGAGGCAGGTGGTTCCGCTTCCAGGCCTGCAGGTTGCGGCGCAGGCGCAGTTTCCAGTAATCGTCCACCAGGCTGTCGATGGACGGCCACTTGCCCGCGGTGACCGCACCGAACAGGCGCTTGCCGATCTGGTTCTGGATGGCCTCGCAGGTGTGCCAGATCTCATCGAGCACCGCCCGGCACTGCAGCACTTCCGCGTTGATGGAGCGCGTGTCGGCCTTGGTGATCAGAAACACGACGACGGTCCGGTCCGTCTTGAGCTGCTTCATGCGCCAGTTGAGCCGCGACATGGCCTCGATGGTCAGGTCGAAGCCCTTGTTCACGTATTCGTAGCGGCCGGAGGTGAAGTAGTAGACGGTGCGGTCCAGATCGAAGCTGTAGCTGGGGAAGAAGTGGCCCGTCACGAACTCGTGCAACTTCTCCTTGTACATCCGGTGCAGATTCTGGAACTCGTGCAGGGCGCTGAAGTGTTCGATGTTCAGGCCGTTGGGCACCAGCACATCCGGCTTGCGTCCGACCAGGTGTTCGCACTCGTAACCGGTGATCTCGCTGACGGTGCTAAAGACGTGAGCGCCGTGTGCGGCCGCACGCTCCAGCATGAACTGCGGTTCGATGCCGACGCGTTGCGCCGCGGTACGCCAGTCGGTCTGGGGGATGTGTTCGTAGTAGTGGCTGTCGCTCATGGCGAGAAAGCGGCCGAGCAGCGTGGCGTGCGTGGTGAAGACGCAGCCGGCGCGCGACTTGTTGCGGCGCAGTCCGGGAATGGCGGTGCCGGCCATCCACTCGTGGAAGTGCATGATGAGGTGCTGCTCCTGCGGCAGCGCGGCCTGCAGAGCGTACACGAATTGCTCGACCAGCCAACCGAACGCCAGGACGCGGTCGAGCAGGCTGTCCGGCTTGTTGATGCTGATGCCGTGGTGTTCCCAAATGAGATACTTGATCTCGCCCAGGCGCGCAACGGCGCAATCAGGGTTGAGCAGCACCACGAACGGCCGGCCGGTGACCAGCCAGCGTCCGAATCGGACGTCGAGACCTTTCTGGCGCAGCACTTCCACGGCGGCACCGAACGGCCCGGTGGCCTCTACTTCCTCGAATTCGACTTGGGCCGTGTCGCGGTTGTACGGCCCGACCATGCAGTAGTTGTCGCCCCACTGCTGCACCATGTACGGAACTTTGGAGCGCACCACGGTGTAGATGCCGCCCACCTGCTGACACACTTCCCAGGCGGTCTCGCAGAGCAGGACGTTGCGGTTCCATTTCGCCCGTGAGCGCGCCGGACGGCGTTCCGAACCGGTGTGAGTGGCTTTGAGCACGGTGCTGTCTCCTCGGCTCGAACAGACCCACGGACACCTCTCCTCCAAACGGTCGTTCCCTGGTCAATGGAATATAGGATAGTCCAAGCGAGAAGACAAACACGCGGGCGCGCGCCCGATAATGCGTCAGTGGCGGGTGCTGGGCTGGGGGGGGGCTCGCCAAAAGTGGCGGGACCGGCTCGGTCCCGCGGGTGTCGGAGCGAGCCGCTCCGACCACTTGCTGTCCTGGCGCGTCCGCCATCACGAACCGCGCCTCGCCGGTCCCCGGGCGAGGGCCTGGGGCCGAGACGGCCCCGAGGCACCCTGCTGCGGTCCCGGAGGTCCCGCGCCACTGCCGTCCTGCCGCGGAGTCTGCGGGGGCACGCCAGGCCCTCCATACGTACGCTACCGCCGCGCCGCGCGACCGCAAGCCGGTGCTGGCGTCTGGAATTTCCCGGCTGGACGGCTAAACTGGTGGTTTATGGGAACAGGCCATACAAATGAACAGGCTTTGAGCTGAAGGAGACCTGGGTGCGATGGACGACATGTACGGCAATCTGATGAGTTCTTTGGCGAAACCGAGCGAACAGCGGATCGTGCTGCTGGTCATGGATGGTGTGGGCGACTGCGACAATGCCGGCAAAGGCACGGCGCTGCAGCAGGCGAAGACCCCGAACATGGACGCGCTCAGCAAGGTGAGCGGCCTGGGCTTGCATATTCCGGTCGCACCGGCCGTCACGCCGGGGAGCGGGCCAGGGCATTTGGGCCTGTTCGGGTATGACCCGATCGTGTTCCAGGTCGGGCGCGGGGTGTTGAGCGCGCTGGGGATCGAGTTTGCACTGACGCCGCGCGACGTGGCGGCGCGCCTGAACTTCTGTACGCTGGACAAGGCGGGAAAGGTTTCGGACCGCCGTGCCGGCCGGATCAGCGACGATGAGAACAAGCGCGTGCTGGCCAAAGTCCGCGCGAAGCTGAAGGCGCCGGCGGGCGTCGAGGTGTTCTTTGAGACGGAGTCGGAGCACCGCGCGGTGCTGGTGCTGCGCGGCGAAGGGCTGGACGACCACATCGGCGAGACCGACCCGCAGGCGGTCGGGGTCGAGCCGCTGTCGCCGACACGCGCGCCGTACGACACGTCGAAGACGGCGCGGATGGTGGGCGATATTGTGAACCAGGTGCGGCAGATCCTGAGCGACGAGTCGAAGGCGAACATGATCCTGGCTCGCGGGTTCGCGAAAGCGCCGAACTGGCCGAGCTTCGCGGAGCGCTGGAAGCTAAACCCGGCCGCGGTAGCCGGCTACCCGATGTACCGCGGCGTGGCGCGATTGCTGGGCATGCCCATCGCGGCCACGCCGACGACGGCCGCCGACGTGTGCGCGGAAGCGGCCAAGGCGATGAAGAACCACACGTTTGTGTTCGCACACTTCAAGTACACGGACAAGACGGGCGAGGACGGTGACCTGCCAGGCAAGATCCGGCGCATCGAGGAGATGGACGCGGCGCTGCCGAAGCTGCTCGAGGCGAAGCCGGATGTGCTGCTGATCACCGGCGACCACTCGACGCCGCCGAGCCTGAAGGCGCACAGCTGGCACCCGGTGCCGTTCCTGATGCACGCGCCGCACCTGCGCGGCGGCGACGGCCCACGGTTCAACGAAGTGGCATGCCGATCCGGCCAGTTCGGGACCATCCTGGCTCGGGAACTCATCCCCATGGCCCTGGCCCACGCTGGCAAACTGGAGAAGTTCGGGGCGTAACGGGAAGGGAATGTGGGGGCGACTCGCCCCCACACCCCCGACCAGGGGGCGTCACAGACTCCCCCTGGACCCCCTCAGGGTTGCCTCGGGGAAATGGGCCGGCGCTGCGCCGGCCCATTTCCCCGAGGCGGAGCCGGCCATCGTGCGTCACGGACGCACGGATGGAGGAAGAGGCGAGCGGCGGGCGGTGCGGATACTGGGGTGCGGTGGGGTAACAATGGCGGCGCCACTCCTGGGTTACGTGGGGAGAACTCATGATTGCCAAGGTCGAACAACGAAGGGCCGAGATTGTCGCGCTGTGCGTGCGGCATCGTGCGAAACGGCTTGAGCTTTTCGGCTCAGCAGTGAGTTCGGAGCGGTTCAACGAGAAGAGCGACATGGACTTCCTGGTCGAGTTCCTGCCGTTGGGACCCGGCGAGCATGCGGACGCGTATTTCGGGCTCAAAGAGGCGCTGGAGGAGCTTTTTCAACGCCCCGTGGACCTGGTCATGATCCGGGCGGTGAAGAATCGTTATTTCCTCGAGGCGATCGAGAAGCAACGCGAGGTCCTGTATGCGGCTTGAGACGCGAAAGTTGCTCGAGGACATGCGGCAGGCCTGCGCATTGGTCCATGGTTTCACGGCCGGCAAGACACTGGCGGACTATCAGGCCGACGCCTTGCTGCGGTCCGGGGTTGAGCGGCAGTTCGAGATCATCGGGAAAGCATTGGGGCGGCTGCTGCGAACTGATCCGCAGACGGCGGCGCAGATCAGTCAGTACCGCCGGATCATCTCGTTCCGCAACGTTCTGATCCATGGTTATGATGTGGTGGAAGATGAGGTGGTCTGGGACGTCGTTCAGCGGGACCTGCCCGTACTTCATCGGGAAGTCGAGGCGTTCCTGGCATTGCCATAGTCGCCACCGGGTCGAATGGCCCGGCAAGCGCGGGAACTTGGCCAGGCCGGGAGACTTGGCCGCACCTTGAACTCAGCAGACTGCAAAGTAGGGGAAGGAGAGTGACCGATGAACGCGTTTCCAGGTCAGGTTTTCGAGTTGTACGTCGCGACGAACGGGAAGGACGCCTGGTCCGGGCGGCTGCCGGAACCGAATGCCGAAGGTACGGACGGGCCGCTGGCCACGATCCAGGGCGCGCAGAACCGGATTCGCCGGCTGCGGCGCACCTCGCGCACGGCGCCGATTGCGGACCCCGCAAGTGAGCTGAACGGGCCGGTGGTGGTGTGGGTGCGTGGCGGGCGGTATCCGGTGACCGGTCCGTTGCTGTTCACGCCCGAGGACTCGGCTCCGGTCACGTACGCCGCGTACCCGGGCGAGACGCCGATCGTGGACGGCGCGGTGACGATCTCCGGCTGGCGCGTCGAGAAGGTCAAGGGCCGGACGATGTGGGTCACGGACCTGCCGGAAGTGGCGGCGGGCAAGTGGCATTTCCGTGAGTTGTTCGTGAACGGTGAGCGGCGGCTGCGGCCGCGCCTGCCGAAGAAGGGCTTGTACCGGATGGCCGAGGCGCCCGGCATGCCGCTGCCGGCCGGTTGGGGGCAGGGCGGCTGGACGCAGTTCAAGGGCGCCGCGGGCGAGGTCAAGGCGTTCCACAACCTGACGGACGTGGAGGTGGTGTACGTCCACTTCTGGATCGAGGAGCGTTCGCCGATCGCCGCCTTCGACGCGAAGCAGCGGCTGGTGACCATGGCGCGGCCCAGTTGCACGTACCTGGTCGGATCGTTCGGGACGCAGTTGGCGGACTACTATCTCGACAACGTGTTCGAGGCGCTGGACGAGCCGGGCGAGTGGTATCTTGACCGCGGCGCGGGCAAACTCTACTACCTGCCGCGGCCGGGCGAGGACCCGGAGAAGACGCTGGTGAGCGCGCCGAAGACGGTGCAGTTGCTGCGTATCATTGGCGACCCGGAGCAGGGCCGGTACGTCGAGAACCTGCGCTTCAAGGGTATCACGTTCCAGCACGCCGACTGGCGACACCCGGGCGAGGACGAGGCGTCGAGCGCGGACCTGTTCACGTTGCCGTCCACCAAGCGCACGAACCGCAACGGCGCGGCCGCCGCGTGCCAGGCAGCCGCGGACGTGCCGGGCGTGGTCACACTGCGCGGCGCGCGGCACTGCGTCATCGAGGATTGCGTGGTCCGCAACGTCGGCTGGTACGGCGTGTTCATCGGCGACGGCTGTACGGGCATCCAGGTGAAGGGCAACGAATTGTACGACCTCGGTGCCGGCGGCGTGAAGATCAACGGCGCCGCGGCGGGCGAACCCGAGTGCTGCCGGACGCAGTCGAACCGGATCAGCGACAACGAGATCTCCGCGGCCGGGCGCGTGTTCCACAGCGCGGTCGGGGTGCTGATCATGCACTCGGCCTACAACACGGTCGCGCACAACCACATTCATGACTTGTTCTACAGTGGTGTTTCGGTCGGCTGGGTCTGGGGCTACGCGGAGAATGCGGCGCACCACAACCTGATCGAGAAAAACCACATCCATCACATCGGGCAAGGCCTGCTCTCCGACATGGGCGGGGTGTACCTGCTCGGGATCCAGCCCGGAACGGCGGTGCGCGGCAACCTGATCCATCACGTCGAGAAGCTGCACTACGGCGGCTGGGCCATGTACACCGATGAAGGCTCGAGCCACATCATCCTGGAGAATAACGTCTGCTACTGCACGAACGGTGAAATCTTCCACCAGCACTACGGGCGTGAGAACACGGTTCGCAACAACATCCTGGCGTTCGGCGACGTCTGCCTGGCGATCTACAGCCGGATCGAACCGCACGTCGGGGTGGTCTTCCTGCACAACGTCTTCCTGGCCGACGGCGTGCCGGCGTACCAGAACGACTACGGTCCGGCGGGACGTCACATCTTCGCGGACGCGAACCTGTTCTGGGACATGAAGCGCAAGCCGCCGGCGCTGAACCGGGTCAAGGCCGGCGCGGACGAACTGACCCTGGCCAAGTGGCAGAAGCTCGGGTACGACAAGAACTCGGTCGTGGCCAGCCCGCACTTCCGCGACCCGCGCAATTTCGATTTCGAGCTGGACAAGGACTCGCCGGCGCTGAAGCTAGGCTTCGTACCGATCGACCTGTCCGACATTGGCCCGCGCCCGGCAGGGAAGCGGTAGCGGGCGGAGAGCGGGGAGGACGTGTGTGGGTGTGTGGGTGTGTGGGTGTGTGGGTGGCGCCCGACTCGTCCGTTGGGTCCGTTGGGTCCGTTCCGTCTCCCCTGTCAAGGAGGGTGGGCTCGATGAAGGTCTGCTTCGTGGGTCTCAAGGGGCACCAGGGAGTGGCGTTGGGCCAGCTCAAGGAGGCCGGTTGCTCGCTGGTCGGTGTGTGTGACGACAACGAGGCGAGCCTGGCCGCGGTGCCGAGTTGGCCTACCGCGACGCCCGAGACGAAGGTCTTCACGGACTGCCGCCTGATGCTGGACACCGTGAAGCCGGACATTGTCGTCGAGGCGGGGACGGACAAACGGCGCGCCGCGGTCATTGCGGCCTGCGCCACGCGCGGGATCCATGTCTTGGCGGAGAAACCGCTGGCGTTCACGCTGGAGGAACTCGGTGAACTGCAGCACGCCGTCACGACCTGCGGCATACAGGTGTCCATGCTGCTGACCATGCGGTTCGAGGGCGCGTACCGCCTGGTCCGGGAGCAGGTGGCGGCTGGGGCCGTCGGCAAGGTGTGCCAGGCCAGCATGCAGAAGTCGTACCGTCTTGGCAATCGTCCCGAGTGGCAGCGCAGCAAGGAGACGTTCAGCGGGATCATTCCGTTCATCGGCATTCATGCGCTGGACCTGATTCGCTGGACGAGCGGTTGCGAGTTCACCGCGGCCATGGCGTACCAGGGCAACACCGGGCATCCCGATATCCGCGACATGGAGGACAACGCCTGTGTGGCGCTGAAACTGGACAACGGCGGTTCGGCCGTGGCACGCCTGGACTACTGCCGGCCCGCGGCTGCGCCGACGCACGGCGACGACCGCTTGCGCATTGCGGGGAACCGCGGCGTCATTGAGTCCCTGGAGTGCGGGACGCGGGTGACGCTCATCACCGAGACGGAGGGGCTTCGCGACCTGCCGTTGCCATTGCCCGGCAAGCAGTTCGTCAACTTCGTCCGGTCGATCGAGAAGCGGGAAGTCTGTGACGTTTCTGTCGCAGACTGCTTCCGGATGACCGAAGTGGTGCTCAAGATCCGCGAGGCGGCGCGGCAGGGCGCGGCGGTGAGTCTGGCTTGAACGGCGCATCGCGCGCGTGGGTACTGCGTCAGTCCCCCCCGGGGCGGATGCGACCGATCATGTGTGGGCGTTACTCACTGTTTGTCCGGGTTGTTCTGGCAACGAGGCCGGAGCCCGCGAGGAACATGGGCGTGCTTCCCGACCGGCGGACCAGCCGATCATAGGTGAACTTAGCGCTACGCGCAACTGGGGACCATGGTCCATTGTCCATGGTCCTTGCAGCGCAACGAGATGTGTAGCATTTCCGAGACGTTGCGCCGGTTCGCGCCGCCGCGGGTCTTGCGCCCGCGGGGCGACGATTGGGGGCGAGAGGGCGGACGCTCCGCGCGTGAATGTAATGCGTCAGTTGCGGGTGGAGATAAGGTCGACGTTTGACCTGGGCTGACGCCTAAA
>MHBL01000304.1 GCA_001803235.1 Lentisphaerae bacterium RIFOXYA12_64_32
GCCGGTCCCGCCACTTTTGGCGAGCCCCCCCCAGCCCAGCACCCGCGACTGACGCATTACGGTAAGTCACACGGCACGAGGGCAGCCGCGTCACTCTGGCGCGAACCGGCCAGCTCGGAGGCAGACGCGACGGGAGCCCAGGTCAAGCAGGGCCGGGTTGTGCGTCACCATGACGACCAGCCGGCCGCGGCCGCTCTCTTCGCGGAGCACCTCGGCCGCGAGCTGCGCGTTGGCTGGGTCAAGGTTGCCCGTGGGTTCGTCGGCGAGGATGAGCTGCTTCTCGCCGACAATGGCGCGCGCCAAGGCCACCCGCTGTTGCTCGCCGACGCTCAACTCGCCGGGCAAGTGCCGGAGCCGGGGCGCGACACCGAGCCGCTCCGCCACGCGCTCGACCTCGGCATTCCTGACCGGCGCCGCACCGCGGATGTCGAGCGGCAGCCGGATGTTGTCGCGCACCGACAGGTACGGCACCAGGTGGAAACGCTGGAACACGAACCCGACCGCCTCGCTGCGGTGACGGTTGCGACGGCGCGACGGCCAGGCGTAGATGTCTTCGGACTCGAACCGAACCTCGCCCGCGTCGGGCGACAGCATGCCGCCGGCCATGAGCAGCAACGTGCTCTTGCCGCTGCCGCTCGGGCCGTGGATCACCACGAACTCGCCCGACTGCCACTCGGCGCTGAGCCCGTCGGCAGCGACCACGGTCTCGCCGTCCTTGCGGTAGCGCTTGGTGAGATCGCGGAGCGTGAGCACGCGCCTATTCCTCCGTCAGAATGGCATTCGGATTGAGGTGCAGGAGTCGGAACAGCGGCACCGTCTCGGCCGCGAGCGCGACCAGGCAGGTCAGCAGAACCGTCCCGGGCAGTTGGCTCCACACGATCGCCACCGTCCGCGTATTGGTGACCAGGAACGACGCCAGGAGTTCCCTGGCCAGGACGGACCCGAGCACGAACCCGACACACGATGCCAGCCCGGCCAGCACCAGAACCTTGGCGACGTAGAGGCCCAGAACGCGGCCATAGCCGGCGCCCATAGCCAGGAGAATGCCCGTCTCGTGCCGGCGTTCCGCCACTTCCTGCAGTCCGGTCACTACGATAAGGGCCACGGTGACGCCGAGCACCAGAGCCAGAAGGTAGTAAAGGTAACGCGAGGTGGTGTTCCGAGCCAGGTACCGGCCCTGCAGCACGTCCATGCGCGGGATCACCCGCAACCCGGGGAAGTCGCGGCTCATGCCGGCGTTGAGCTTGCCCAGCACCGAGTCCAGGGACTGGCGTTCCATGCACAGGAAGGCCAGAACGCCGTCGATCCGGCCGGGCGCACCGAGCAGTTCCTGAGCCACGTGCAGATGCACGTAGGCCCGGCTGTCCTCGACGCGTCCCAGGGAGAGACGCACCTCGCTGACCCGGAACGGCCGCGCCATGATCGTGACGGTGTCGCCCTGGCGCGCCTGGAACTGCCGCGCCGTGTCGGCGCCCAGGATGATCGCATCCGGCGCCAGGGCCCGGACCAGGTGTCCCTTCTCGCCGGTCTCGTCGCCCCTGTCGACCGGCATGATCCCCGTCAGGATCACGGTGCGGTCACCCTCTTCAACGCGGCCTTGCACCACCGGGGCCATGTACCGCAGCGGAAGGGCGCGGGCGGCGGCCACCTGGCGCGCCGTGTCCTCGGGCAGACGCCGGACACCGGCGATCCCGCAGTGAAACGCCAGGGCGTCCGCATCCTTGCCGAGAATGACGAGGTTGTGTCCGAGGTACTTCATGATCAGTTCCATCGAGCGGTTCGTGTACCCGGCACTGGTGCGCAGGTAGACGAAAAGCGCCACCACGGTGGTCAGCGCCGCGAACAGCAGCGCCGTCAGCCACACACGGTACAAAGCCTGGCGTAGGACGAGTTTCCAGAACATAATCACATCCGGTGCTGCAGGCCGATGAACGCCTGAAACCCGTACTCCGGGTACCCGACCACGGTCGAGTACTCGTCGTCCAACATGTTCTTCAGCGAGCAGTAAACCCGGGTTGCCTTCTCTTTCCCGAACGAAACCCCGGCCGTCATGTTCAGATCCACAAAATCACCCAGATCATGGTACTTACCGTCCTGCGCAAATCGTTTGTTCTCAAAGCCCGAAACGTACTTCCCGTACAGGTTGACGTCGACAGGACCATACGCGGAATAGACGCCGCCGGTGGCGATCACGTTGGGGATCTCCTTGTAGGTTTCCCAGTTCCCGTCGGTGTACCGTTCCGAATCCATGACGGTCGTTGTGGCAAAGAGCGAGAAGAGGTTACAGAACTTGACCGAGCGGCACTCGAATTCCAGGCCGTACTGGCGCACGTCGTTGTTGGCGTAGGTGTTGTACTGCTGACCTGATTCGGTGTACTTGGTCTCGCTCAGGAGAATGGCATTTTCGCGCAGGGTCAGGAACCCGCCGAGTTTGGCGCTGCCCAGCCTTGGGTCTTCGAGACCCACGCCGCCATCGAGGATCAGGCGCTGCTCGCGGTCGATGCTGCCGCCGTCCTCGGCGACCGCGCCGGGCGGCGAGTCCAGGGTCCCCACCGCCACGTGGCTGTAGAGCGCCACCGGCTTGGTGACCTGGTACTTGGCGCCGAACGTGCCGGTGATGGCCGGGTCGGCCCACTCGTCCTGAATGGGGTGGGTACCCATATTCGCGCCCGTGATATTGAAGCTGTTGTCCGTGTAGTCGCGGTACCAACTGCGAGTAACGCGCACGCCGGCATCCAGCGTCAAGCGATCGAATCGATGCTCGTCCATAACGACGACCGAGCCGGTTTCGACGTCCATGCGCTTGCCGACAAAGTCGCGCTTGCCGTCCGGGCACACCCAGTGGTTGTACTGGAGCCCGACCCGGAGCGTGTTGTCGTCGGTGAGGTTGTGGGCGTGGATGATGCCCGCGTTGTACTCCCAGTCGATCTCCTCAGCATTGTTGGCCGGGCTGTTGGCGCGTTCGTAGTTGTTCTCACGCCGGACATAGCCGATGTCGACCTCCGTGCTGGAGTCGTCATCGTGCTGGAACAACGCGCGGGTGATGCCGCCGTACGAGGTGCTGGGATCGAACTGCTCGTACCGGTTGCTGAGCGATTTCGCCGGGGGGCTCGTGATGCCGGGCGGCTCGATCAGGCGCAGCTCGCGCGCGCCGGTCAGATAGAACCCGGTCAGTTCCAGGTGCAGGCCGTGGGTGACATCGACCCCGCCCGTGCCGAAAAACGAGCCGTAGCGTTCGGCGGCATTGGCGTTCTCCGGGCCGCCGGTCGAGTACCGGCTCGCGCCCACGGTGTAATAGCCGCGATCGAACCGGTCGCCGTGGACCACCGACTCGCGGAAGGTCTCGTACGTGCCGGCCTGGACGTCGAAAATGGTGGTGGGCTCGTCGAAACGGCGCGGCACCACGTTGACGGCGCCGACCAGCCCCGAGTTGGGCCCGACCATGATGGCACCCCCGGAGCGCAGGATCTCGACGCGCTCGATGGCGGCGGCCGGAAGGAACGACGGCACCTCCCAAAACGAGCGCTGCCAGACGCCGTTGAGCGCGAAGTCCGGGTACGGATAGATCTGGCCGCGGAACGACGACAGCGTCTTTTCCTTGCGGCCGCGTCGCTCGGTGAACATGCCGGTGCTGTAGTCCATCGCCTCGCTCAGCGTGCCGGCGTCCTGGAGCCGGATGTCCTCCGACTCGACGGTCGAGGTGGCAATCTCCAGCGACTCGGATTCCAGAGTCGGTTTTTGGAGAAGGTCGCGATCCAGAGGCGATGCCTCGACCAGCATTTCGCCCAGACGCAGGACGCGCTCGGGTGGAGCCGTCGGTTGCGGTGCGACGGGTTCGTCCCCGACGGCAGCGGCAGCCAAGGCCACGGCCGTCATGGGCACAACGAACGACAGCAGCAGATTGCGATTCCGATGCATCACCCTTCTTCTCCTTATTCCTGTGTCTCCCGTGCGCAACGGCGACGAAACGTGCCAGCAAGCCGGGGTCAGCCCGACCACCTGGTGTCCAGTGCATACAGCGACCCGTCGCGCGACGCCAGATACCCCATGCGCCGGGCCACGACCAGGCCGCTGCAGGAGTCGGCCAGATGTCGCTGCCAGACCCGCGTTCCGGTCCGGATATCCAGAGCCACCAACGAGGCGTGGCCCTGACCCTCGGTCGTGTACAGTCGCTGTTGCCAGGCCACGACCGGGCTGCAGCCGTCCAGCGCCGCGCTCCAGAGCGGGTCGCCGGTGGCGCCCGAAAACGCCCGGATCTTGCCGCACCGCACGTACACATCGCCGGCCAGGGTGAGCGAATGCACGGGCGCGGCCACGTCGCGGCCCCATCGGAGTTGTCCGGTCCTGGGGTCGTGGCAGCGCAGGAACCCGCGCGCCGTGAAGCGACCGGTGGCGACCACCACCTTCTGGCCATCGCAGTACACGGCCGGCGGGATCGGCTGCAAACGCGAGCCCGCATAGGGAACCTGCCAGAGCACGTGGCCGCTGTCCGAGGCCAGGGCCCAGAGGCCTAGCCCGGACGCGACGAAGACGGCGGCGCCGTCAGCAGCAGGGACGGACAGCATGCCGGCACGGTCCAACTTCACGCTCCATAGCGGGGTGCCCTGGCCGGCGTCCACCGCGACGACCTGGTTCGCGGCAGTCCAGCACAGGGCGTTGCCCGCGAGCACCAGGATTGCCCCGGCAGCCGTATCGCCACGGTCGCGCGCCGCGCGTTCCCAAACAATTTGGCCGTTCGCCAAATCCAAGGCCACCAGGTTCTGTCCGCCGCCAGCCGCCGGCCGCCAGGTGAAAGCATGGGCCAGATCCGCGGCCAGCGAGCAGCCGGTCACGTCGAACTCCGTCCGCCACAGCAACCCTCCCGTCGCACCATCAACCGCGATGAGACGTTTGCCCGTCGCCACGCCTTGGAAGGCCAGCAGAGTCCGGCCACAGACCACCGGGTATGCAACGTCCGCAGTACAGCAGGATCGGACCCCCGGAATACGCCAGGAATAGCCAGTCTCCGGGCCACCGGACTCAACGCCCCGGTGGTCCGATGATGAGACAGGCAGACAAAGAACAACCCCGACACCCAGGACGACGGCGGCCGCCGCGGCGGCCGCCAGGACGAGGCGCGGACGCCCGGATTGAGCGTTGCCGGCGCACGCTTCCTGTTCGGCCTGAACCGCAACGCGAGCCAGCAGCGCGGCGTCGCCCGGTTGTGGGCCCAGCGTCCGCCCCACGGCCGCCACAAGATCGGCCCCCGCCTGCGCCTCGCGGCGGCACGACTCACACTGAACGAGGTGCTGCCGCATGGCGTCGGCCTCCTCGGCGTCGAGAAGACCGAGCAGGTGGCGGTCAATCAGCTCACGGCACCGAACGCAGTGCAGAGGCAGGTTGTCGTCCATCGCGATCGCACTCCCATGCTCGCACGGCAAGGCATGTGCCCGCCGAGCGCGCTATATGAGGAATACGCCGCCCGGGGTCAATCGGGGACAGGTGCATCGGAAGGAAGAACGACGACCGGTGCAGGCAACGCGACTCGGCGCTGCCGGACCGCCCGGAGGCGGGCCAACGCGCGTTGGCCTTTCTTCTTCGCCGCCTCCTCGGAACAGCCGAGGCGCGCGGCGATCTCCGCAAACGGCAAGCCCGCGGCAAAACGCAGGGCCAGGATCTCGCGATCTTCCGCGTCCAGAATGGCCAGCAGGTCGTGCAGTTCCTCCTGCTCGGTGGCCAGCGCCGGAGCCGTGTCCTGTTCGAGGGCCAGGACACGCAGCCGTTGCTCATACCGCTGCACGCCTCGCGCCGTGTCCAAGACGGTATTGCGCAGGATACGCCAGAACCACGGTGCAAACGGGCGTGACGCGTCATAGCGGTCCCGTTCCCGGACCAATCGGATGAACGCCTCCTGCACGGCGTCTTCAGCGACGGCCGTGTTCCCGAGCCAGCACCGGGCCAGCGCCAGTGCACTGCGGTGGTACCGGAGCAGAAGAGTGCGAATCGCCTCCTGGTCGAACGACATGCGGAAGCGCACCATCAGTTGCTCATCGTTGGTGTCGACAAATTGCATGAACGGACAAAGATAGCAGGTCCAAGCGGCAAGTCACGCCACGGCGGTAATGCGTCAGCCCCCCCCGGGCGCCGGCCCGCCCGGTCATACCAAGCTGAAAC
>MHBL01000305.1 GCA_001803235.1 Lentisphaerae bacterium RIFOXYA12_64_32
TTCAAGAAGGCAGGCGCCCGGTGTATCGACTGCGGGGACAGCCAAACCGGGGCGCTGGTCCGTTGCCTTGGTCAGATCGTCCGCGGCCCGGTCCGGCAACCCGTCCACGATGCACATAGCCCAATCGAAGAACGGCTGCTTCGGCCTGACCACCAGCCCGCTTCGGTTGATGTTGCTCGCTGCCTTCACCGCTGCTCCCGCGTGTCTGCCGCAATGACGGACGCTCGCGGTTGACAGCCGACGTACCCGCGCTATCGGTAACCCTCGCTCTGACCGGACTGCAAGGGAGAGACCTGTGAAACGCAAGGCCCCGCACATTCCGCTGCCCCGCAACTGGCCCGCACACGTCGATGCCGCCGTGGAGTATGCCGCCGCCATGGCGCATGCAGCCATCGTCTACACACGCTCCTGGTGCGCCGACAGCCCCTTCGAACGCGTGAAGCTGGCCGGCCGACTCGAAGAGTCCCGTGACGCGACCACCGTGGACAACGCATGCTCGACGAACACCGGCGCATGAGGAACCTCCGACCGCGCCGGATACCCAACCGGTTCCGGTACTGCTGTCCTCGGGCGCCACACCGCAGGGAGGGCCGCGATTCTTCCTGGACATCGCGTCAACGTCTCCCTGGTTGCATTCGGCTGTCTCCCGGATACTTCGCATCGCTTTTCGGAAGGTTGCGCCATGATCATGAAGATTCTCCTGGCCCTGCTCAGGAACCACCGCGACCAGCCATACCTGATGGTCATTGACTACCTGTGCAAGGAGAACAAGATCCTGCGCGACAAGCATGCCGAAACCGGGAGGCGCTTGCTGCTCAACGACGAGCAGCGCCGCGCACTGGCCACGCTCGGCGTCGATGTCATCAAGCACGGCTTCAAGCACGTCATTCAGATATGTACGCCCGACACCCTGATGCGTTGGTTCCGAAGGCTGAAGGCCGAGAAGTTCGATTCGTCCAAGGTGCCCAGGGAACCGGGCCGGCCGGAAATCCCGGGCTGGGTTTGCCGCCAAATCCTCCGGATGGCCCGGGAGAACAGAAGCTGGGGCTGCGGCCGCATCGCCGGACAGATCTCGAACCTGTTCTTCGAAGTCGACGAGGAGACGGTCCGCAGGCTTCTGCGCAAGCACAACCTCGAACCCGCGCCTGAGCGCGACTCACAGGGAACCTGGATGGAATTCCTGGCACGCCACTTGGACGTCATGTGGGCCACGGACTTCTTCACCGCCGAGGTCCTGACCGCCAAGGGGCTGGTCACGTACTACGTCTGCTTCTTCATCCACCTCGAGACCCGCAAGGTCGTGCTCGGCGGGCTCACGCCAAACCCGGACGCCGTGTTCATGCAACAGGTCGCGCGGAACGTCACCGGCTTCGAACTGGAGAACGCCAGGTTCATCATCCATGACCCCGATGACAAGTACAAGCCCTTCGATGCCATGCTGCCCGATGGGATGGAGGTCGTGGAATTACCGCATCAGAGCCCGAATCTGAATGCCTTTGCCGAAAGGTTCGTGCGTTCCATCAAGGAGGAATGCCTCAGCAAGTTCATCCCGGTCGGCGAGAAGTTCCTCCGGCACATCATCAGGGAGTACCTCCGGCACTATCACAGCGAGCGCAACCACCAGGGCGAGGACATTGGCAACGTCCTGCTCTTCCCGGATGAACGCATGAAGGGCGACCCGAACGGCAGGATCGTCCAAGACTCCCGCCTCGGCGGTCTGCTCAAGTTCTACTACAGGGCCGCCGCCAAGTCCAATGACCCCACCCGCCGCGAAGAAAAGCGCGTGGCGTAGCTCTCGCGCACTGTTCTCATCCGATTGTCAAAGAGCCGCCGAGCAGGTGAAGTCTGCCCGGATTCTGCATCCAAACCGATCCGGACCATTGCATCCTGCTTAACACCTTCTCACGCAACGCGAATCTCTGCAAACCCGGCCGAGTTCTCAGCCGATTTCCGCTTGCCGTGCCTCGCTCTTCTCCTCTCAGACCACGATCTTCATGCCCCGGACGAATAAAATGGGGATACGGTTGAGATGGACGCACATTGAGGGCAACGGCGAGCCGGAACAGCACCAGCCGCTGCCAACCAAGGTGAAGGCTCAGAATGGTGCATTGAACCCGCGCCACACTTCCTCCGTCAGAGCAGTAGGCGAACCCTCGACCGAAAAGGTAAAGCGGCGAGGTCGGGTGTCAAGCCGGTTTCAGGCAGAGCCGGACCGGGCAAGCGCCATCTCCCCCGGACAAGACTGTGCCGCAGAACACCCCAAGCAGTAAAGGAAGGAAGCGAGGTTCCCCCCGCTGACGTTTGTGGCAGGGCAATCGGGTCAGATGTCGAGATCGTCGATGTTCTGGGCGTCGATGACAGCGAGCAGGAGCGCATCCAACTTCTTGACCGAGTCAATGGCCTGGACCTGCTGTTCGCGCACTGCATCGACGAACCGGAACTTCCGGCGCATCAACAGGAGCAACGCGTCGCGCTTGGCCTGAACGGTGCCCTGCCGCACGCCCTGCCGCACGCCCTGCCGCATGCCCTGCACCATGCCCTCCTGCCTGCCCTCCTGCCGGCCCTTCTGGATGCCGCGTTTCTCGTAGACGGTGATCATCTTACCCACCTCTGCATATTTCTTGTCGGCCTTGATGATAGTTTCAAAGCGGTGTTCCTGCTGCGGATTCAACGGCGTGTAGATCTCCACGAAATCGACCAGCAGGCTGCGCCGCGCTGCGTTCACCCGACAGCCGGAGATCATCCGCAGGAAGTCCGCCTTCATGCGAACCACATCTCTCTTACTGTACTTCATTTTCGCGGCCAGGGCAAAGGCGAGCGGGTTCTGTTGCCGGAGATAGCTGCGGGCGTCGAAGTCGCGCAACCGGATCAGGTGGTAACGGAACGCCAGGTACGTCTCGCCGGCGACCTTCAGGCTGTAGCCGTCCGGCAGCCGCTCGCGCCATTCCCCATCATCGCTGAACAGGGCAATGGGCATGATCGGCTGGTGATGGCGCAGGAACAACTGGCAGTGGTACTCGCACATGCGCCGCGGGAAGTCCGCTTCCCGTTCGCTCTCGAACTCGGTGTGGACCAGGATCAGTTCACGATCTCCGGTCTTCAGTTGCACCTGTGCGACCAGGTCCATGGCCCGCTTGCGGCCACGCGGCAGGTCCATGAACGTTTCCTTGTCCAGGAAAACCACGGACCCGAAATCGATGACCGCCGCCTTGTCGGGCAGGAACAGCTCGATGAACTCACGGAAGAACTCGCGGATCAACGTCTTGAACACCTGGTCGTGATCGATGGCCATATTCAGTCCTGTCCTCCCTCTGCGGGGCATTTCCGGCGTCGACCCAATGTAGCGCGGCAGCCCGGCAGGGGCAACGCGGTTGCAGCGACTTGGGCGTGGTCTCTGTTGCGTTCATCCCGCAACGGTGTCATCCGCCGTTCTCAGCCTCATCCCTCTCCCGCGGGTGGCACTTGGCGTGCATGCGCTTCACGTCCAGGATCGTGAGCCGGGTGTAGGGCCGCAGACTCGCCAATGACTCGTGCCCCAGGAACTCTTTCACGTGGTAGAGGTTGGCATTGCTCCTGACAAGCTCCGTGGTGCAGCTCCGCCTGAAGGTGTGGGGCGTGACCCGCACAGACGCCTTGCCGAAATGCCTGTCCACCACGGCGGCGAAGCCAGGCCGGGAGAGCCGCAGGCCCCGGGTGCTGAGGAACAGCGCCTCTGTCTGGGTGCTGTTCTTCCAGAGCGGCCTGATGGCCTTGAGATACGACTCCAGATAGCGCAGGGCAGTGGCGCCAATGGGCACCATGCGTTCTTTCTGACCCTTGCCTGTGACCTTGGCCACGCTGTTGTCAATGCTGACATGGCGGATATCCAGGCCCAGAAGCTCGGCACGGCGGATGCCGCAACTGTAGAGCAGTTCGAGCATGGTCCTGTCGCGAAACCCCAGGGGCGTGGTGGTGTCAATGTCCCTGATGCCGAGCGCGGTTTCCAGGTCAGGCGCATTGAGCAGCCGGCGCGCTTCGTCCACCGTGATGACCTCTGGCAGCGGCCGGGGCTGTTCCTGCAGCCGGATGTCCTGGCACGGGTTCTCGAAAATCAGGCCGTGGCCGTCCATGTAGTCGAACAGATTGCGGACGTCTGCCAGGTACTTCTCCACTGAACTGCGGTTCAGGCCGTCGTCCAGGAGAGCCGCCAGGTATGCTTCGACTGTCTTGGCGTCCACGTCCTGAAGCCGACCAATGCCCTGGCCAGCGAGGAAGATGGTGAACCTCTCCAGGGCCTTGCTGCGGCCATGGAGCGTTGCCGGCGTGCAGTTGGCCAGCCTGAGATGCTCCAGGTAGTCGGCCACCTCAGCCATGGGCTTGCGAGGTTTGCGCTTGCGACGCGGCATGCCAGCAGATCCTCCTTCACTTCTCGTTGTTGGCGTTCTGCGTGACTTCCTGGGCGCCGATGGCCTTGAACCATTCCGCGGGTTCGCGCAGACCGAAGGCCTTGGCAACGTCTCGTGGCGCCACGCCGTGCCGGAGCAGGTGCTGTGCCCTGGAGCGACGCAGCAGGTGAACGGACAGCGGCGGCTGGATCCCCGCTCTCCGGGCCGCCGCGGCCAGGATGTGCAGCAGACCGTCCTGACTCAGCGCGGCCCGGTACTTCGAGAGCCATAACCGTTCTGTCGGCGCCGCGGGATGGTGCAGCCGCGGCCGTGCCGTCTCGATGTAGTTCCCGAGCCGGTGCACGGCACTTCGCGTCAGCGGGACGACCCGGGCCTGCCGGGTACGGACGCGAATCGTCCCCTCGCGGAGGTTCACATCGGCGAGTTCCAGCCCGACGAATTCGCCGGCAGTGAGGCCGGCCACGTACAGGACTTCGAGCACAGCCCTGTCCCTGATCTCCAGACGCCTGCGTGCGGGGGTCGAGTCCAGGAGGCGGGTGACTTCAGCCTGAGTAAGCGTCCTGGCTGGGGCGGGTGCTGCCCTGGGTGGCCGAAGGTTCTCCGCCGGGTTCTCGAAGATCATGCACTGCTCAGCCATCCAGGCGAAGAGCCGTCTGACGCTGACCAGGTAGCTCTCGATGGTGTTGGGGCTGAGGTTGCGCTCCTGCAGGTGTGACCAGTATTGGGCCAGGGTTTCGGGAGTTACTTCCTGGATGCCGGCGATGCCCTGACTGGCCAGAAAGGCCGTGAACTGATGCAGTGCCCTGCCGCGATTGACGATACTGCGCGGTGCGCCGTGCCGGGACTCCAGCCAGGCCAGGAACGCAGCGACGACAACACCGGCACCGACAACGTCGGACGGACAGTCCGTATATGAGTCTGGCGCGGTTTCCCGAACACGGTTCTGTAAGTCGTTGCGGGACATCACCCTGATTCCTCTCTTCCCGACCGAACACGCCCCGAACGCAGCACCGAATACGCCCGAACACGGCCTAATGCCCTGCGGCCGCTGCCAGGCACTCGCCGGACACCAGGCCCGGGAAGCCGTTCTCCTCTCCCGGGGGAGGCAACTCATCGGCCAGCCGGTACCTGTAGCCAGACGAGCGAGTGCCGGAGTCAATGACCAGGTATTCGAAGTCCACAAGCTCCTTGAGATGAATGAAGGTGCGGTAGTTGCTCCAGCCGCTGAACTCGCGGACGTCGCGGCGCGTGAACGTCACTTCCGCGACACTCGCCCCCTCCTGAACGCCCCGGAGCCGATCGACAGCCAGATTGCGCACCACGTCGAGGAGATTGCGGCCAGGCACAGAGAGTTCGTCGAGATTGCGGCCGAACAGCGCCGCCGCCAGGGTGTTGGCGATGCGAATGTCCTCGGCGTCGACCTCGATGTATTCCACCGTCGTACCGTTCCTCGCATCGGTCTTGATCGCCTTCTGCATCTGGCGCAGCAGGGCTATGGCCTTGATCAGGTTCAGGTACTTGGGCTGGTCGCGCCGCGCCTGGAGCCTGTGGTCGCCATAGGCCAGTTTCTCGGCAAATGGGTTGACGACCGGCAGAAGGCGCAAGAGACGCTGGAAGTTGTGATGCCGACGGACAATGGCCTGGACTTCCTGGTCGTGTACCAGGCCTGCCATGGTTTCGCGGCGGCGCTGAAACGCCAGAATGCGGTCCGTCTGCTCCGCGCTCTCGTCAATGCCCAGGACAAAGAAGCGGTTCCGCGTCTCAGGGGCGACTTCAGGGTTGGTCGTGGTCATGAACACAGCCACAGGCCCCTCGACGCGGTTGGTCATGGTGGTCAGCCGGCCGGTGAGCACGTCGCGCACCGCCGCCTCGATGCTGATGACCTGGGCCGTAATGAGGTTGCGGATGGCATAGGTGGCGTCGGCCGCGCCCTCACCCTCTTCGATGGCCAGGACCTTGTGCTTGAGCGAGAGGCGTTCCTTGTAGAACAGGGACTTGCCGGTCAGGGCGGTGAGCCTGAGCACATCCTCGTCAGGGCAGAACATGAGCGTGGCGTTCTGCAGCGCGGTCTTGCCGCCGCCGGAACTCGCGATGATAAGAACGCAGATGGGAGCAGGCAGCAACCGTGAGACCGACGCGATGTAGCACAGCAGCTTGTTCGAGTCCTCGCCGATCAGGCCGCACTTGGAGTAGTCGGCAACAATTCGCTGCATGAGGTCAGGGCTCTTGCCAAAGGCCATGGCCTCGTCCTTCTCAGCCGCTGTCATCCTCTGGACAGCCCCGCCGGGAAGCGCAGCCTGGGCGGGGTTATACGCTTCGCAGATGCGGATCACCCGTGACAGGTCCGCTTCCACCACATCGGCCGGAAGCCCAAACACCCGGCCAGCATCCTGGCAGAAGACGCGCCGCGCGTTGGCATGGTACAGCGGCAGCGTGTCCACGTGGAACTTGCCGCCCTGGTCGAGCTTCACGGTGGCGTGCAACGAACCGCCGCGCCGCGACAGCCCGGCAATCTGGTAGTTGCGGGTGCTGAAGGTGGCGGCGAAACTGTCCTCGTTGATGGGCACCACTTCCTCGCGCGGCGCCGGCGGGGCAGGAACCGGGGCAGTGCCGCTCCGCAGGGGATGACGGTCCGTGTGCGTGATAAGCTCAGCCAGCTTCTCCGGGGTATGGTCGAGCAGGTACGTGTTCAGGTTCACGTCGCCGATGCGCAGTGCCTCGCACTTGAACTGGCTCGACAGCAGGCGGGCCGCGCTGTTCTTCACGCCGGCGAGAATGAGTTTCACCAGACCTTCGCCGGTGAGGTTCGCGATTTCCTCTGTCGTCAGGCCGGTCTCGCCGATCAGCGCCGCGACATTCTCGAACCCCGCCACTTCAAGACTCAACGCCTCGGCAATGCTCGAGGTCACCAGGAGTTCAGAGCGCCCCCGGGCCGCAGGCAGGTTCCAGAGACCCAGCAGCGGCGGATGTGGCACGAGAATGAGGCCGGCGCCTGGCGCTGGAGGCAGGCCAACGAAGCCGACAGGAACGCGGTCCAGGGTGTAAAGGGGAAAGACGAGGCAACCCTTCAACCGGTCCTGGCCGTCGTTGTCCAGCATGCCAAGGTCTGTGAGTTCCTGGCGCAGCGCCCCTTTCCTGGGCAGCACACGTGCCAGGCGGTTGTCAGAGTAGCCAATGCCATGCCGCTCCGTCAGGCCAGGAGTGGTGATGCCCATGGCCTGCAGGCGGCTCGTGGCCTCGGGCAGTTCGTCCCTGGCTTTCCAGTGGAAGACAAGGCACCTCTCGACAAGCTGCGAGATGCGTTCGCGTTCCACGGTGTCGCCTCCCTGGCTTTCAGGTTCACACCCCACTCACCGACCCGCCTGTTCCTCATGTCAGTGCCGACAGGGCGGTTCGGCAAGAGACTCCCTGACTCGGGGCAGGGCCTTCTTGTTCGTGCTGAATCCTACGGCCATCCGCCGCCCGCGGCAATCCATCTCCCGGACGCCGCCTTTGGCCCCCGTCGCGCCAGAGGGGAAACCGGCCCCGGAAAACCATCTCCCGGACGCGCCGCTGTCAGAGCGGTAAAGCTGTCTCCCGCGACATGGCGTCCTGTGCTCACGGGAAGTCCCTCCACGAGCCCCCGGGACGGATCACGTCAATGCCGTGCAAAGCCCTCCCATGTCGCCTGGGTTCGGTGCGTCTTGAGAGGGGTGTCCGGCGATGATCCTCACCAGGCCAACCACCGTCCTGCGCAGCCACGCCAGGTCATGTTGCACCCGCAAGATGACGGCTGTCGGAGCCAGCGCGCCCAGCGCCGCGGCCTGGCGCTTCTGCCGTTCCCGCAGCCCACGTTTCCGGGCCGACTCCTGCGCCGTGAAGTCCGGGTTCGTCTCCTGCTGCGCGGTCCGCCACTTCTTCCGCGAGGCACACGCACTGGCGCGACGGCAGGCCGGCTTGGTGCAGTAGTCCTGGTCGCCAGGGTGGTACTTGTTCGGGAAGAACTTCTCCTTGCAGTGCGCGCAGTCCTTCAGTGCCGCAGCCATGTCGATACCCCCTTCCTGCCGTGACAGACACGGGTTTGCCGGACACGAAGGGAAAACATAGACGCGACATGACGCCGGAGGCCAGACGCGAAGACGACGACGGGCAGCAATCGAAGACCGGGAAGGCGGTTGACAGGCAAGGTTACTCACCAGGCGCGGCACGGCGGAAGGATGGACAAGAAGGCGCCAGGCCGGCAGTATCACGGAAGGGATGGGATGGGCGATCCGGCGGGCTCGCGGGAAACCGAATCCCGCCTCCAGACCCAGCAAGTGTGCTCAAAATGGTAGGTGCGACCCTCCGCGGCCGGACCTCAGCCAATTTCCGCTTGCCGCGCCTCGCTCTTCTCCTCCCAGACCACGATCTTCATGCCCGGGACGAATAAAATGGTAGGACGCCCTGAAAACACCCAAAACTATCTGTCATTTGTTAGCGCCGAAGGTCGCTGGGCCGCTCTACCCTTCGCCTATGGCTTTGCCCCTTGAACGTACGAGATCCGCTGTCCGCTCTGATGAGTTGGGGCACAGATTGAAGGTGATGCCGCCTAGCCGCACAGTAGGGGTGACCTGAGCTATCGCGCTATGCGGGTCTACCATTGTAAGGCTCCAGTACTCTTCGATATCCTTCATGTCGGCGTACTGGCTGTCTGACAACAGGACCACATCATGCCCCAAGTGCAGTGCATCGAATGCGAGGACCACTTTCCCGAGGGTGTCATCCTCAAGCTGCGCGTTCCCGAACCCGCTGGGACCGCCGTCGGGTCCATCATCATGCAGAAGCTTCCCAAGTTGGAGGACATGCCGACATGTCTTGCACATCATGAAGCCCAGTACGGACATAGCTATCGACCTCCATGCCTTCGACATGACATGACCGCAACTACGGAAAGATCTGGTTCGCCGTGCTGTCAACCACAACGACTCGCACTCTGTCGTTCTGGAGCAGCAGATCGTTGACGGCAGAGGCCGCCTTCTCGCGTATCCTCTGGATAGCGTCTGGTTGGTCAAGGACGTCATCCGTGACCTGAACGAACACCTCACGAATGTGAATAGTCCCAGCCGTATTACGACCAATGGCGTTGGCGGCCATGCTGGCCGTCTGGGGGGCCTCGTCCATTATTATCGTTCTAAGGCTATTCATGTTCTTGGTGTTGAAGACGGTCACTTCTCTCGCTATGTACTGTCCATCAGCTGTCTCAGCGATGATGTCTGCCCCTCTGCCTGCCTGACCCTTCGCTGGCTTGACGAGGATTCCATTCGGCCTGATTTCCTCAGAGAACTGCAGCGCAGCGGCCATCGCACGCTTCGAACCTGTCTGGTGCTGTGTCGCCAGGGACAACCCCATACGGGCGATGCGTCGAAGCTGACGTATGCCTCCTTCAAACACCCACTTCGGGAGAACACGCTTGACCACTGCGCCACCAGTGTGCTACCAACGTAATTCTGGCACACTCTGGGGGTTGAAATGGGGTAACACTTCTTGGC
>MHBL01000306.1 GCA_001803235.1 Lentisphaerae bacterium RIFOXYA12_64_32
CGTCGTGGCCAGTTTCACCTTGGTATGACCGGCCGGTCCGCCGGCCGGGGGCGCTGACGCATTACCGTCTTCCCGCCGGCGGCGCAGCATCACGGAAGCATGCACTTCACGACACCTGCATGTCGCAGAGTTTGCGGTACGCGCCTTTGAGGTCGTACAATTGCTGGTGTGTGCCGTGCTCGACGATCCGGCCCCGGTCTAGGACGAAGATCTGGTGCGCGTTCCGGATCGTGCTCAAGCGGTGCGCGATGGCGATGACCGTGCGGTCGGCCATGACGCGGTTGATGGCCTCCTGGACCTGCTGCTCGGTGGCCGTGTCCAAGGCGCTGGTCGCCTCGTCCAGGATCAGGATGGGCGGGTTCT
Source organism: Lentisphaerae bacterium RIFOXYA12_64_32 (assembly GCA_001803235.1). Classification (GTDB taxonomy): domain Bacteria; phylum Verrucomicrobiota; class Lentisphaeria; order Oligosphaerales; family YB12-FULL-65-16; genus YB12-FULL-65-16. The sequence goes on from MHBL01000306.1 coordinate 364, forward strand.
TGAGAATGGCACGGGCAATGGCAATGCGCTGTCGCTGCCCGCCGCTGAGAACGAAACCTTTCTCGCCCACGACGCGGTCGTAGCCGTCTTCCTCGCGCAGAATGAACTCGTGCGCGTTGGCCTGTTTCGCGGCGGCTACGACCTGGTCCATGGTCGCGTCCGGCGTGCCGTAGCGGATGTTGCTGGCAATCGTCTCGTTGAACAGAATGGTCTCCTGCGTGACAATGCCGATCTGCCGGTACAGCGATTTGATCTCTATCTCGCGCAGGTCACGCCCGTCCATCAGCACTCGCCCCTGCACCGGGTCGTAGAAACGCGCGATCAGGTTGGCCACGGTCGTCTTCCCGCACCCGGTCTCACCGACGAACGCCGCCACCGTGCCCCGGGGAATTTCCAGGCAGATGTCGGACAGCACCCCGGGGCCGGGGTCATCGTACTTGAACGTGACGTGGTCGAAGACAATCCGGTCGCGGAACTCGGTGATGGGCGTCGCATCGGGCGCCTGGGGCAGGCTGGTGTCGACGTCCAGGATGGCGAACAGGCGTTCGCCGGCTGCGCCCATGCGCTGCAGGCTGACGTTGAGTTTGGCCAGTTCCTTGATCGGCCGATAGCACAGCACTCCGGCAGCGCCCAGCGGCAGAATCTGGTGCAGGTGCACGCCCTTGGCGAAGCACAGCAACAGCAGTGCGCCGGCGCTCACCACACCGATGAGCTCCATCAACGGCGTCATGAACAACTCGGCCCGCACGGCGCCAATCTCGGCTTTGAAATACTGGCGCCCCATCGCCTTGAACCGCTTCGACTCCGCTTCCTCCATGTTGTAGGCCTTCACGACGCGGATCCCGGTGAAGTTCTCCTGCATGCGCGAGACGAGGTCGGAGATTCGCTCCAGCGCCCGACGCGCGTACCGCTTGACCCGCCGCCCCAGCACAATGATCGGCAGCACGACCAACGGGAAAACGAGGAACAGGGCCAATACCACCATGCCGAGGTCCTGGTCGACCGCCGTCTTGATCACGAACGCCGCGGCAGCCAGGATTTCGATCGGCGACCGCGCCATGTCGGCGACCGTGGTCGCGATGGAGTTCTCAATGACCCCGGCATCATACGTGCAGCGGCTGATCAGCTTGCCCACGTCGCTCTTGCCGTAGTACTTCAACGACTGCTTCTGCAGCGAATCGAACAACGCATTCCGCAGGTCCATGACGACACGGGCGCCGACCCACCTCAGGTTGTAGCGATTGATGAAGGTGGCACCGGTCTTCAGCAGGATCAAGGCGAACATGACGCTGGTCAGCAGCACCATGAACTGCCAACTGATCGTCCCGTCCTCGCGCGTCAGGGGAATGGAGTAGCGCGCGGCAATGCGCTCCAGCAGCTGCTCCTGGCGCTCGACCTTGCCCACATGCTTTTCGCCCCCCTGAGGCGGCGGCGCCGGTTCCGCGGTGGACGGTGGCACGGGGAGAGCGTGCGACTCGAACGGCTTGACGATGTCCGGCGAGATGGAGAGGATACCGAAAATGGAACCGCCGGCAACGCACCCCGCCAGCAACCCTACGGCCAGGCGCCGCGTATAAGGCTTGGCAAAGGTGAACAGCAGACGCTGACAGGTGCCGAGCGTGCCTTGCATGATGGGAACTTAGGACACTTTCTTTTCGTGACTACGCCAAGCAACCAAAGACAAAGGTGCCTGTAGAACGCACGTCCGTCGCGTACAACGCGGCCGCTACAGCGGACGGCTGTTGTGCCGGCCTTGCAGGCCGATCCCCGACACCTTGCCGTCGCACCTCGGTCAACTTGGTTGGCGACCGGAGCGGTTACTTCTTCTCAAGGACTCCGGCGATGGTCTGCACCACGTACTCAAGCTGTTCCCGGGTGAGTTCAGGGAAGATCGGCAACGCCAGCACTTCGCACGCGGCCTGCTCGCTTGCCGGGAAGGCTCCCTCGCGATAGCCGAGGCCGGAGAAGCATTTCTGCAGATGCAGCGGGACGGGGTAGTACACCTCGCAGCCCACGCCCGCCTGTTTCAAGGCATTCCAGACTCCCTGACGGTGCTCCGCGGGCAGTCGGATACAGAACTGGTTGTAGACATGCCGGGTGCAGTGCGGGGCCAGTTGCGGCAGTCCGACGCGCCGACCGGCGGACGATGCGGCGAACAGCGTGCGGTAGATCTCCGCGTTCCGCTGCCGTCCGTCCGTCCATGCGTCAAGGTACTTCATCTTCACGGACAGCACCGCGGCCTGCAGCGCGTCGAGGCGGAAGTTGCCGCCCACCAGCGCATGGTAGTACTTCGGGTCCATGCCATGGTTGCGGAGGATCTGCAAACACGAGGTCCGGTCGGCGTGGCGCGTCAGGATCATGCCGCCATCACCAAACCCGCCCAGGTTCTTGCTCGGGAAGAACGAGAGGCAGCCGAAATCGCCCATGCTGCCGGCTCGACGCCCGCGATCCTCCGCGCCGATCGCCTGGCACGCGTCCTCGATCACGGTCAATCCGTGCTTTGCGGCCACGGCCAGAATCGGGTCCATGTCTGCCGTCTGGCCGAACAGGTGCACCGGAATGATGGCCCGCGTCCGCGACGTCACGGCGGCTTCGACCTGCGTTGCCGCCAGGTTGAAGGTTCCCGGATCTATGTCCACAAAGACGGGCCTGGCGCCGAGGCGGTGAATGGCGCCCGCGGTGGCAAAGAAGGTGAAACTCGAGGTGATAACCTCATCGCCCGGCCCCACGCCGATGGCCATCAGCGCCATAATCAACGCGTCCGAACCGGAGGAGACTCCGCAGGCGCCCGGCACGCGGCAATAGGCGGCAAGCTCCGTCTCCAGCCGGGCCACCTTGGGCCCGAGGATGAAATACTGCGCGTCGCAGACTTCGTCCATCGCCTGACGGACCTCGTCGCGAATGCCTTGGTACTGGAGTTTCAGGTCGAGCAATGGAATCTGCATGAACGACTCTCCACGTAGCTCACCACGTAGCCACTCAGATGAACAGAGGCGCCACGGTCGGGCTCCGGACATCGACCTGCAAGGCCGACGCTGCGGCCCGAACATGTCCGATGCAGCGGCAGCGTCCTGCGCGGCAACGCCGCGTGTCAGATACCGGTGTCGAGGCGGATACCCGGGAAGGCCTTCAGGTAAAGCACGACGCCGACCATGGTGGTGCCGGAATCCTCTTCCAGCCGCAACGCGCCCATCCAGCAATGCAGGTCCCGAACCACCTCGTACGTCTGGCGCGCCATGTCGCCCTGCTCGATATCGTAATCGTAGTTGACGTTGAACGCCGTCTTGTCCGTCAGTTGCAGGTGCACCCCGGTCGACAGGTAGTGGGCGCGTTCGTACTCGCGCGCCAGCAGGTTGCCTTCGCCGGTGAAATCCACCAGCGAGCTGCCCATGGAGTAGGCGGACCGTGACTGATAGAGATTCCGGTACTGGTACCCGACCGTGAGCTGGTACTTCTTCCCGAGGGTCATGCCGACGCCAGCGCGGTTGAAATCCGGCTCGCCCATGTCGGCCACCGCCATGCCCCAAAACTTGACGGTCTCCTTGGGCGTGAGTTCGACCCGGGTCCCGATGTCGCCCAGGTGGTGATTGTCGCCTTCCTTGGCGAAGTGGAAGTCCGCGTAGTGGTTCATGCTGGCCAGGGTGTAGATCTGCTTGTCGCGGCGCGTCTGGAGCCGCTGATTCAACCCGAACCGAACGAAGTTCTGTTCAATGAGGCGGTCTGTCTGGTCGAAGAAGTAGAGGTCTTCCCGATCCACGGACGGCTTCGGCGCGGCGGTGTAGTTCACGTACGGTTCGAGCACGTGCCTCAGGCCGTCCACCTGCCAGAGGTCGTTCTTCGCATTCTGCCAGGTCCGGTAGTGTTTCGTCTTCAGTTCGAGGCCCAGTTCGCCGGCGACCCGCGTCCTGCTGTGGCCATCGTCGTCGTACATGGCGCTGGGCAGGGCCGGGTCGATGTTGTTCGGGTCGTCGAACTCGAACATCGAGACCAGGTCCGAGTCACTGACCGATTTGTCCGGGGTCTGATCGTAATACGTGGCGCGGAACCCGGCCCGCGGCACGATTTCCATGATGTCATCCCAGCGCAGGGGCAGGTAGAACATGTGCAGGGTGTCGGCGCGCCAGGTCTCATAGTCCCTCAGTTCGTCAGGGGGCGCGCCCCGGTCCTTGTCGAAGTCGCGCCACTTCATCTCCAGGTGCGCAACGCTGTTGCTGCCCTGGTAGTACAACCCGGTATCCCACAGCGGCTGCCGTGGCAACTCGAGGCGCAACTCGGGCAAGGTCTCCACTTCTGTGTTGAACTCGTTCACGCGCGGCCGGGCGCTGAGTGACAGACTGAAACGCTGCGCTTCGTAGGTGAGGTCGCCGAACGAGGTCGGTTGCGGGTTGCCACGGTACTCGCGCCGGAACCAGTCCTCGAGCATATCGATGTCGCTCATGCTGTCAACGCGCAGACGCAGATTCAGGTTGTCCAGCAGCGACTGCCGGTGGTAGATCTTGGCGCGGTACCGATCTGGCTCCACGTCGAAGCCGCGATTGTAGTCAGGCTCAGTCTCGGGCGGCGCCTGATCGCGCATGCCGTACAGCAGCGCTTCCGTGTGGGACGTGTCGGTGTCGTATGAGGTCTGGTTGCCGAGCGCCAGGCCACGTTTAGAGCGCAGGTGCAGCATGATCTTGGTGCGCAAGTGCTCGTCGATCTTCCACTCCCGGCCGAGCAGCAGGAACGCGCCCCAGTCGCTGTCATACCCCGGCTTGATCTCGATGTTGCCGCCGGTCTGGTCCGTGTCGCCGATGATGACAGGGAAGTAGAAGACCGGCACCCCACCCACTCTATAGACGGTGTGGTAGGCCACGAACTTGCCATTCGGGTAGTAGGTGACCCGCTTCGCCTGGATGCTGTAGTGCGGGCCGTCGAAGTACTCACAGGTGCTCAACTGCGCCCCGCTCAGGTCCACCTTGCCGTCGGCGCTGTGGTGCGCCCCCGAACCCTTGGCGTACCACACCCCGATAATCGAACGGTACTCGCCAAAGGTGAAATCGTGGCTGTCCATGTTGCCCGACACCGCGTCGCCTTCCCACCGGAACACGCCGCGGCGGAAGGTGATATTGCCACGCGCCGCCACGTCCTTGGTCTTGGAGTTCAATTCGACGTGATCGGCCGTCAGAACCATGTCCTGGTACGTGAGGCTCACATTGCCGTCCCCGACGGCTTGTCCCGTCTTGGGCTCGAACTCGTAAGCGTCGGCCTTGATGTCCATTTCCTCGGTGGCCGCCGTAGCGCCGCTCTCCGCCGCCACAGCGGGCGCTGCCGCATCGTCGGCCGGCGCGACTCGCGCCAGGAACGCGACTGCGCCGCCAAGGGCCACCGCGAACAACCGAACACCCATCGCACGAATGGTTCTGTTCATCATTCCTCGATACTCTCCTCTGCGGGGGGGGGACGAAATCCCGTAAACATACAGCCTGAAAGAACTGCAGTCCACTGGGCAAAGAGGCTGCGGGTAATGCGTCAGTCGCGGGTGGAGATAGGGTCGACGGTTGACCGGGGCTGGCGCCTAGTGCTCGTCCGCCACAAGTTCCCCCGCAATTCTGGACTATGGACAATGGACCATGGT
>MHBL01000307.1 GCA_001803235.1 Lentisphaerae bacterium RIFOXYA12_64_32
CCCCCAACCGAAATCGCCCTTGCGCGGGTTCAGACTGCTATACGTGCGGATCACCGTCAGCGGCAACCCCGATACCGGAATTATGAGGTCCTGGGCGGAGAGGAACTCATATTGAAAACCGCATATATAAGGGTTTGAGGTACAACGTATCCGGATATACCAACCCACAGTGATCCGCCTCACCGGCGATAGTATTGTGAACAAGAAGGTCACGGCAACGTCACTTCGCCTTCGAACAGTTTGAAGCCAAGTTCCGCTTCGACTTCCTTCAGTTTGTCGGGATTCTTGTCGAAATACTCTCTTTGAACAGTGAGGTCGAAGTCAGATCTTTGGATTCGATCACGCATGACCTCCCCTCGTCTATTCTTGTTATCGTTTGGTGCAACCTCGATAAAACGTTCAGCAGCCAATTTCGACTTCCGGTATAACCCCATGTTTTCATAAATACCTGACAGATAGGTTAACGCGTCAAGGTCTTGCGGATTCTTCTTTATAGCTTCCCGAACCCGACGTAATCCGTCAGCAGACTCCCTTGCCATTGCCCCGAATTCGGTGCGGATGACCGGAGCCCAAAAGCCCTTTGGATCCGTCTTAAGGTACTCGTCGAAGTACTCGATGGCTTTGACCACATCGTGGGGGATATGGATGTTGGTACTTCCCCACGGCTCTCCTCGGAAGAGCACAGGGGAAACATATGGAATCAACTCTTCGCGCTGGTACTTGAGTCCGAGATAGTACAACGGGTCTGTATCTGTTGGGTCCGTTTGCAGAAGTCCCCGCCAGATCTCCGGGGTTTCGCACTCGCGCCGCTCGCCGCGGATCTTCCAAATGCCATCCTGTTTGACCAAGAGTAGAACCATGTATGGCCGCCAGGAAGTAACCACTGAACCTGCATACATATATACGTAGGCTTTGTCGGCGTAGATTCTCTCGGTTCCGAGCTTGTACCGAAACAGGAACTTGAACATCCCGTGCGCAGTACTCGACTTCTCGCTCTTCTCAATCAGCGAATCCACGGTTGCCTGGATCTCCTCCCGTGTCTGGCCGTTGGGCACATAGGCCAATTTCTTGAGCAATTCCCGGTTCTTTGACTCAGCGGCCTTGTTGGCGAACTTCACGATCTGCCGTGGCGACATGTCCTCGACCCGGGGGCTGCAACCGGCGACAATGACGAACAAAGCCAGACTGCAGAGTCGCGATGGCTTCATGAGTTCAGTGCAATACATGACTGCTTGTTATCCTACTTCGGCTGGGCCTTCAGTTGACCGTGCATGGCATTGAGCAGGAGGAGGTTTACCCAGTAGCTTTGATGCTGGGCCACGGAGATGTCAACGTAGCCAGGCAAGAGCCACGAAGACGGCGGCGCCACTGCCCCCCCGTTGATGTCGAGTTGCGAGTCAACCGTGACACTGGGTACTGCCGCAACCGTATACAATTGCCCTCCGCCCGAGTCCCCCGTCCCACCGCGTACATGAAGGGCAGTGGCGACGCCCGGGCAAACCACGCACACAAGATCGAGAAGGGAGTAGACGTTGTGCCATTGCTTGATCCCGCCCGGACGCTGGTTGAGTGCGGCATTCGCACCGAGCGGGGAGCCGAAGGTGAACCATTCGGTGACGGGCGCGGCGCTCCTGTACAGCATCCGGTGGGAGAGGAATGTGCCCCAACTGTGACTGAGGACGTTGACGTTGGCGTAGCCCTGTGCCTGCACGATGTCCATTGTACGGGTCAGGGACTCTGTGGCAATGGCGTCGATTCTGTCAAGGTTCTGGAGTGTAATCCCGAAGAAGCAGGCGCCGGCATCGCTAGGCGAAAAGGCGGCCATGGCCAACGCGTAGAAGAACTCGGTCCCCAACGCGGTTCCGAACTGGAATCCCGTCCAGCGGAATTCGACGAAGTCCTGATTCTTCACGCCCATGTTGTCGAGGGCGGCGGTGAATCCGGCTGACCAGCCGAAATCCGTTCCGTCAGGCATGATCCCGTGTACCACCAGCGACGCATTCGAGTGCTCAGGCTCCAATCCGAGGACCATCTGGTACATCTGACTGGCGACGGCCTTCTCCAAGGTTACCCGGGCCAGGCCCCGGACCTGCCGGGCCGCTCCGAGTTCCTGCAGCATGAGTTCCTGTTGGATCGCGCTGACAGCAGTCAGTTCCACCAGTGTGAACATGCCGGTTGGGTCGGAGTACTGCACGGGATCGTTGGCGGCATAGGCGTAACGATGGAGGGACATGGGGTCGGTGGGATCGCCGTCGAGCGGGTCGGGGGCGTTGAATCGGCCCTGTTCCGGGAGGTACTCGCGGGCGCGAAGATGCACAAGTCCGGTCCGCGCGTCCTGGACTTCGCCACGGTAACCGAAGCCCGAGTTGGGGATGACGGCGCCGGGAAGCGGATTCCCGAAGGCGTCGAAACTCTCTCTGGCCGTTTCGTTCCCGGTCCCGTCCAGCACCCGGCGGACGTTGCGGAAGGTGTCGGGCAAGTAGTATTCCGCTGTCCCTGTGGGCAACCCGCGGGTCCAGAGCATGCCGCCTGGTCCCCGGACATGTCCGGCGCCATTTCCTCCCGCGTTGTCGTATTCCTCGAACCGGAACGGCACAGCACCGGTAACCGTATCGAACCGGAAGCGGCGGTCGCTGATAGTGCCGGCCTGATCGCTCACCGTCTCGGCGACCCGGTTCCCCCAAACATCATACGCCCAAGCCACTGACAGTGCCCCCGCTTGACCGCCGGACTGGCTCCAGCCTGTGAGCCGGCGATCCAGGTCATAGGTCATGTTTCTTTGGGTGCCGTCGGGGGAACGGGCGAGGGTGAGGGCACCATAGTCATCGTACTCGAATTCGGTCCTTCCGGCAACGTTGGAGTCGATGGCCAGGAGACGGTCGCCATTCCCGGCGTAGGTGTAGTCCAACGTCTCCCCGTCACGCACCAGGCGGGTGCGATTCCCACAGGCGTCGTACTCATAGGCGGACTCGCGTCGGAATCCCTGGGCCGTGTTCTCCCAGACTTCCGAACTGAGCATACCAATCTCGTTGTAGGCGAACGTCCCCATCAGCCCGTCGCCGGATGTCGTCCGCACGCAACGGCCCACGGTGTCGTACTCTGCCGCGAACCGCGCTATTTCGGTCCCGGTCTGGCTGTCCGCGTAAACAACCCGGGCAGCACGCGAGGCGAGATCATAATCGTAGAGGCGTGTGACGCCGTTGGGGTAGGTCACTGATTCGGAAAGCCCGTTGGCCCCGTAGGCAATCGTCGCTGTATCCGTGCCGGAACTGATCGCCACCACACGCCCAAACTCGTCGTACGTGTAGTCGACCCTGTGCGTGGCCGTGTGAACACTACGACAACGCCCCCAGGCGTCCCAGTCATACCACACCGTTCCCGTGACCGGATCCAGCCGACTGGTCACGCGACCGAACGAGTCGTATCCGATGAGCGAGATGCCACGCGCCTCGTGTATCTCGCTCAGGCGTCCTTCCGTGTCGTAACGGTACTCCTTTGCGAGGGGAGTCCCACCGCCCTGGGCGGTAACTTCTGTCGTTGCGAGTCTTCCCAAAGAGTCATACCCGAAGACGGTCTCGCGGCCGTCGAAATCAATCTGTTTCGCTAACCGGGCGCCGGCGTATTCGTAGGAGCGCGTCCCGCCGTCGGGCCGGGTCTCGGAGAGCAAACGCCCGGCGTTGTCGTAGGTGAATGTTGTTGTCCGGCCAAGAGCATCCGTACGCCGGCTCATGTGCCCAAGTTCGTCGTATTCCATCCGCACTTCGAACCATTTGCGCGTCGAATTGGCTCCCTTCATGTCAACGCAAGTCAGGTTTCCGAGAGCGTCAAACTCACGCTCGTTGACCGTCCCGTCGCTGCCTGTCTCGCGCACAGGCCTGCCGGAGACGTCATACTCCGTATCGGTCCATGCGCCAGTTGTCGAGCTCGTCCCTGTCCGCCGGCCGGCACTGTCGTACTCAATGGCGGCCCAGGCGTTTTCGCCCAACTTTACCTTCACGGCTCTTCCCGCCGCGTCGTAAACGGTCTCGGTTGACGCCCCGGTCCAATCGCTCTCTCGCACGACTCGGCCGCAGGCATCATACTCGTAGCGTCGCCAATGCTCGGTCGAACGCTCCTCGATAACTCGCCCGCAGACATCGTAGCTGTACCACGTGGACTCCTCTACGGCGGTACCTTGGTTGCGTGTGATACGCACCGTGCGGCCCAGCGAATCGTAGGTGTTGCAGGTGGTCAATCCTCCGGCCTTCACCTGCACGGGCCGCCCGTTGGCGTCATACACGTACGCCACGTCCTTTCCGTCAGGCATGATCATCCGCGTGGGCCGCCCGCACAAATCGTATTCGTATTCGGTTGTCTGCCCGGTCGGCCCTGTCTCGCTCACGCACTGACCAATCTCATTGTACTCGTAGGAAACCGCCAGCCCCATATCGTTGGCCACGCGGAGGGGGCGTCCGGCAGCGTCGTAAGTGAAGTCCATGCGCAGTTGCGTGGAGGTTCCATCGGGCAGGCTACGCGTTGCCGTGCGCGCCAGTAGTCTGCCGGTCCCGTCAAACTGCTCTTCCCAATTGACGAGTGGCTCACCAGCGGGAGAAACCACACTCAGGCCCAAGCGTTCCGGGAAGTTGGTGAGATCGTTCAGATGCACAGTGCCGTCCGGCGCGGTATAGCCGGCGAGTTGGCCGTTCGCGTCATATTGGTACATTGTCGAGCGCCCGAATGGATCGATCCGGGAAGTCGGCTTGCCAGCCGCGTCCCGGTTGAACCGGGTCGTGTGACCGAGCGGGTTCGTGATGGCGGTAACCTTCGCGTTTCCATCGAATGAGAACCGCGTCGTGTTGCCCAACGGGTCCGTAACACTTGTCCGATTACCTTGGCTATCGTAGGCGCAATTCGTCGTGTAGCCCAGGGGATCTGTCACCGAAAGCTCGTTGCCGGCGGCGTCATAGGTGCGGCGCGTGACGTTTCCTTGCGCGTCGATGGTGTCCGTCACGTTGCCCTGAACGTCATATATGTGAATCGTGGGGTTGCCGAGCCGGTCGTAGACCGTCTCCGACCGTGCCGCAAGGTCGTGGCCAAAATCGATGCGATGGCCATAGGCGTCTATCGTGGCAATGATGCGACCGCTCGCGTCAAACTCAGTGCGCATGGGAGTTACCCCACGCGGGTCGACGATCGAGGTGATGTAGTGCGGATACGCAACGTTCTCGTACCTGAACTCGACGATCTGGTACGTGGGTGGGACTCCTGGGCCACCTTGCTCGACCAGCTTGCTCACCTTCCAAAGGTTGCCGGCACCATCGTAGTCGTAAGTGACGGACGCGGGACCGATCGGATTGCCTGCTCCATCGAGACGGTCGGGCGCGAACACCGCGGAGATAAGCCCTTCACCGTTGCGCTGGAAGACGACAGACTTCGTCTTGGCACCGCTGGCGTTGAAGTGGTCGACGCGCCGGATCTGCCGCTCGCTGTCGCGGGAGAACGAGACCGTGTTGCCCGCGCGGTCCTGGATACAGGTCAGGGTGGCTTTGCCATAGGTCTGGACTGGGAAACTCTCGCCCGAATCTTCGTCGAACTGGAAGTAATGCCCGGCGTCTTCACGGTCGATGAAGTATTTGGTACCATCTTTCATCGTTAGAATGAACCCTGGGAAGTCGAAACTCTCGAGCGGCAACCGCGGGTCACCGGCATACCAGTACGCCATGGGGAAGAACTCGATCTCATTCGAACAGGTCGGAACGAGTGTGGCATAGACCCCGGGGGCGGCAGTCCATTCGGCCCAGGCCCTCAAGCTGCCCCGACGGATGCTGAACGTGAAGGTTGTGCGGCGTCCGTCGGGCAACGTAATCGTCACGTCGCGCGCTCCGCCTGTGCGCATCTCGAACGGATCCCCGTTCTCGTCGAATGCGGTGCCACGCTCCTCGTTCAATTCCACTTCGACATCCGAGATGGAGTACGTCCACCCCCAACCGAAATCGCCCTTGCGCGGGTTCAGACTGCTATACGTGCGGATCACCGTCAGCGGCAACCCCGATACCGGAATTATGAGGTCCTGGGCGGAAAAGCCGAACTGGCCGACCTTGAGCGGGGAGTCCAGCGCGATGCGGACCTGGTCGGTGGCGGACTCGCTGCCGCCGCGGACGGTGAGTACCAGGTCGTAGACACCGTTCTCAACGAGGCTGAGATCAGCGGTCCCGAGAGCGCCCGCGTTGACGCGGGCGGTACGCCAGTCCATGGACCCGGGCGAGGTGCGGAAGGACGGGAATACCTCGGCGACGAAGGTGCCATCGGGCTTGTAGAGGGTGACGTTGTAGGAGACGGTGTCGTCAGCGTCCGGGTCGTTCGCAGTCCCGGTGAGTTCGAGCAAACCGTCGCGGACGAAGACCGGGGTGACGGTGCCGTCGTAGTTCGGGGCGCCATTGGCCAGGTTGGCGACGTCCGCAACCGGCGGGAAGTTGACCAGGTCGATGGCGAAGCCACGTTGTGGGGTTTCGGTCAGGCCGGCGACGGTCAGGGTCACGGTGTAGTCGCCGTCCGGGTGACCGGTGGCAGCGAGTGGGGCGGAGATCGTGGCGTCGTTGCCGGTGATGTTGGCGATGGCGTCGTTGCCGGTGAAGGACAGGGTCCAGGCGGCGGGTTGCTTGAGTGTGGCGGAAATGGTCAGGGTGGGTTGGGACTGCGTGGCGACGGACGGCGTGACGGCGAACCCGGAGATGGGGCTCGAGGTGAGGAAGATATACGACTCGGTCTCGGCAAGGTTGCCGGCGTTGTCGGCGGCCACGGCGTAGAGCGTGTGCGGGCCGTCACTCAGACTGCTGCAGTCGAGGGAGTAGCTCAGGGGACTGGCGACGGTCTGCGCGACGGTCGCGCCGTCGAGCAGCAGTTCTATGCTGGCGATGCCACCGGCATCGGTGGCGGTCACTGTAACGGGCACTGCACCGGAATGCGTGCCGGCGTTCGGGTCGGTGAGCGTGCTGGTGACGGTGATGGCGGGCGGCGTGGTGTCGGGAACGATGTTGTTGACGGTGAACTGGGCGCTTTGCGCGGTGGAGAAGTTCCCGGCCTTGTCGAGCACGCCGAGTTCGGCGCGATAGGTCCCGTTCGGCAGCGCGGTCGAAGGAATGACGCCGAAACTGCCGCTGACCGGCATGTTGCCGATGAACAGGGTCTGGACCTTGGCGCCGGTGCCGGCATCAACCGCGTCCAGCAGGTATGACTCGAAGTTCGCATCAGACGCTGTGCCGGTGAAGGTGAAGGCGGTATTGCCGCCGGACGTGCGCGACGTGACGGCAATCGTGGCCTGAGGCGGGGTGTTGTCGAGCACGACGAAGTTCGAGACCGACGCGGTGCCGCCCGGGCCGGTGGCGGCGAGGGTGTAGCCGTAACGGCCGTCGGGCAGGAGCGTCCCGAGGTCGTCGCGGCCGTCCCAGGCTAGGTTCACGACCGAGGCGTTGTCGGTGTTCGGCGCCAGGTTGTCAGACGGATCGAGGACGCGGACTTGGTTGCCCTGGGCATCGTTGAACCGCACGGTCCACGACGCGGTCTTCGGGCACGCGGCGGCGAGGTTGAACGTGTCCTGAACGTTGTCGGCGTTCGGCGAGAAGGTGTGCGGACCGCTCTGCACGTTGACGATGGCCGGCTGCGCCGAGATCTGGTCGATGCGGCCGATCAAGGCGATGGCGGCGGCGGCGACTTTCAGTGAGGACAAGTACAGGGGCGCTGCCCCCGTGCCCCCGCCGGGGGAACTTGTCCCCCCGGTCCCCCCGGTGTTGCTTCCGGAACCGGCGCCGGCTCCGCCGCCACCGGTTCCGGAAGTGACGGCCGACGGGGGCTCCACCCCCGTAGCCCCGGATGCAAGGAGGAAGTTCTTGATGTGGGCGATGGCGGGGAGGTAGGCGATGCCGGTCGAAATGGTCGAGTCGGGCAGGACGGTGAGCCAGTCGGCGGCGGTCTGGCAGAGGACGGGTGGGGTGGCGGGTGCGGTTACCGCAAGCAGTTCGGGGACAGTGAGGTGCGGCGTGGTCAGCAGGACTTCGCTGCCGGAGACGAGGTTGTCGGCGTAGCCGGGCGCGACGAGGAACAGGCCGTTGTCGCCGGTGACGGGATCGACGACGAGCAGCGGGTCACGGGTCAGCCCGCCCCAGGTCACCGGATCGCGCGGGAAGGTCACGGTGTAGCCGAGGTTCAGGTAGTCGAGAATCGTGTTCTGCGACGCGGGCGTGAGGGAGAGATTCAGGCCGGTGAACACTGCG
>MHBL01000308.1 GCA_001803235.1 Lentisphaerae bacterium RIFOXYA12_64_32
CGGACGCGAGTAACGCCCGCACATGATCGGGCGGTATTCCGCCCGGGAGCCGCTGACGCAACCCTGGCGGCATCCATCCATTCCTTGCAGTTCTCCGCGCGTGACGCTATCTTCGTGCTCGTGGCCGCGGGAAGCAATTTCCCCTCCGTCCACCAGCAGCGTACCAGGCCGGACAGGTGAGTCCCCGCAACAGGCAAAAGGACACACTCATGAAGCACAACCGCCAAGGGCAGGCCCCCGTCCCAGTCCAGGAACCCCAGATCGTGGCGACGATCGAGAATCAGCTTGCCAGGCTCGAGGTCGATTCCCTGGGACGATGTACGGCCCTTGTCGACAAACGCAGCGGGCGCAACCTGATCGCCACCCCCGCGCCCCTGGCCACCGTCAGCGTGCAGGGCAGAGTTCTCGACCACGCCGCATGCTCGCATGCCGGCGGTCGGTTCAGCCTGCGTTTCGGAGACGGCGAGGCGGTCGCGGTCATCGAGTGCGTTGTCAAGGACAGGTACATGACATTCACTCTGATTTCAGCGGCAGGCGACGGACTGGAATCGGTCACCTTCCTGTGGTTGACGGTGCAGCGCGGGAAGTACTCAAGCCCGACCTCGGGTGCCATCGTCGGTGACGACTGGAGTGTTTGCCTGCGCGAGTTGAATCTGCAGACCCAGGTCGATGTTGGCGGCAATCCCTACGGGCTGCGGGCTTCCTGCTCTGCGCAACATGGCATCGCGGGGGGGCGGGCCGGCTTGGTGGTGGCACCGCCGGAGTTGCTGATTCCCGCCTTGCAGGACATGGTGAAAGGGGAGGGAGTGCCCTACTCGCCCCTGGGCGGTCCGTGGGCGCTGGGCGCCGAAGAGGTTCGCGGTTCCTACCTCTACGCCACGGTGTCTGAAAAGGACGCCGACCACTTTATCGACCTGGCCAGGCGCGGCGGGTTCAGCCACCTGCACTACGACCACTGGTACAAGTCGCGGGGCCACAACGAACCCCTTCTAGGTCTGTTTCCGCACGGACTGGAGGGCATGAAGGCCACGGTCTTCAAGGTCCACGCCGCAGGTTTGAAAGCCGGGATGCACACGCTCACCGGCTGCATCCAGCACTCCGATCCCTGGGTCACGCCCGTGCCCGACAAACGCCTTTTCGCGGACGCCACCTACGTGCTGGCCGCGGACATGGACGAGAAGACGGACGCCATCCAGACGACAGAGAACCCCCAGCACACTGCCATCCATGGGAGCCTTCCCGGTCGCAGCAACGCGATCCGGATTGGCGACGAGCTCATCCAGTACGACTACGCCGACATCTCCCACACGCCTCCGTTCGGGTTCCTGAAATGCACGCGTGGCGCGTTCGGAACCAAACCCGCCGCCCACGTGAAGAACGACCGGGTGGACCGTCTCCGGCAGCGATACGGCGCGTTCTTCCCCGACGATCGGTCGACGCTGGTGAACGAGGTGGCGGATGCCATCGCACGCGTCTACAACGAATGCGGGTTCGACCAGCTCTACATGGACGGCGCGGAAGGCATGGGGACCCGCCACGCAATCCAGACCATGCGTGACGCCATCTACAAACGGTTGGACCACCCCGCCATCATCGAGGCCAGCGAGTGGGGTCATTGGAGCTGGTACTTCCACTCCCGCATCGGCGCCATGGACGTCCCGCTATGGGGGGTGAAATCCTTTGTTGATTGGCGCTGCACCAACATCGCTTTTTTCCGGCAGGGCGCGTTGCTGCAAGCCCAGCTCGGGTGGTGGTTCATCTTTGGCCCCGGGGTCTCCCGCGCCGAAGTTCCGGATGAAATGGAGTACTTCAGTTGCAAGGCCCTCGCCTTCGACGTCCCGTCGTCCACGATAATCTGCGGCTCCCCGGCCGTTCAAGCCAACGATCGCATGCTGGAGTACATCACCATGGCCGGCAGGTATGAACGCCTGCGCCTGGCCAACTACTTCCCGGAAACGGTCAAGGAACAGCTTCGCCAACCCGGCAAGGATTTCCATCTGGTCCAGCGGGACGACGGCGAGTGGCGGTTGCTTCCCGCGGACTACCAGATGCACAAAGTCACGGGGTTCGACGACGGCACCACGAACTGGGAAGTCGTCAACCCGTTCAGCGAACAACCGCTGCGCATGCGCCTCGAGGCCCTGCACGCCGTGGTTCCCTGCGACGCGCCCGATGCCATGGTCATTGCGGATTTCGCAGAACCGGAGAGGTTCACGCTGCGTTCGACGGCATCGGACGTCACGCAGGCCGTGGCACGGTCCACGGACCAGGTCAGGGGTGGGGACGCCAGTCTGTGCCTGACCGCGACCAACAACCGGTCCGTCCGCAAGGGGGCGTGGACCCGCGTGGGCATGCCATTCACCCCGTACCTCGACATCAAACAGAACGAGGCGTTGGGCGTCTGGGTTTTCGGAGACGGCAAGGGTGAAGTTCTGAACGTGCAACTGGTCAGCCCCCGGGTGTACACAAACGCGCTTTCGGAACATCATATCAAGATCGACTTCACGGGCTGGCGGTATTTCGAACTGCTCCTGCGCGAACGCGATGCGGGCAAGTTCAAGGACTATGAGTGGCCCTATTTCGATCACCAGGCGCTGTTCATGAATTCCCTCGACCGGCAGCACATCAGCGAGCTGAACCTCTACCTTAACAACCTCCCACCCAAGGATTCCGTCTCGGTCTTCGTCGGTCCGGTCAGAGCCTTACGGTGCACGGACCGCACGAGCTTGGCCAACCCGGTCGTCACGGTGAACGGCGTACCGCTGGCGCTGCCGGTGACGTTGCAGAGCGGGGATTACGTCGAGTTCGATTCCGCCAGCGACGGTCGCGTCTACAACGAACACGGAGCGCTCGTGGAGCGGCTCTGCCTGCCCGGCAAGATCCCGGTCCTGAACGCCGGCGCGAACCGTGTGTCCTTCGCCTGTACTGGCAGTGCGGGATTCTCAGCCCGTGCCGACGTCACGGTGATCTCGTTTGGTTCCCCGCTGGACGGGCGGTCTCCCGCGGCCGTGGTCAAGTGGGACCTGCTCCGCGATGAATACGAGAGCCCCCGGCTGGTGACCACGCTCGACGGACGCGACAATGCGTGGTCGGTGATCTGCCGGAAAGATGTCAAGGCTGCCTCGATTGGCGTGGAGATCGATGTCTTACAGATCGGCGCCACCGGTGAAACGATGCGGAGTCCGCAACTGGTCATCGGCACCCAGCGTCTCGTCTTCCCGGTTGACGTGTCTGCCGGTGATCGAATCGTCCTTGACGGTCAAGGCAGATGCCGCCTCCACCGTCAAGCGGCGCTCGAGCCCGAACTCATCCAAGTGCAGGGCGCGCCCGCAACTCTCAAGTCCGGTCGCACCGGCGTGGTGTTCTCCTTCTCCACCGATTCCCCGCCGCCTTTCCGCGCCGCCGTCTCCCTGATCAAACACTACAGATAGGCCGGCCCCTGACCGTTACGGCCCAGGGAGGCAACGTGATGCGTCAGTGGCGGGTGAAACGACGGCACGCTGGCCCATGCTTGAGACCCCCGTGGCCTTGTGCCACGGGTGAATCGGGTTCGCCCGCCAAACGTGCGCGTCTCCCCTCTCTTCCCTTTCCCCCGTCCGCCGCCGGCGGACGGGGGAAAGGGAAGAGAGGGGACGAGGTGCGGTGTAGTAGCCAATGAACCTGTTCACCTGCCACACGAGGTGGCAGGGGTCTATGCTCCACCCTTTGCTCCCATGTTACTCGCGGGGCCCAATAGAGTGGCCGACCCGCGGGAGCGAGCCGCTCCCGCCACTTTTCCAGAACACTCCGACGCAAGCGAGTAACGTCCGCACATGATCGGGCGGTATTCCGCCCGGGAGCCGCTGACGCATTACGGAGGCAACCCGGGCGCGAGTTGCCACGCAGGCCCATGCCTTCTATCTTAGCGCGGCGCGCCTGAGGGTTCACAACGGAACTGCGAACAGGAATCGGAGACACGCTCATGATCATCGACACCCACGCACACTTCTATGATCCGAGTCGGCCGCAGGGCGTGCCCTGGCCCAGGCCGGAGGACAAGTCCCTCTACCGCACGATCCTGCCCGAGCAGCTCAAGGTGGTGGCGGTGCCGGAGGGCGTGACGGGCACGGTTGTCGTCGAGGCCAGTCCATGGGTGGAGGACAACCAGTGGGTCCTCGATATTGCGGCGCGTGAGCCGTTCGTGGTCGGGTTTGTCGGGAACCTCGACCCCGCCAGTGCGGAGTTCGCCAAGAACCTGGACCGGTTCAGCGCCGACCCGCTGTTCCGCGGCATCCGCGTCGGCGGCGGCGCCGTGAAGCAGCCGCTCAGCAGCACCGTGCTTGATAGTCTGAAGCGGTTGCAGGACAAGGACCTGGAGCTTGACATCCTTCTCGGGCCGCCGGCGCTCGCGGATGCGGCGGCGCTGGCCGAGGCCTTGCCCAGACTGCGGATCGTGCTGAACCACGTCGGCGCGGTCCGCATCGACGGGAACGCACCGGACCCTGTCTGGGTCACCGGAATGAAGCAGGCCGCGGCGTACCCGCACGTCTACTGCAAGGTCTCGTCGCTCTCCAGCTTCGTGAAGATGCCGCAGGCCCCGGCTCAGGTCAGCTTCTATGCCCCGACCCTGGACGTGCTCTGGAACGCGTTCGGCGAAGACCGACTGTTCTACGGCAGCGACTGGCCGGTCAGCGCGCGCAACTCGGACTACGCCACCATGATGCAGGTCGTGCGCAAGTACTTCGGCGCCAAGGGTCCGGCGGCAGCGGCGAAGTTCTTCTGGCGCAACTCGCAAGCCGCGTACCGCTGGGTGCCGCGAACGGCATGACCGGTCCGGGTTCGCTGCCCGTGGGCAAGTCGCGACTCACTGCGCGACTGTGCCACGGGTGACCGGACGAGGTGGGCCACGGGGCTGACAAGTGCGGGACGGACGCGAAGGCGAAGGCCGGGGCTCTGCCCCGGACCCCGCCGGGGGGCGTCATCGACTCCCCCCGTGCCCCCCTCGGGCGTCGGGAAACGGCGCGCGACGGAGTACCGTCCCGTGCCGTTTCCCGACGCGGCGGCCGATCGGCGCTTACCGCGCCGATGCGAGGGCAGGTGCACAGGCTGGCAGCGCGCGCGGCACGGTGGCGCGGCCAGCGCGACCGACATGTCGCCATGCTGTAGTCTCGTGCGCCCGGGGGCACTAGTGCTCGGTCGCCAGAAGTCACCCCGCAATTGCGCGCAATGGTCCGCACCTTC
>MHBL01000309.1 GCA_001803235.1 Lentisphaerae bacterium RIFOXYA12_64_32
GGGGACACGCCGGGGGTACTCGCGGCCCGCGACGGTCACGAATCTTGAAACAGCCCTGCCCTGCCTGCGGGGACGGTTGACTATCGACGCGACCCTGACTAAGGTATCGCCACAACGATATCGTGGAGAAGTTTTTCCTGGGAGTCAGAATGCCGTCTGCCCGCGGTTGCCGGGGGCACGGCGCGCCAGAGGAGGGTGCCATGAGAAAGATCAGTAGCGTTGCGCCGGGTTGGTGGGACTACACGACCGTGGACGCCGAGTTGGTGCGGGACGCCGCGAAGTTGACGGCCGAGAGCATGCTCAAGCTCAGCCGGCCGGGCTTCAAGGTTGTGATGTACGACACGATCGAGGACTTCTACCTCGCCGAGGCATTGGAGTACATCGAGGCGTGGAGGCAGTCGACGCCGGACAACCCTGCCGGGATCTGCGGGCCGATCGGGCCGACGGAGCAACTCCCGCTCGTGGCGCGCATCGTCAACTCGACCGGGATGAACCTGGCGAAATTGGACGCGCACTTCTGGGGCATGGACGAGTGGGTTCAGAACGGCGTCTCGGTGAGCACCGATCACCCGTTGTCCTTCGCCAAGTGCGACAAGGAGCTGTGCTTCAACCGGATCGAGAAGAAACTGCGCATTCCCGACGCGAACCTGCATTTCCCGACCGGCGACCTTAATGCGTACAGCAAGAGTTACGACCAGGTTCGGTGCCTGCTCATGCAGGGCGGGCAGGGCTGGGTGAAGCACTGGGCGTTCAACGACCCGCCGAAGCGCGCGGGCAAGTGGAAGAACGAGCCGCCGCCGCCGTCGGAGTACCGCAAGCTCAAGACCCGCATTGTCGACCTGCATCCCATGACGGTCATCCAGAACGCGTCGACGTCGGGCGGCGGGAATATCTCGCTGGTGCCCACCCAGGCCTGTTCAGTTGGTCCGGTCGAGACGTGGAAGACGGCGAAGGTCTCGATCTGGCAGGCGGGCTGCCACGACAATGCGTTCGGCATGCGTCTGACCACGCTGATGATCGGCAAGAAGATGCCGGACTCCGCCGTGCCCATGAGCCTGATGGCGGACCACCCGAACGTGCAGTTCAACTTCTTCCGACCGGGCCTCGGCACCTGCGACGTGGAGATGCACTGATGCCCAAGACCAAGCCTGCTGTCCTGGCCATCGGGGCGCACCCCGACGACATCGAGTTCATGATGGCCGGAACGCTCATCCTGCTGCGCGAAGCGGGTTGGGCGCTTCACTATCTGAACGTTGCCAATGGTTCGCACGGTACAGCCGTGGATGACCACACCACCAACGTGATCAAACGCACGGCCGAGTCCCGGGAAGCGTGTGAGGTCCTGGGCGCCAGGTACCACGAGAGTATCTGCAACGACCTTGAAGTGTACCACAACTACGAAATGGTTGCCAAGGTGCTGGCCGTGGTGCGCACGGTGCGGCCGCGCATCGTGCTGACGCAGTCGCCCCAGGACTACATGGAAGAACACATGAACGCCTGCCGCCTGGCGGTGACGGCTTCGTTCTGCCGCGGCATGTGCAATTACCTCTCCATGCCGCCCGTGCCGCCGGTTGGTGACGATGTCACCGTCTACCACGCCATGCCGTACGGACTGCGCGGGCCGATGCGGGAACGCATCCACGCCGGGCAGTACGTGGACGTGACGTCGACTCTCGCCGAGAAACGGCGCCTGCTGGCCTGCCACCGCTCGCAGAAGGAGTGGCTGGACAAGAGCCAGGGCCTGGACGCGTACCTCGAGACCATGGAGGGCTTCTCCAGGGAGATGGGCAAGGTCTCGAAACGCTTCAAGCACGCCGAAGGCTGGCGTCGCCGCTCGCACCTCGGCTTCAGCGCCACCGCCACCGACCCGCTCAGCACCGCGCTCGGTAAGAAGTGCCTGGTCAACGAAGAGTACGAACGCGCGCTGGATGACTGACGGGCTGCCGAACGCGGGGGAGAGGCGCACCGTCCGTGGTACCGCCTCCATGGCCTGCCGATGAGGAGCGCTCCAGCACCCGCAGTAGCGGCGGCGCGCGCGTTCGTAGTGGGCTCGCAGTGCGCGGAACGGAGTGGAGCGCCAAGAGCCCATCCGGTGGGGCGCCGCGGCTGGACGCGGGGATGGTGTCTTGCCCGGCGGCAAACCGCCGGGACTGCGACACCACTACGAGCGGGGCGGGACAACGGCGTGGCGGCGTGCGTGACGATGGCCAAGGGTTGTTGCGTGAGGCGGCGCGTTTCCCCGCGGGCTGAAGCCGCGCGGGAGGCTTCCGGCTGAAGCCGGGACTCTGGCGGCGGACATGGCGGAGTCTGGCGTCTGAGTACCGCCTTTCAGGCGGAAGCGGGCGCGAGTCTTCAGCGAGCGCGCGGGACAACGTGATCACAGACGAAAGGTGCTGACGATGCGGGCACGACCGCCGATGGCGCTGAACGGTGGCGCGAGGTGGCGCGTTCCACCGCCGGCTCAAGAGCGGGCGGTGCTGGCGAAGTCAGGCTGGCACCGCTGGACGTGGCCGGCGGCGGCAAGTTGCCTTGCGGTCTCGGGGCGCGGCCGTTCTTCGATTTCGGGCGGGGGGCGGAAATACAGGCATAAGAGCCGTTTCAGTCGCAGGCGGAAAGTCGATGAGCACAAAGTGATCGGCGGGGTATAGGTAATCCTCCCCCTCGTCGTCGATTACCCGGATGAAATTCGACCTCTCGGCACGTGCATCGGGCAGGACCCGGTAGAGCATTCGCGGCGTGAGAAAATCCGAGTCGCCGCAGGCAATGCACACGGCAAAGAACGGTCGTGATGGCCGGCGATTCCTCATCCACTTTCCTCCGTCACGATGCGGGTGAGGTAGTCGCGGTAGGCGGACTTGGGCAGGGACGTGACCAGGGCGCTGAACTCGTCTCGTGAGACAAAGCCTTTGCGCCAGGCGATTTCCTCGGGGCATGAGATCTTGAAGCCTTGGCGTGCCTCGATGGCGTGGATGAATTGGCTGGCGTCGAGGAGGCTCTCGGGCGTGCCGGTGTCGAGCCAGGCGATGCCACGGCCGAGTTTCACCACCTGCAGTTGACCGCGTTCAAGGTACATCCGGTTCAGGTCGGTGATCTCCAGTTCGCCGCGTGCCGATGGTTTCAGCCGCTTCGCGGTCTCCACCACTGTGGCGTCGTAGATGTAGAGGCCCGGCACGGCGTAGTGGCTCTTGGGGGCTTTGGGTTTCTCTTCCAGGCTCAGGACTTTGCCATCCTTCGCAAACTCGACGACACCGTAACGCTCCGGATCGCGGACCGGGTAACCGAAAATACACGCTCCGCCTGCGAAACCTGCCACGATACCATCGAGTTGCATGCGGCCGTAGAACAGGTTGTCGCCCAGGATCAACGTCGCGCCCGAGCCAGCGAGGAATTCTTCGGCCAGAAGGAACGCCTGGGCGATGCCTTCGGGGCGTTCCTGCACCTTGTAGGAGAGGCGAAGCCCCCAGCGGTGCCCGTCGCCCAAGAGCGCTTCGAACCGGGGCAGATCGTGCGGCGTCGAAATGATCAGCAGTTCCCGCAGTCCCGCCAGCATCAGCGTGGACAACGGGTAGTAGATCATCGGTTTGTCATAGATCGGCTGCAGTTGCTTGCTGGCGACCAGGGACATGGGGTACAGGCGCGTGCCTGACCCGCCGGCCAGAATAATGCCTTTCATGGTCATGGGGTGGTCTTTCCCGTTCGGGGTTCAAAGGTTCAGGGGTTCAGACGGCGACGGTTTGCCTTGGGGATGGAGCTCCGGCGCCTTGGCCTGAGTTCCGCCCTTCGGGGGCTGTCGATACAATCGCTTTGGTATAGCGAAAAAAAACCGACCTGTGCGGGTAAATCCGGCCACGGCACCGTTCGTAGTGGTGTCGCAGTCCCGGCGGTTGTCCGCCGGGCAAGACACCATCCCCACGCCAGACCGCCGCAACGCGCCGGATGGGCTCTTGGCGCTCCACGTCGTTCCGCGCACTGCGAGCCCACTACGAACAGGCGCATCCTGGCGTCCATGGCGGGTCCTTTTCTCTCTCAGGATTTACCCGCACAGGTCGAAAAGAACACCTGGACCCCGCCGTCCTCGGCGGTCTTTTGTTCCCAGGACATACGGCGGAGGACCGCCGTGTCCAACCCTGCTTCAGCGAGTGGCCGGGAAGGCAGGACACCAATGGCACGCCTTGCCCCGTGCTTTCTTCCCTTCCCATGATTTTGCCATCCATGATTTTGCCATCTGGTCCTGTCGGTGATGATTTCGTCAGGCGGATACGGGTCACCGGAACCGGATGGAATACAAATCGGCCTCGCGCATTACGATGTGGAGCTTGACGGGCCGGTCCGCCAGGGCGGCAAGGTCCGTCCCGTCCTTCCAGCGCACGCTTCGGTTCAGTTCGTCGCCGTAGATGTGAGGGCAGTCGTCCATCGTGCGACCCGGGATGGGCTGTCCGGCATCATCCTGGATTTCGACCTGGAGATACCCGGCAGCGGCCGTACTGAAGTTCAGGATCAGTTCGGTGCCTTTGAACTTCATGAGTCGGGTGGTGACCTCCCCGAGCGCGAAGGGTGTACTGAGCGAGACAAGACCGTCCGGCCGCATCGGGACGCGTACAATGTGAGCGCTGGGCAACGAGTAGTGCTGCGTGAAGTACAGCGACATTTCCGTCGGTGTGCCGTCCGGCAGTACCGGACCGGTGGGCACGATCCCGACCAACGGGAACATGGAGTGGCCGGTCCAGTTGTGGATGTCGGGGCCGGGCCGCAGGAACGCTTCCAGCAACCGCTGGAAGTTCAGCCCGTCGCGGGTGGTCATCAGCACGATGTCGTGGGCGCTGGGTTCCGCCACAGCCCCGTTCTGGTCGGCGAGGGGCGAGGAGCGGTCCAGGAACGGCTGCTCGTCGGCCACGCGGGCGGCCAGGCCGACAAACAGGTGCGGGGCACGGAAATAGGGTGTGACGGTGCTCGAGTAGTACTTTTGCTGTACGACGCTGTCCGCCGGGTAGTACGCCGTACCGGGCAGCGTCCAGAGCAGGAAGTCCTTGGACGTCATGGTCCGGACGGAGGACAGGCTCCAGTACAGTCGGTATTCGCCGCGGACGGCATCCCAGAATGTTGGCGTCAGCGCGCCGTACCCGCGCATGGTCTCGTCCTGGACGCAAGTCCAGTGGATGCCGTCCGGGGACGCGAACAGCGAGGTCAGACCGCCCGAACCGCGCAGGTGTTGTTCCGCGGTGCTGAGCCACGCGTACCCGGTGATAGAGTACGGGAAGCTGGCGATGGCCTTGTACCGTTCCTCGGCCTTGACCTCCGGGCGGGCATCCAGGAACGGCGCGAAGCTGTAGGAATAGACGCTTTTCAGGATCACGTTGTTCTGTTTCGATGGCGCCAGGTCGGGACGCGTCGGGTCCGCGTATTCGACCCGTCCCAAGTCGGGCTTGGTCCACTGGATGCCATCAGTGCTCTCGGCGTAACAGGTGACGGGCGGTGCGCTCAGCGAAGCCTGGCCGCGGTACCACATTCGGTAGCGTTCGCCGTCCTTGACGACGGTGCCGAAACACGAGAATGCACCGTCCCACGGACTGTCGAAGCGCAGAACCGTCTCGCGATGCTCCGGCGAGTGCTGTTTCAGGGTGACGTCCGTCATCTCGGCGATCAGCCAATCGTCCATGAATGGTTCGACCTGTGAGCCGATGTCCACGACGGTGTCGCGGGGCTCCGGCTCTGGGGGCACGAAGTCTGGCCTGACTCGCAGCGCCAGACGGTCGCGGTAGACGGCTTTGTCGCGCTCGTACGAGGTCCTGACCTCATCCGGGCTGAGGGCGCGACGGTAGAGGCGCAGCCGTCCGATGGCGCCGCTGAACGGTTCGCTGAGGTCGGCATAGCCGCTGACGCGCAGGGGCGATTGGTTGTCCAGCAACCTTCCCTTTTGTGCGGATGTGGCGGCTTCGTGGCCGTTCCAGTACAGTTTCACGGCCGTTCCGTCGTAGGTTCCGACCAGGTGCACCCACTCGCACAGGGGCAGGAACTGGCTGGCCACGGCGCTGCGGAAGCCGCCTTCGCCGGTGCGAACGCCGAAGAACGTCTCTGCTGAAGACGGGCCCTGTGAGAGAACGAACGCACACTCCGCGGCGGTGCCCTTGGTGACCATCTTTGCCAGGGCGCCCTGCGACGCGGCTGCGACCCAGACCTCGACCGTCAGGGCGCCCAGTTCCTCCATGCACGGTTTGTGGGGCACATCCACGCGGTCATTGATGCCGTCGAAGACCAGGGCGGCGCCGAACGGGCCCTTGCTCCAGGTTGGGCCAAGAATCTGGCCGTCGTTGCCGTTGCCGGAACTGTCTTTCGCGGTCGCGCCTTCGTTTTCTTCCAGTGCGAAGTCGAGGATCAGGTCGCCGTTGGTTGCGGCTGGAACGGCGGGTGGCAGGAAGAGCAGAGCCAGGAGTGCGAACCCAGCTCTGGCGCACGGCGGAAGTGTCAGCGGCATCTTCGTTTACGACCTCATGCTTGACGTCGGGTCGTCGTGCGTGGCGCCCATCGGAAGCGACCCTGCGGACGAGCCCGACGATCGTTGACTCAAGGCGAAACGTATTGCCCCGGCACCGTGTCGGCAAGCCGGACCGGCTTGGCCGGGTAATGCGTCAGTCGCGGTTGGACGGTTGGGCGGTAGATGGCCAAAGTGGCGGGAGCGGCTCGCTCCCGCGGGTGTCGGAGCGAGCCGCTCCGGCCACCATAGGAGGCGGAAGTGGCAGGCGAGCTTAAGCGAGCCGATCCCCGGCCGCTCGCTGAAGCGTCGCTCCAACTTCCGCCTAAAGGGCGGTACTCAGGCCAAGACACCGGCAGTTTCGTCCCGAGATGACCGGGCGGTACACCGCCCGGGGGACACTGAACACCCAAGACTCGCGCGTCACCATCTGACCATGGGCTCCCCGGATGAAAAGGACATGCGTCCCTGCCTACGCCCGCTTCTTCACGCTGACGATCTTGTACGTGCGGATCTCGAACGGATCGAGGGTCACGGTGATCGGCTTGGCACAGGCGACGGCGCGACCGTCGGTCCACTCCATGAGATTCGTCTCGACCAGGCGCGTTGCGGGGTCCGCAACCGTGAGTGTGCCGGACGAGCGGCTGCCGCGTGTTTCTACGAGACGGATCACGCGGCAGTTCTCCTTTTCCGCTTTTTTCAGGACTTCGAGTGACAGGCCTGCGCCCTCGAGCCGGCAGGGCGCCTGTGCGGAGTCCGCACGGCAACCGTCGAACGCCGCCATGCCCTGGTTCAGCTTCATGGCCTCGGTCATGACGTTAGACTGCACCAGCGTGCCGGTGTGGGGCAGGAGGCTGTAGGTGACTTCGTGCCGACCCTGGTCGGCGTCCGGGTCCGGGTAGGTCGGGGCGCGCAGCAGGTTCAGGTCGATCACGTTGTGGTGCACTTTGTGGGCATACTTGCAGTCGTTGAGCAGTGCGATGCCGTAGTCCGGACCGGATAGGTCGACGTAGCGGTGCGCGACCACCTCGAACCGGGCCATGTCCCAGGACGTGTTGCGGTGCGTCGGGCGCTCGGTGTACCCGTACTGGATGTCGAAGCTTGCCTTGGGTGATTCGACACGGGTCGGAAACGCGACGCGCAGCATGCGGTGTTTTTCGGCCCAGTCGATGACGGTCTGGAAATCGAGCCGCTTGCTGTTGGCCGCCAGGGTCACGTCCTGCACGATCTTCGAGCCCACGCCGACGGTGAACGCGAACTGCAGCCGCTGCCGGACCGGACCGGCGGCGACGGACTTGGCCGTGACGCACCGGGCCGTTTCCAGCAGTTCGTTTTCGTACGTGATGTCCACTTCCCAGGCGTCCCAGTTGTGCGGGCGGTCAATGTAGAGCGACAGTACGTTGCCCTTGGCGCCGCCGGCCAGGATGTCGCAGCCGGCTTCCTTGTCGAACGCGCCGGAAAGCGTGCCGTCCGCGGCGAACTCGTAGCGCACCCGTGCGTTTTCGAGAACCAGGTCGTGGCTGGGCTTGGCGGCTGCGGGCTTGCCGGTTGCCTTGCGCAGGGTCAGGAAGCCCTGGGCCGGCACGGTTGCCAGCGCCACGGCGCCATCGGCTTCGCGCTGCACCGGCACGGGCTGGCCGGCGGCGTCCTCGATCGCGCTGTCGCGCCACGCGGCCGGGAGCCGGACCGGATCGTCGTAGGTGCAGGACAGGCAGTTGAAAAGAACCAACGCCTTCTTGTCCTTGTGGAAGAGCTTGCCGGCGGCGCGGTCGGCCAGGTGCGTGCAGGTCTGCTCTGCGTCGGCGTACTCGTTGAGCGTGTCCTGGTAGACTTCCGTGATGCTGGAGCCCGGAATGATGTCGTGGAACTGGTTGCGCAGCAGCATTTTCCAAATGGCGTCGAAGTCGTCCTGCGGGTACTGTTCCAGCGGCAGGCAGGCGCAGAGGAATTCGACCTGGCGCAGGCGCTGCTCCAGCTTGCGGTTCCCGCGCTTGACCCAGGACTGAGTCGTGAGCGTGCCGCGGTGCAGTTCGAGGTACAGTTCGCCGACCCACGTCTCGAGCTTGCCGTCATACTTGCGCAGGCCGTCGAGATATTTCTGTGCGGGCCCGAACCGGACTTTGGGCGCGCCTTCGAGGTCCTTCTGGCGCAAGCCGCGCTCGATGTCTTCCTCGCGCGGGCCGCCGCCGCCGTCGCCGACGCCGAACAGCGACAGGTAGCCGTCGACAAGGTCCTTCTCCTTGAACCGGCGTTGCCCGGCCAGGAGCGCGCGCGGCATCAGCAGGCTGTTGTAGTTGTTTTCGGGCGGGAAGTGCGTGATGACCTCTGAGCCGTCGATGCCGCGCCAGACGAACGTGTGGTGCGGGAACAGGTTGAACTGGTTCCAGGAAATCTTCTGCGTGACGAAGAAGTCGCAGCCGGTCTTCTTCAGGATCTGGGGCAGGGCGGCGGAGTAGCCGAACACGTCGGGCAGCCAAAGGTTGCGCACGTCGACGCCGAACTCATCCATAAAGAAGTTCTTGCCGTGCAGGAACTGGCGCACCATGGACTCGCCGCTGATGACGTTGCAGTCGGCCTCGACCCACATGCCGCCCTGGACTTCCCAGCCGCCGGCCTTCACTTGGCGCTGGATCTTGGCGTAGAGCTCGGGGTACCGCTCCTTGGTGAACGCGTAGAGTTGGGCTTGTGAGGCGCCGAACACGTAGCCGGGGTAGCGCTCGATGAGTCGGATCTGGCTCGAGAATGTGCGGGCGCACTTGCGGTAGCTCTCGCGCACGCGCCAGAGCCAGCCGGTGTCGATGTGCGCGTGCCCGACGGCCGTGACGGTCAGGTCGGAGCTGCACGCCGGGCGGTCCATTTCGCGCTGCAGCACGGCGCGGCTTTGGGCGGCATTGGCGGGGTTGTCGGCGAACGCGTCGATCGCTTCGTTCAGGCAGCGGAAGATGCGGGCACGCCGTACGCTGTCGCCGGGGAGGTTGTTCGCCAGGTCCTTCAGGATTTCCATGTCCAGCCGCAGGTGCCACATTTCCTCGTCGAGCACGCAGAGGCGCATGCGGTTGACTTTGCCGAGGTAGTTGCCATGGCGGGTCGGGCAGTTCTGCGCCGGGTCTTGTTCCTTCTCGACCCCGAACAGCCCGTTCGCCGCCGTCTCAACCCACAACTCGACCTTCTCGCCGCCCTTGCAGGGCTCGAAAAGCCGGACAATGTCGCGCCCGAAGCCTTCCTTGAAGACCGAGCCGTTCGTGATGCCCTGCAGCGGCACGCCGTCCTTGCGGGACACCAGGCCTTCACCATTGAAGTCCAACTGTGCGGCGACGGTTTTGCCCTTCCACTCGCGCGGCACAGTGGCGGTGAGCTTGAACCAGGCGCTGTCCCACGTCTGGCCCCACTCGGCACCTTCCTGGATGGACCGGTACTTCGCCTTCAGCCGGTCCTTGAACGGCACCGGGTCCTTCGACGGTGCGAACCCCGCAGCCAGCGGCACGCTCGCCGCAATGACCCGGTCGTGCGTGCGGTTGTAGAACTGATCGACGCGGCCGCGGAGCAGGTTGTTCTTTTCTTCGTGCATGGGGTTGTTTCTCCATTGCGGGCAGGACGTACTGCCCGGGTTTCTTGGCTGTTGTCAACACCAATCGTTTGTAATTCGTGAGTAGGGGTATCCACTTGACGCAACTACCCCCTACGGCTTGTGGCTGCGACTTCTCTCTGCGCC
>MHBL01000310.1 GCA_001803235.1 Lentisphaerae bacterium RIFOXYA12_64_32
CACTACGAACGGTGCCACGATGCCTGGCGACGCGAGGCCGAATGTGCTTGCACAGGTCGTCATTGGTTTCGACGTGCGTCGTGCAACGGGGAATACAGGCAAGAGGAGAATCCTGGCATGAGAAAGATCGCAGGTTGGCTGGTCGCGGTGCTGGCGGTGTTCTTCGTGACAGCGACGGCGGTGTACGCGGAAGAGAAGCCCGCGGACGGCAAGGACGCTGTGCAGGCCGACACGACCGTCGAGGGTGTGGTCGCCGTGACAAAGGACGGCGACACGCTCAAGCAGGTGACGGTGGGCGAAGGCGACCAGAAAGTCTGCGTGTGCTTCAGCTCCGAGGCCGGCAGGAAACTCGCGGACATGGACGGCAAGAAGGTCAAGGTCGTCGGCAAACTCCAGACGAAGGACGGCAAGAAAGTCATCGTCGTGACGAGCAGTGAAGAAGTCAAGGCAGACGCGGCAAAGTAGCCGCGACGTTACTGTATCAACGAGATCAGGTTTCAGCCGCGTCTTCCGCGGGAGGATGCGGCTGAAACATTTTTCCGAGGTCACTCGATGCGCGTTGCAGTGCGCATTGCGACCATGAACTCCTGGTTGCCGGCCGGGCCCAGGATGGGTGAAGGCACCACCGTGACGAGCGCCAGGCCAAGTTCCGTCTCGGCGAACTGGCATATGTCCTTGACGCACTGCTCGCGCACGGCGGGGTCACGGACCACGCCGCCCTTGCCGACGTGTTCGCGCCCGGCCTCGAACTGGGGTTTGACCAGGACGAAGCACCACGCACCAGGCTTCAGGAAGGGCAGGCATGCAGGCAGGACTTGCCGCAGCGAGATGAACGAAACATCCGCGGTGAGGATGTCCACCGGTTCAGGAACTTGCGCCGCGGTCAGGTATCGGGCATTGACGCGCTCGATGCAGACGACGCGCGGGTCGTCGCGCAGTTTGGCGTGCAATTGGCCATAGCCGACGTCGACGGCATAGACGCGCCGCGCGCCGCGCCGCAGGAGCACGTCGGTAAACCCCCCGGTCGACGCCCCGACGTCCAAGGCTGCGGCTCCGTCGAGAACCGCGGGAACCGCGTCGAGAACCGCAATGAGCTTCAGCGCGCCGCGACTGACGTAGGGAAACGGCTGGTCCAGCGTCAGCTGCGTGTCCGGAGCTAGGACTTGCCCCGGCTTCTCCACCACGTGGTCCGGGCCGCTCCGGACCTGGCCGGCCAGGATGAGTCGCTGCGCTTGCGTGCGCGTGGCGCACAAGCCCTGCTCGACGGCCAGGACATCGGCGCGGCGTTTGGGGGCTCGCTTACGGGGCTCTGCCATAGGTCCCTGTCAGCGACGTCTTGGCGAGGATGTGACCGCTTGCCGCCCGCATCACACGGTCGCAACCGGCACCGCCGGGCAGGTCCAGGACAACGTCCAGCGCATGGAGCTTGAACGCATAGCGGTGCGGTTGGCCGGGCGGCGGCGCCGGACCGTTGTAGCCGAGCTTCTCCCAACTGTTCAGCCCCTGCTTGAGCTGATCGGCAATTTCTTCTTTCCGAACCACACCGGCCCGGAGCCCCGCGAGTTTCGGGCTGATGTTGTACACCACCCAATGCACCCAGGCGCCGCGGAGTGCATCGGGATCGTCACAAACGAGGACCAGACTCTGCGTGCCATCCGGAAGATTCGCCCACATGAGCGGCGGCGAGATGTCCTTGCCATCAGCCGTGTAGAGGCTGGGAATCGTCGCGTTCGGCTTGAACGCGCTCGACGCCAGAGCCAGTGCGGGCGCACTCTTGGCGTCTGCCTGGTTCGGGCGCGCGGACGGCTGCTGCGCGGTAGCAACGAGTCCGGGAAGCAGAGTCGCCAGGATTATACGCCAAAGCATGCGAGCACCCTCCGACTCCAGAGTCCTCACAATTCGCCGCCTCAAGGCTCGCGGCGGCGCGCTCCGATCCGCCTCACCGACGCACCGCGACCACGCGAGTTCCCAAACGCGGAGACCGGACAGAACAACCATACCTCACGTTGGGTGACTTGTACAGTGCTGCGGCGCAGTGCGCGGGGTTTCGCAAACCTGCCAAGAAACGTTCGACAATTCTCATTCCTGCGAAAAACCGACGGACCATGGGGCCCGGAAGTTTTGGCGTCTGAATCCCGGGAAACCGCGGTCCGGAGCCGGTCCGCAAATGTGCGGTTCAGATTCTTGCAAAAACCGAGCCGTCATCTATCGTAAGTGGACGGGATAGTGGGATTTCCCCCTTCCCTGCGAGCGTGTGACTGCTGCACGGCACAAGTTGTTTGGGGTTGTTTGCCGGAGCCGGGTCGCGCATCGCCGGGGCGGCGGCCGGAAACCGGATCCGGGGTGGAGAACGCGGCAGTCAGGGTGCGCATTGTCGAGGGCTGAAGCCTTTGGCACGTTTAGTGCTAATCACAAGTCAGGGTATTGGCGCGCCTTGTTTTTGGGGCGCGAATTCTGGTTTGAAGCCGCGGAGGCGTCTGGGTGGTTAAGACGCTAACAATCGTATTAGACAACGGCCGGGCGCTCAACTGGAACCTTGATTTTTCCGAGCACGGCACCCTGCAGATGAGTACGTTTGCCTTCTGCAGTAAGTTGCCTTGGGTGGCCTTGGACTTCTGCAAGTGCCCCACCTGCACTCTGGACAAGGAAACCAACCCAACCTGCCCCGTGGCCGAAGTCCTGGCCAAGTACGCCCGTGATTTTTCGGACCGCAAGTCGTTCGAGCGGGTGAAGGTGCACATTGTCGAGGAGGATGGTCGCCACATCATTCTCCGCGACGTGCCGCTGCAGAACGTGGTCGGTGAGTTGGTTCGCCTGGCGGTGTACCAGTCGGGGTGCCCGGTCGGACGGAAGATCAAGCCGGCGATGACACGGCTGCACTTGTTCCCGACGAACAACGAGATTCTGCAGGCGTTGGCGCTGTACTTTGCCTTCCAATCGCGCGGGACCTCCAAAGCGCCCGAGGACCTGGACGAGGAGCAGTCCAAGTTCATGCAGTCCCTGCACGACGTCTTTGGATGCCTGTCGAAGCGGCTGGAAAATGCGGGCAAGGGCGATGTGTATCTGAACGCCGTGGTGATCATGCACTCGCTGTCGTTGCTGTTCTCACTGTCAGCGCCCGAGTTGATCAAGAACGCGATTTCCGAGTCCCGCTTTTGGTGAGGACCCAAATCCCTGACTTAGGCCAGGGCCAGTGGGGGAACGACGGGGGCAGAGGCGCCGGTACCATGAACTACCGGCGCCTCTTCTTGTTTTCGGGGTCGAGGGCGCAGTGGCGCGGGACCTCCGGGACCGCGGTAGGGTTCCTCGGGCCGTCCCGGACCGAGGCCCCCGGCCGGGGACCGGCCGTCGCACCGCACTGCGGCGCGGGACGCGCCGCGCCACTGCGCATCCGATTGCGGCTCAGACCGGCACGGCGGCGGTGCGCTTCTGCGACTCGAGCGCCGCGGTGAACAGGCGATGGCTCAAGGCCACTTCTTCCGGGGTCACGCAACCGGCGAACGGGCGCGGCAGTTGGCGGTGTTCAAGTTCCCAAAGGTAAGCGGCGAACATCTGCTGCAGCGCGTCACCGAACCCGAACTCGAAAATCCCGCCCGAGATGGCCTTGTAAGCCGATTGGTAGCCCATGTCGATCTGCTGCCAGTTCTGCTCGCCACCCGCGTAGACCAGCAATTCCAGACGGCGCGGGTTCTTGGTGCTGAACCGCGCGCACGCCTTGGTGCCCTTGACCGAGATGTACCAGGTGTTCGTCTCGCCCGGCGCGATGCGAAAGGTTTTGAGTGTCCAGGGGAAGGCGCTGCCCGTGGCAGGGTCATGCGTTTCGCAGAGCAGCGTGGCGTTGTCCCAGGTTTCGCACGCAGCCAGGCCGCCCTTGCCGTCCGGGCGTTGGGTCACGACCTTCGAGAGCACGGCGCGGACGTTGCGCGGTTGCCACCCGGCGCGGAAGGCGACGTGGCAGATGTGCATGCCCAAGTCGCCCATGCAGCCGTACTCGCCGTTCGTCGCAATGACGCGTTTCCAGTTGATCGGTTTCTCGGGGTTCAGGTCGCTGGAGTGCAGGAATCCGCTCTCGTACTCGAGAATCCGGCCAAACGCGCGCGCCTCGAGCATGGCGCCAATCCGCTGTGCGGCCGGGTAGAACGGAAACTGCGAACTGCAACGCACGAAGCAATCCGGGTGCGCCTTGAGTTGTGCCATGATGGCGTCGTTGGCCGCTTTGTCGATCCCGAACGGCTTCTCGCCCAGGAGATGCTTGCCCGCAGCAATGGTCGCGCCGTAGGTCTCCTGGTGCAGGTGGTGTGGCACCGCGCAGTAGACGACGTCCACATCCGGGCTGGCCAGCAGCTCGCGGTAGTCGTGCGTGACCAGCTTGATCGTGTCGAAGTTGCGCGTGAACCAGTCGAAGGCGCCGGCGCTGCGGTTGCAGATGGCGGTGAGCTCCGGCCGGACGTCCATCTCGGTCAGATGGCACCAGCGCGCCGCCGCACTGGCCAGCTCACGCCCCATCAGCCCGCAACCGATGATCCCGAAACGAATCGTCTTCACGGTTCGTCTTCTCCCGCCGACGCTAAGGTTCGATGATTCTGTCCACCCCGTCCGGCCAGGCCCGCCGGAAGTCCGCCGCGTTGAGGGTCACGAGCCGATCGGCTTCGACTTTCTCGGCGGCCCGGACAGCCAACGCATCGTAGACAATGCCTCCCGCAAGACCAGAGGATGACATGCGGTCGAGAACCGCCAGGTAGTCGCGCCCGCGCAGTTCGACGATGGTGGCCACCGACTCCACGTTGTCGCGAACCAGGCGCCGCGCGGTTTCTGGGCCGATGCGCGGCCGTACCGGGAGCGTGGACAGGACCGAATACGTTTCCGCCAGGCTGTGTGCGCACACGGCTAGTTCGATCTCGCCGTGCCGAGCCTGACGGAGCCATCGGAACGCCCGCTCGTGGTCCGGATGCGACTCAACCATCGCAGCCACCAGGACCGAGGTGTCGGCCAGCACTTTCACGGACGCATCCTCCGTCCGGCGGCGTGGCGCAGTCGCTCCTTGCGGTGTTCTGCAACCGCCTCCCTGAGATTGCCTTCAGCAGCCCCGGTGAACACCGACACCCCATCCTTCTTACGGACCAAGGCTTCTTCGCGAACCGGCCGCAACACAAGGCAGTCACCTTGTTCGCAGACGTCCAGCAGTGCACCCGGCCCCAAACCCAAGGCGTCCCGGATCGCCCGGGGCAACACCATCCGTCCGAATCTGTCCAATGTCAGTTGCATCGTTCACGCCTCCTGGCTCCGATTGGCAATATAACATGGCAATTGCCATTCATCCATGCCATGCAAACCGTGATGCGTCAGCGGCTCCCGGGCGGGGACCGCCCGATCATACCCTGCGGGTTACTGACCGGCTCGCGCCGCCACGGGCCTTGTGCCCGTGGGGTGTCGATTGGGAAAAAGGGGGGGCGGTTGGCGCCCCCCCCCTTTCCCAATCGACGCCCCGCCCGGACGAGCCGGGCGGCGGCGGGGAAGGGACCGTCAGTAACATGGGAGCGCCTCCCGGGCGGTGGACCGCACGGTCATACCAAGGTGAAACTGGCAACGACGCTTCCGGAGCCCGCGAGGACGCGGGCGCTCCAAAGTCAAACCCCGCGCCAGACCCTGGAGCGCCCGCGTCCTCGCGGGCTCCGGTCTCCTTCCGTTTCATGGGAGTCGCGTGTCACTCTGCGCCGCCGCCCGGCTCGTCCGGGCGCAAGACCCGCGGCGGCGCGA
>MHBL01000311.1:0-30484 GCA_001803235.1 Lentisphaerae bacterium RIFOXYA12_64_32
CCTGCGGGCCTTGGCGTTCAAGTGGAACCGCATCATCTTCCGCTGTTGGCAGGAGCGTACGCCATACGACGAACGCAAGTACCTGGCCTCGCTGGCCAAACACGGATCATGGCTCGCCGCACGGCTCAACCTGCTCGCAGAGAAAACTCAGAAAACAGCTTGACGGACCGCCTCAGATGTCTTTCCCCCGTCCGCCGCCGGCGGACGGGGGAAAGGGAAGAGGGGGGGGCACGGTGCGGCGTAGGAACCAAAGATGAACCCGTTCACCTGCCACACAAGGTGGCAGGGGTCTATGCTCCACCCTTTACGCATTACGACGGCTCGTTGGGGCCACACGTCCTCCAGCCAGCGGGCAAGCGATCAGTCCTGGATCAGCGTAATGCGTCAGTTGCGGGTGGAGATAAGGTCGAAGTTTGACCTGGGCTGACGCCTAAAGTGGTCGGAGCGGCTCGCTCCGACACCTGCGGGAGCGAGCCGCTCCCGCCACGTTGGCCATCTACCGCCCAACCGTCCACCCGCCACTCCCATGAAACTGAAGGCGCCCAGCGCCCGCGTCCTCGCGGGCTCTGGGAGCGTCGTTGCCAGTTTCACCTTGGTATGACCGGGCGGTCTGCCGCCCGGGGGGCGCTGACGCATTACGGATCAGCCCTCTGGTCGCTTTACTTTAACATTTACCGTGGTAATGTAACAATTAAGGCGGGCAGTTCCCTCCGTCGCGGGGGCTGTGAAGTCTGGTGCAGTCGCGCCCGAACGTCACACGCGACAATGCGGTACGGGCGCCGGGAATTGGGCAACAAACGGGAGGCTTGCCGATGCTGTCATCATGCCGAACCGGATGGATGGTCTGTGGGTTTGCCGCGTGTCTTACTCAGGCGTCCCCCACGGGGGCGCAGCCCGCGCCGGAGGTTGCCATGACCGTTGAGAACGACTGTCTGAAGTACGAGGTCAGCACCGCCGCACGGAATGTGCTCTTTGCGGATCGCAGCACCGGCGTCAACTATGTCGCGACGCCCGCCACGACAGCGGTCGCACTGATCCGGAAGGCGGGCAAGACCCACCCTGCGACGGCGGCCGCCTACGCCGATGGGAAACTGACCGTGACGTTCGGCGAGACCGGGGTGACCGCCGTCATCAAGGTTACGATCGAGAAGCGCTATCTGGTGTTCGAGGTGGAGAAGATCAGCGACGCGACCGTGGAGAGCTTCACCTTCGCGCACATTCCGTTGTCGGTCAAGGTGGGGTTGGACGAGACGTTTGCCGGTTGTGCCGTGTCGTTGAACCTGCTGACGAACGTACCGGAGATTCCGGGCCCGAACAAGCTCCTGCGCGCCATGTGCGACCCGCGGTTCGGCGTTGTCGGAGCGCGAGTCGCCATTGTCGGTTGCCCGATGGGTGAGTTGCGCAACGTCCTTCAGGAAGTCGTGAGCGCCGCACCGGACCTTCCACACTCGTCCATCAGCGGGCCGTGGGCACTGGACGCGCCGATCAACTACGGCTCGTATCTGTTCGATACGGGGCAGATGTCCGAACAGACCGTGGACGAATGGATTCGGTTGTGTCAGCGTCTGGGTGTCAACCAGATCGACTTCCATGGCGGCACATCGTTCCGGTTCGGCGACTGCGAACCGAACCCCAAGCTCTATCCGAACGGCAAGGCCAGTTTCAAGGCGGTGATCGACAAGCTCCACGCGGCCGGCATTGTGGCGGGCCTGCACACCTACGCCTTTTTCATGGCCAAGAACTGTCCGTGGGTCACACCCGTTCCCGACCCGCGGCTGGGCAAGGACGTGACGTTCACGTTGGCGGCGGACCTTGCCGTGGACGTCACGGAAGTGCCGGTGGATGAGTCCACCAAGGATGTGTCCAACATCACCGGCTTCTTCGTCCGGAACAGCGTCACGATCCAGGTTGACGACGAGTTGATCACCTACACGGATGTCACAAAGGCGCCGCCGTACGCCTTCACCGGCTGTAAGCGTGGTGCGTACGGAACGCGTGTCGCGTCGCACGCCAAGGGCGCCAAGGTCGGTCATTTGAAGGAGTGCTTCGGCCTGTTCACGCCCGACGCCGACTCAACCCTCCTGGCCGAGGTCGCGGCCAAGACGGCGGAGATGTACAACGAGTGCGGCTTCGACATGATTTACCTCGACGCCCTGGATGGCGAGGACATCCTGGGTGGCTGGCAGAATTCTTGGCATTACGGGTCGAAGTTCGTCTTCGAGATCTGGAAGCGGCTCAACAAGCCCGCGCTTGGCGAGATGAGCACGTTCCATCATCACTTGTGGTTCGCCCGCGCCCGCATGGGCGCCTGGGACCACCCGACCCGCAGCCACAAGCGGTTCATCGACATCCACTGCAAGGACAATGAGAGCTGCGCCCGCATGTTCCTGCCGGCACACCTTGGTTGGTGGACGTTCAAGCCGGCGTGGACCGGCCCGCAGGATGAGCCGACCTACGGCGACGACATCGAGTACCTGTGCGGCAAGGCGATCGGCAACAACTGCGGGCTCTCGATCATGGGGATCAACCCCTCGACCATCAACACCGTCCCGGCGTTGCCGAGACTGGCGGGGATCATGAAGCGGTACGAGAACCTGCGCCAGGCCAACTACTTCACGCCGGAGGTCAAGGATAAACTCCGCGTGCCCGGCGACGAGTACGCGTTGAGCCAGGGTCAGGATGGGGAATGGCAGTTCCATCCGGTCCGGTACGACAAGCACAAGGTTGTGGGGTTGGACGGTTGGAGCAACACCTGGACGGCGACGAACAAGTTCGAGCGCCAACCGCTCCAACTGCGGATCGAAGCGCTCATGTCCGCCGGCCCCTATGACGCCCCGGGCAACGTCACGCTGGCCGACTACACGGCTTCCGATGCGTTTCCGGTTCTCGCCGCGCAACCGGGAATCACGGGCAAGCTGGAGTCGTCGACAGCGCAGGTGCGGGCGGGCACGGTCAGCGGCTTGTTCTCGGCGACGAACACGACAGAGACCTCGACCAAGTCCTGGTGCAAGCTGGGAAAGACGGACCCGGCGACCGTGGACCTCAGCGGCCATCAGGCGCTCGGCGTCTGGGTGTACGGCGACGGCAAGGGCGAAGTGCTCAACCTTCAACAGACCAGTCCGCCCCACCTCTCGCACGGCATCGCCGACCACTACATCGTCGTGGATTTCATCGGTTGGCGGTACTTTGAACTGATCGAGCCGGAGGGGGAGCGGTATGCCGACTACTCGTGGCCGTACGGTGGAATCTACTCGATCTATCGCGAGTCTATCCGGCCAGGGAGTGTCAACCCGCTCAGTTTCTGGTTCAACAACATTCCGCCTAAGGACGCCGTGAGTTGTTACCTCAGCCCCGTCAAGGCCTTGCCCACGGTGAAAACGAAGCTGCGCAACCCGTCCGTCACGGTCGGCGGCAAGACGATCACCTTCCCGGTCGAGATCGAGACCGGCGGCTACCTTGAGTTCCGCTCGCCGACCGACTGCAAGCTGTACGCGCCATCGGGTGAACTGATCGCCGAGGTGACCCCGCAGGGCGACGTTCCGGACCTCGACGCGGGCGCGAACGCGATCCGGTTCGCGTGCGAGCCGGATGCCGGCGTCACCCCACGGGCCTACGTTTCCGTGATCAGCCGGGGCGAGGTGCTGCGCGGCCGGAATCCTGTCGAGCAGATCAACTGGAGCCTTCTCCAGCGCGAGGACGACGATCCGCGCACGGTCCGGGCGTTGGACGGGGTTCAGAACGAGTGGGACATCGCGTGCCGTGCCGATGCGAAGAGCGCCAAGCTCGAAGTCGAACTCATCGTGGACTCCATGGGTGACACGGCCGCGCTGTACAGCGACCCGGCCGCCATTCCGCTGGAGCCATTCGACACCCTCGATGCGTTTGCCGACACGCCGGCCAACAAGTACCTGCAGTACGTGGTCAGCGGCGCCGGGGCCGGCGTTGCGACGTCGCCGGGTGTCACGCACGAGCTGGCGCTCGCGTCAGACCTGGTCAAGCAGGGCAAGACCAGCGCGCGCTACACCGCCACCAGCGCCAGTGGCGGCGGCTGGTCGGCCCGGGGCAAGCGGTTCGACCCGCCTCTGGACCTGTCGGCGTGCACGCACATTGGGTTCCTCATCCACGGGGATGGCAATCGCGAGGTCGTGAACGTGCAGCTTCGCGACAGCAAGGGAGCCTGGCACGACATGAAGGTGGGGATTGGCTTCACCGGCTGGAAGTACCAGGAGTTCGCCCTGGCCGGCGCTGCCTGCGACCTGGCGAAGATCGAGTACCTGATCGTCTACTACAACGGCTTGCCAGCCGGCAAGCCGTGCACCTGTTACCTCGATGACATCCGCGCGTTCCGCGACCCGACGTTCCTGCAGAATCCGTCGCTTACCGTGGCGGACCGCAAGATCGTTCTTCCCGCTACCCTCCAGGCGGGCTCGCGGCTCGTGTACACCGCCAACGGCGAATGCAGAACCTACGGGGCAGACGGCAAACAGAAGGCGGTGTTCACTGCCGTCGGGGGCCCGCTGACGCTGAAGCCCGGCGGCAACCGCGTGAAGTTCGACATGGATGCCGGCACGGCACCGGCGTTCCAGGTGCGGATCAGCACGACCAAGGTGTACGAATGAGAACGGAGTCCCCGCGTGCCGGTCGCGCCTGATCTCAGGCCAGTGCGGCGGGCGGCCCGCCGCCCGCCATCGCACCGCCCGGAGGCCGGGCGGGGTATTCCCGGCACGCGGGTGAGCCGGCAGGGGCAGTTCGGGTCACTTCTACTGCACAAGTCGCTCGTTGGAGGGGACTCCGCATGGCGGCACCACTGGCCAAGATAACCGGCGAGAACGCCCGTCGTTCGGGCGCTTGGGGCGTCTGGTTCCTGCTCGCGCTCGCTCCCATGGTCTGGGCGGAACCACCGGCAGTGCCCATGACCTTAGGCAAGGGCACGGGCGGCGATGGGGCATGGGAGGCAGCGGGTGCTTCGCACTCGCCGACCACCGTGCGGGTCGAGGAGACGGCAGGGCCGGAGGAAACGCCGACCGCGGTCGTAGAGTTCACCTTCTCTGCGGGTAATTACAACTACAACTGGGCCCGTGTCGGCACGGGCAGTGTCGATCCCACGGGGGTTGCAGCGGTGCGGTTCACGTACCGGACGGATGTGCCGGTCGAGTTTCCGGGCATGAACATCATGGTTCACGAATCCACAGGTGCCGCGTATTGGGCGCACGCGAGGTTGCCGCTGTCTCCGCGCCGATTCACGACGGTCACCGTGCCGTTCAGTGAGCTCTCGGTCCCGGCTTGGTCGAAGGATGTGAATGGCAAGCTGGATGTGGACCTGATCGACCAGGTCTGTTTCGGCTTCGAGTCCGGAAACAGCGGCAAGGGTCTGATTTTCATGTCCGACGTGCAACTCGTGCCGGACGGCTGGTGACCGGGGAAGGCGCGGTGTGTGGTTAGGACCTGGCCTGGTCCGGCGAACTGAACTTCGCCGCCAGCCCATCGCTCGCACGCTTGCAGGTGGTTGCACTCGCCGTTCGTAGTTCCGCTCTTGGGGCGCGTCGATTTAACCGATGCAGCACCAAGACAGCCCGCGAGGACGCGGGCGCTCCAGTTCGGATTGAGCACGAAACTTGGAGCGCCCGCGTCCTCGCGGGCTCTTGGTTTGAATCGATCGACAGGCCCTGAACGCGGAACTACAAGCCTCGTGCAACACTCTGCTCTTGGGTGCCGCAGGTCAACTACTGCCCGGTACCCCTGCCGTCAAATTCACGCCTATGGTCACAGACGGCGCGACACCGCTTTGACTGACGCGCATGGCCCGGGCGTCGAAAGTCAAGAGCGGCGTCGGTGTCCCATGCTGCAAGTCCACGTCAGCACAGCGGTTCGCCCTACCGCAGGTTGAGCCACAGGGTGCGGGCGGCTTGGTCGGGGGCGAGGTTTACGAGGGGCGGTTCGCGGTGCAGGTCCGCGGTGCGGCGGCAGGTGCGAAGCGCCCAACGCGTCATGCGTTCCAGATCGCGGTCCGTCAACTTCGTCGAGTTGGTCGAGAGCAGGATCCAGGCGCGAGAACTGGCGAACTCCAGGGCTGCAAAGAGCAACGGCTCCAGATCGCTCTCGACGTGGAACGCTCGGCCGCGGGTCCCGCGCGAGAACGTGGGCGGGTCGAGGACGATCATGTCGAAGCGTTCCCCGCGGCGTTCCAGGAGCGGCAGCGCGTCCAGCACGTCTTCGGCGCGGAACTGGTGTCGGGCAGGGTCCAGGTCGTTTTCGCGGAAGTTCTGGCGTCCGCGTTCGAGTGCCCGCCCCGAGAGGTCGATATTGACCGTGTCGCCGCCGCCGAGGGCTGCGGCCACCCCGAAACTGCAGGTGTAGGCGAAGCAGTTCAGCAGGCGTTCCGGCTTCAGCTTCCGCACCAGCGCGCGGTTGTGTCGTTGATCGACAAAGAGTCCCGCCGCGTAACCGCCGGCGAAGTCGATGCCGAAGCGCATACCGCCTTCGGTCACCACCGTCTGGCGGCTCGCTTGCGAATCGCCGGTGAGCAGTTCCGGCGCGTCGCGTTCGTTGGGCTGGCGCGGCAGGTCCCGGGCGAACACGCGGGACACGCAGGCACCCGTGGCGTTGGCCCAGGTGTCGAGTCCCTCAGCCAGCGCGGTGCGGGCGGCGGCGGTCCGGTGCGAAATGAGGTAGTCGTCCCCGAAGCGTTCGACCCAGCCCGCATCTGAACCCCCGACACGGTAGGCCGTGGTCGCCTCGGCGGCGAACGTTTGCACCTGCTCGGCATTCAGCCAGCGTTCGCCGGGCGTGGCCATGCGGGAATCAGCCGAGGCACTGGGGCTATGTGTGCGTCTCATGTCGGGCCGCGGCTGTGGGGTTTCTCGGTCATGGAACGAAGCATTCCGTGCATCAACGGTCGACGGTCGCCTGCGGCCCGGCGCTGGCTCGCGCCACTGTCGGTTCAGGTCGTGGCGCTGCCGACCTTGACCCACTTGTTTTTCTTCGCCGAGAGATAGGCGGCTTCCATGATGGCGACGGAGTCGAGGATGGCTGCCAGGTCGGCGTCGAGTTCTGCGACCGGGACCTGACCGCGGATCACGGCGACGAGACGGTCGACACGGTCGGGCTTGGCGGGTTGCGCGGCAACCGGTTCCTGCGGCTGGCCCGGCGCGCCGGTGACGTAATCCTTGCCGTTGTTCCACAGCGACTTGGTCGCGCCGACGATCTCCAGGCCGCCAATGCCGCCGGTCTGGGTCCACGCGGCCTCAACCGTGCCGAGCACGCCGGAAGCGAAGCGCAGGTGTGCAACGCCGAAGTCGTCGACCGTGTCGTAGATTCCGGACTCGTTGCGGATGGTGGCCCAGACTTCCGTGACCGGGCCGAACAGGCTGCGCAGCAGGTGCACGGCGTGGGTGCCCATGTCCATGAACGCACCGCCGCCGGAGAGCTCCGGGTTGTAGAACCACTGCAAGTCCGGGTTGTCGAACCAATGTCCGTAGGCGGCGTGATGCGCGTTGCGGAACCGGACGCG
Source organism: Lentisphaerae bacterium RIFOXYA12_64_32 (assembly GCA_001803235.1). GTDB lineage: Bacteria > Verrucomicrobiota > Lentisphaeria > Oligosphaerales > YB12-FULL-65-16 > YB12-FULL-65-16. The sequence continues at coordinate 7,511 of MHBL01000311.1, forward strand.
CGTGATCTTGCCGAATACATTGTCAGCCATCTGTCTGGCCACCGCCTGCATGACGCCGCTGAACGGCTGCATGTAACCGCAGAACAGTGGGGTGCGGCACTTCTGCTGGAGTTCGGCAGCCTTGCGGGCATCGCGCAGGCTGGAGGTGAGCGGCTTCTCGCAGAACACCGGCTTGCCCACGGGCAGGACTTTGCGCAGCAGCGGCAGGTGCCGCGTGTTTTCGGCGCAGATCAGGAAGCCGTCGACCTTCGGGTCGCGAAGCAGTTTCTTGAGGTTCGGCTCGAACCGCGTCTGGAACTGCGTCGCATAGCGCTGGCCGCGGTCCTGGACGTCGTCCCAGATGGCGTAGGCCTTGCGCCCGTCCGTGCCTTTGCTGAGGTTGTCGAGGAACGACTTGCTGTGGATGTGCGCGGTCGAGATGACGGCAACGTTCGCCATGATTTGGACTCCTGATGGTGTTGAGGTCCGTCCTTCCGGACCGTACGACAGTTCCAGTACGCCTGCAAACGGGGTACAGTAGTCGTCCGGCACCCGTCCCGTCAAGTGCTTGGGTGCGGTGTCCTGCTCAGCGTGATGCTGCCCGGGCGCGGCCGGGCCTGCCTGTCAAGCTGTCGTTGCCGGCGGTTGTCGTGTTCAGCGCCGGCCGGCCTGAGTCCCGACCCGGCCTGCAAAACGACCGACTTTGAAACGGCCCCGGGCCAGGGCGCGGACGGTTTGCCTCGCAGGACCGGTCGCGCCATATTTCCCCGGTCGGAGGCAGACGGGAGATGTGTCAATGATCGAGACCGAACCCCAACCCGCCGTCGCGGACACGGCTCTTGTGCTGCGGCAGGCGGAGGCACTTTACGAGCAGGGCCTGTACCTGCAGGCGTACCAGTCCGCCGTGGCCGGGTTTGGCCCAATCCGGGAATGGCAAGGGACTGAGGTGCGCATTTTCGGCAGTCGCCTGGCGGCCAACCTGGGCAACCCTCAGCTTTCCGGCGCCTTGAGCTTGACGACCTGGCGACGCAACCGTACGCATCCCAAGGCCAGGGTTTACGTTCTGCCGCGACTCCTCGAGCGGTTCGGTCCCCTGCGCGCCCTCGAGTACTGCGCCGCCTGGGGCGATCTGGCTGGGGCAAGTCCGGAGGACCGGCACTACCTCTTCTCGCAGCGTGCGCACATCGCCATGCTGCTGCGCGCCTTTGATGAGGCGGCCGAGTGGGTGCAACGTGCCGAGGTTGCCTTGCCGGGCTCGCCCTGGTTGTGCCTGGAACGTTCTGAACTGCTTGAGAAGCAGGACCGGTTCACGGACGCGCTGGCCACGGTGCGCGAGGCGTTCGCCGTCCGGGCGTGGTACCGGCCGGCGGTCCAGCAGACGGCGCACTTGCTGCAGGTTCTGAACCGCGACACCGAGGCGCTGGAGTTTCTGGCTGAGGCCATGCGTCACATCGAATCCTATGCGGTCGCGGCGCAGCGTACGAATCTTCTCGGCGAACTCCGCCGCTGGGACGAGATGGACGCGGTGCTGGTCGAGTATGAGCGCTTGGCGGCACTGCGAGAACCGGACGACGACCCCTGGCTCGCTACGCACCGCGCTGAGATCGCGTACCGCCAGGGGCGTTTTGCGGACGCCGTCACCCAACTCCGCAGCATCCGGAAAAGCGAGTACCATGCGAAGTTCGCCGACCGACTTGCCGCCCCGGATGCACCGGCTCGGAACCGGCGCGTCGAGCTGCCCGTACCGTTTGTGCGCCAGCACTGGATGACCTGCGCCCCGGCCACTCTGGCGGCGCTGACGGCCTACTGGGAACAGCCGGTGGATCACCTTGCCCTGGCCAGCGAGATCTGCTACGACGGTACGCCTGGCTGGCGCGAGCGCGACTGGCTGGAGCGGCACGGTTGGGTGACGCGCGAGTTTCGCCTGACCTGGGATGCGGCCCAGGCGCTGCTGGACCGCGGCATCCCGTTTGCGGTCTCCACGGTCGGCACGACCAACAGTCACCGGCAGGCGGTGATCGGGTACGACCTGCTGCGCGAGACCCTGATCCTGCGCGAGCCGAACATGTATTACGCCGCTGAGGCGGTCGCACAGACGTTCCTGGACCTCTACGCGTTCACCGGCCCCGCGGCGCTGTTGCTGCTGCCGGCGGGCAAGGCCGAACTCCTCGCGGGGCTTGACTTGCCGGAGGCGGCCCTGTACGACCGCGTCCACGCCGTGCATCTGGCGCTGAGCCGGCACGAGCGCCCGGCTGCCGCGGCGGCGTTGGTCGAGCTCGAGGCGGCGGCGCCCGGGCATGCCCGGGCCCTGGAGGCGCGCCGGAGCCTGGCCACCTATGACAGCAACAACCAGGCGGTGCTCGGGTGCCTGGACGAGTTGCTCAAGCTCTATCCTGACTCCGGGCATTTGCGGTTGGCACGGCTCGGCTGGCTGCGCGACGTGTCGCGGCGCGACGACCACCTGGCGATGCTGCAGGACATCTGCCGGAACGGCCACGGCGAGCCGGTTTTCTGGCACACTCTGGCGCAGGAACTCGGCGCAGACGCCCGGCTCATCCCCGAGGCCGGGCACTGGTGCCGCAAGGCCATCCGCCATGCACCCGTGTCCCCCGACGCTTGGCGGACACTGGGCAACTTGGAGTGGGAGGCGGCGCGTCGCGACCACGCCCTGGTCGCGTTCCGCTACGCGGCCTGCCTTGACGACATGCGCGAAGACACGGCCATGACGTACTTCAGTGCCGCCCGGCACCTCCGGCAGACGGAGTCAGCCCTGGCCTTCCTCCGCCGCCGTGTGGACCGACTCGGGCAGAAGGCGGCGGGACCGTGGATCACGCTGTTCGAGGCTCTGGCCATGCTCGATCGTGACGCCGAGGCTGCCGCGGTTCTCGACGAGGCCATGCGGCAGCGCCCTGACGACGGAGTGATCATCCTGCTCGCCGCCGAGGCGCAACTACGCCGCAACCGTCCCGACGAGGCGTCACGCCTGCTCGAGGCGGCTCAAGGCAAGACCCGTCGGCTCGACTGGTTGATGAAAGCGGCGGCACTCGCGGCAGAGCGCGGGGATGTGGCGCACGCCGGCGCCTGTTGGCGCGAGGTCCTCGATCTGGATCCGTTGCACATTGGCGCCGTTCGCAGTCTGGTGCGAATGCAGGCGGAAAAGGAGGGCGTGGCCGCGGCGCTTGGCTTCCTGGCGACGCTGTGCGAGCGGTTTCCGCACCACTGTGGACTGCACCGGCTGCACGCGGAGTGGCTCGAGACCGAAGGTGTCGCCGTACGTGAACCTGTCCTGCGGCGGATTCTGGAGATTGACGCCACGGATGGGTGGGCCTGGCGCGAACTGGTCGCGGTCCTTGACGAACAGGGGCGGGTGGACGAGGCGTTCGACGCGGCAGGCCAGGCGCTGAAGGTCGAGCCGCAGTCGCCGGCGTCGCACTACTTTTACGGTCAACTCCTGCTGCGCGGCGGTCGCACAGCCGACGCCTGTGAGGAGTTCAGGGCGGCGCTGCGCCTTTCCGCGGATTACGAGTATGCGCTCCGCGGTTTGGTGGAGGGCAGTCCCACGTTGGCGGAGAAGCGCAACGCCTTTGCCTTTGCCGAGAGCGAACTCATTCGGCAGGTCCTGTTCGGCGACGCACTCCAGGCCTACCGTCGCGAAGCGCACGGTATCCTCGAGCCGGAGGAACTGCTCGCCTCGCTGCAGAAGGCTCTCGACGAGCGGCCCGATCTCTGGCAAGCCTGGTCCGCGGTCGTTCTGCAGTTGGTCGACATGCAGAGGCCGGACGACGCCCTGGCACTGGCCGAGAAAGCCGTGCTACGGTTCCCGGTGCTGCCGCGGTTGTACCTCGACTTGGCCTATGTGCACCAGGCCCGACTTCAGCCGCGTGCCGCGGTCGACGCCTTGAAGCGAGCCGTGGAGATCAACCCCAATTACGGGCCGGCCTCGCGACGACTGGGCGAAATCCTGGTCGACCTGGGCGACTTGGACGACGCGTTGCGGACGCTGGAAACCGCGTGCCGGCGCGACCCTCTGGATGTCGCGAGTCTGGGCAGTCTGGCGTGGGTGCTCTGGCGGCGTGGCGAGAAGGATGCGGCCATCGCGGCGCTGCGCCGTGCCGTGGTGCAGTCGCCGGAGTACGAATGGGCCTGGGACCGGCTCTGCGAGTGGGGAGCCAAGACTGAAGGCCCGAACTTGGCCGCCGACATGGCGCGCGAGGTGACGCAGCGGCGCGGCGGCGAGGCTGGCGCCTGGCTGCGGCTGGCTGAGACGCTTATGGACAAGCCGGATGATCCGGAACTGCACGCCGCGCTGGACAAGGCTCTGGTTCTCCGGCCGCGGTTCGTCGCGGCGCACGATATGAGAGCGCGTGTGCTCGCACTGGCGGACCGCTATCACGAGGCCCTGGACGCCTGCCGGCCGCCCGTGTTCGGGGAACGGACCCCGCCGGAATTGCGCGGGCGGAAAGCGTGGGTCGAAGCGAAACGGGGCGACCTGCGCCGGGCCGTGCATCTGATGAAAGAGGTGGTCGCCGACTCGCCGAGCCTGTACTGGGGCTGGGAGTGCATTGCCGAGTGGTGCGACCGACTGAACTTGGAGGAGGAGACGCTCGCCGCGGCGCGCAAGATGGTGCAGCTGGCGCCGCTGAATCCCGTGCCGCGCGGGTACCTGGCGGACCTGCAGTGCCGGAGCGGCAAACGCGGCGAGGCGAAGGATGAACTGCGCCGCGCCCTGGCCCTCGAACCGGCCTACGAGTTCGGAGGTTTCCTCCTGGCCGACCTGTTGCTCCAGGACGGCAGTACAACGGAGGCCGAACAGGTGGTGAAGAGTCTGCGCGAGCATGGGGTGCGGAGTCCGCACCTGCTCGGGCTGGAGGGGCGAATCGCCGTGGCGCAGTCGCGGACTGACGATGCCGCCGACCTCCTGCGTTGCCTGGCGCGCATGCCGGACGCACCCGCCGCGGCGGTCATGGCCGTCGCTGATGCTCTGACGCCGGGAACGCGTCGGAGTTTGGCCGACGTTCTGCGCCGACGTTCGCCCCTGGCCGAAGCGGTCTTGTGGGAGGCCGCGCTGGCGCCGGGCGGCAATCCCGAGGCGGGCGTGTTGTGGGTCGAATTGCGTTTGCGCCGGAACAAGTGGTGGCTGGCCGGGCGCCTGGACCGTCTTGTGCAGGCGAACCCAACCGTCGGCCAGCGCGCCGTGGTTCGCCTCTTCAGCCGGCTCGGCGACACCCGGACCGCATCGGGTGCCGACACGCTCCTGCACCGTTACATCCTGGCCCGGCAACTGCTGCGCCGCCACGGCGAATGGCTCAAGAAAGACGACGAAGGCTGGGGCGCCGTGGGGTATCTGCTGTCCGCCCGCGGCTCGGACCGCGCCACCGCCGATTGGCTCGCCGACTGGGAGACCCGGCCGGGCGTCAAGCCGTGGATGCTGCACAATCTCTTCTGCAGCCTGGTGCGTCTGGGCCGCGATGCAGAGGCGCTGCGCGTCTGTCGGCACCACGTGGAACGACTGGGCGGGCGCGATCACACCACGCCCATCGCCCAGCTCTGGCTGGCGTTCGGGGCGGCGTGCGGCGACCTGCCGTTGGCGGATGTCGAGAAGTGCCGTGATGGCTTGCAGGAACAGCAAGTTGATCCGTTCTGGCGCCCTGTATTGTCGCTGTACGATGCGGTGCTTGCCGTGCGTCGCGCCGGGGATCGGCTTGCGGCTGATCACGACCCGAGCGCGTTCGAAGTCGCCTGGCGTGAGGCGTTCGACAAACTGGTCAAGGATTTCCGGTCCTGGTCCGCGACTGGCAAGGACCGGCTCCAGACGATCGCCCTCGACCATGCCATGGCCCGCATCATTCGCGATACGGGATCCTGGCGCGTGCGTCTCTGGTACTGGCGCAAGCGCTATGTTAGCACGTGAGCGGAGGCGAGGGGGCGGGGTTCGGGTTTCGGGTCAGGCCGGACGAAGAGCCCGATGAACTCGATGAGTCCGATGAGTCCGACGCGCCTGACGCGTCGGATGCCCCATACACCGTGTCGTCCTCAGTTCATTTAAGGAGGGTCCAGCGCATGTACGAAGACCCAGGTGCGCAGACGGTTGTGTCCCGTGTCGGAGCCGCCGGGCACAGGTGTTGCGCCACGCTCTACCGGTCCATGGCGGGTGCTCTCCTGGCCCTGTGTTGCAGGAGTGTTCTGGCGCAGCCCGTGCTCACGATTGAACTGGGGCCGGAGAACCGCGGTCCGGGCCTCGCTGTACCGTCCGGTGGCGACGGACAGAACGCACCGGACACGGTCAACGGCGTTGTCTGCCGGCGCATCTCCGGCGAGAAGTCGCTCTACATGTACGTCACCATCCAGGCTCCGGAGTACGCGGCGGGGCCGAAAGACCTGTACGTCGTCGCGGAGGTCCTGGACGAAACCTGCGGCGCGGTGCAGGTCCAGTACGACAAGTCGGCCCCGTTGCGGAACGTCGCGACTCAGTACTCGGCCGCCAAAGGTTTCGCGTTGCTGGTCGGCGGCGGCGATTGGCGGAAGCTCGCGTTCTTCCTGCCGGAGGCGTCGCTCATGCACGGCCAGAATTTCAGCGCCGACTTCCGTCTGTGCGCACCTGCCGGGCTGGCGGTGCGCCGGATCGCCGTCGCCGCCACGCCGCCGGAGGGCTTCGACGTGGGCGGTTCGTTGGACCCCGAATCGGCGCGGCGCCTGCACGTCGAGCGTCAGGCGGGCATGGAACTGACCATTGGCACGGGCGACGTGCAGGGTCCAATGTGCGCTGCATTCAAGGCCATGTCCGTGACCAGTATCGAGCAGTACGTGGATTGGGCCGGGATCGAGAAGGAGCAGGACACGTGGGACTGGAGCCACTGGGACGAACAGGTGGCGACCTTGGACTCCGCAGGCTTGAAGTGGGTGCCGTTCCTCCTGGTCGGGCCGGCCTACGCGACACCGCTGTGGTTCCACAAGAGTCCGATGTCCAGGTACTACCGTTGCCTGGAACACGGCCAGGAGAGCAAGGTTCAGAGCCTGTTCAATCCGGACCTGCCTAAGTACGTGGACCGTTTCCTGAAGGCGTTTGCGGAGCGCTATGGCCGCAAAGGCGTGATCGAGTCGGTCCTGCTCGGGATAACGGGCATTTACGGCGAGAGCATCTACCCGGCCGGGCCGGAGGGCGGCTGGACGGCACACCTGACCGGCGACTACCACAATCACTCGGGTTGGTGGGCCGGTGACAAGGACGCCGTGGCCGCGCTGCGTGGCGCCATGGCGAAGCGGTACGCCGACATTGCGCATCTGAACCAGGCGTGGGGCACGGCGTATGCGTCGTTTAACGATATTCTGCCGTTCCACCCCGACCGGGCGCCATCCGATCGCGCCCGGGCCGACTTCTGCGAGTGGTACATGCAGGCGATGACGGACTGGGCCGTGTTCTGGGTCAAGACGACGCGGCGGTACTTCCCGCACACGGAGATCTACCTGTGCACCGGCGGCAGCGGCACACCGGTGCTGGGTGCGGACTTTACGGCCCAGGCCAAGGCCATTGCACCGTACGGCGCCGGCATCCGCATCACCAACGAGGGGAGCAACTACACCTCGAACTTCACCTTTACGCGTGAGGTTGCCACAGCCACGCGGCTCTACAAGACGTTTTGCGGGTTCGAGCCGGCCTCGTCCGTCGATGCGTCCGGGATCACGGCGCGGATTTTCAACGCCACCGCGTCGGGGGCACGACAACTGCACGACTACGGCGACAACCCGCTGCGCACCGGTGCCGCTCTGCAGAACTTCCGTGCGGGGCTGCCGTTGCTCGTGTCGCGGCGTCCTGCACTCACGGCCGCCGTCTATCTGCCCCGCGAAAGCTGGCCGTTCGAGCCGGAACTCATCGACCGCCTGTATCATACCGCCGGCTGGCTGCGCGACTTGACCGACCTCGATTTTGTGACGCGTTGCTCGGTTGCCGACGGGGTGCTGGAAGAACACCGGCTTCTCATCCTCGGGGACACGCCCGTCCTGGAACCGGAGAGCGCGGGTAAGATCGAGGAATGGGTGCGGCAGGGCGGAATCCTGGTGGTTGTCACCGGGACGAGTCGGCCGTTCGCGGAGCGTTTGTATGACAACCGCGCCTGGCGGTCGCGCCTGTTTGCCGAGTCCGCGGTGCGCCCCGGCGACCTGCTCGAGCCAGTGCTGAACGGCCCCGCGCCGGACCGGTGGGTGCTGCAGGTCGGGTCCGCGGCGGACGAGGCGTGGTTGTTCGGGGACTGGAACGGGCGCGAGCGCGGCTCGGAATGGCCGGGGCTGGAGGGTGCCGCCAAGCGCTGGTCCGGTGGCACATGCGGCGTTTACCTGCCCGTGGCGCCAGGGGCGGACTACACCCTCAAAGTCTCGGTGCATGTGCCGACTCCCGCCGCCAGGCCCGCGGGCAACACCGTCGCGGTGAACGGCACTGTGCTGGGGCGGATGAGCGAGGAGGGGGCGTGCGAGTTGGAGTTGCCGGTCCCGGCCGCGGTTCTCGGCCAAACGACCGTGGCGCGGCTTGAGTTCGACATCAACACATGGGTCCCGGCCTTGGTCGATCCCAAGAGCGGCGACAAACGCAAGCTGGGCGTGGCCGTGCGCCGGATCGAGTGGGTTCGCAGCGGTACGGCCGCCGATGGCCCGGACGGCACGGCAATGCTCGACTTTCGACTCCGCCCGGAAGAGATCGGGGCTTGCGTCAAGTCCGTCGGGAAAGGTTACACGCTTTACCTTCCTGGGCTGGCCGACGACGACAAGGCACCGGCCCGGTTTCTGGGCCAGTTCATCCGTGACACGGGTTCCGCCCTCCCCGGCGTGGCCGCACTGGCGCCGGAGGATGGACGCCTGGATTGCATCTACACCACTCGCACCGACGGGGGAGTGTTGCGATACGATGCCAAGAACGGGACGATCCGGGAGGAGGCGACAGGGCGGAAGACGCCACGCATCCTGCGCTGGTTCAGATTCGGGCACTGAGACAGGCCCTGGACACGCCAGGTTTGTAGTTCCGCGTTTACGCGGTCCGGATTCGGGCGCTGGGGTGCAGGAACGCACCTGTGGGGTGAACCGGTGCGTTCCCCAGACCGCCTGAAGGCGGAACTACGAGCCAAAACGAAGACCGCGTAAACGCCGGACCACGAGCCTGGGGCGGAACTGCAGGCAGAGGGTTACATGTACGACTACCGCAGGATGACGCCGGAGCAGCGGGCGTATGTGCTGGACCTGCGCAAGACGCGCGGGCATCCGTGGCACGGGCCGCCGCACGCGGGCAACGAGGCCGGGTACCGGATCGTGACCGCTGCCTGCTATGAGCATCGGCACTTGCTGAGCACACCCGAGCGTCTTGAATGGTTCGAAGACGAGTTGCTGGCCACACTTCATTGCGCCGGGGTCGTCTGCGCGGCGTGGTGTGTGTTGCCGAACCACTACCACGCCCTGGTGCTGATCGAGGATGTGCGCGGGTTCTCGCGAGTGCTCGGGCAATTGCACGGGCGGACGTCGCACCGCGTGAACCTGGACGACGGCACGCCCGGACGCAAGGTGTGGTTCCGGTGCCAGGACCGGTTCATGCGCTCAGAACGGCACTTTCATACCACATGCAACTACATCCATCACAACCCGGTTCGACACGGGTATGTGCACAAGTGGCAGGACTGGCTGTTTTCGAGTGTGCACGGGTATCTCGAAACGAAGGGTCGGGATTGGCTCTTGGACATGTGGCGCGAGTATCCGCTGAAGAACTACGGCGACAAGTGGGACGTGTTCAAGACCGCCTGAAGGCGGGACTACGAGCCAAAACGAAGACCGCGTAAACGCCGGACCGCGAGCCTGGGGAGACGCAAGGTTTGTAGTTCCGCGTTTACGCGGTCACGGATTCCGGACGTTGGGGTGAAAGGACGCACCTTTGGGGTGAATCGACGCGCTTCCCGGACCGCCTGAAGGCGGAACTACGAGCCTGAGGAAGACCCGCAGGCTACTACATCCTTCCCCTCTCTCTGCTCACGTCCGCGCGCTTCCTCGGGTCATCTCGAATGCCGTTGCCACATTCGCACCTTGCCTTCCCCCCGGGGCCGTGTACCATATATATCTGAGGGGCATTGTTGCGAAGGGAACCGGTGGTCTGGTAGAATGCCATGGCCGTCACGTCGGCTTGTTGCAGTCAGGTTGCGGCGTGGCGCCGCAAGTGCTCCGCACTGGACGCGACACCGGGACTTGAAGAGGGAGAGAAATGGGCAAACCACGGGGACTGCGGACTGACGGGCGCGGGAAACCTCTTTGCCGGTCACTCCTTGTCACTTGGCTGGCGGGTTGGCTGGGGGCGGGGTTGCTGACGGTTGCTGTCGCCGTGCCGTCGGACGCGGACGTGAGTGCCGCGTCCTCGCCGGCGTCCGCGAGTGTTGCGGAGTCCGCGGGGCCGGCGCCTGTCACCGTCGACGGCCAGGGCCAGAGTCAGGGCGCGAGCTTCAGCGAGAAGTTGGCTGCCCAGGTCGATCCCAAGTCGGTCAAAGTTGAGGCCATTCCCGGTGGCGCCCGACTGCGCTGCGAACTGCAGGACCTCGTCGGCACGGTCACGCCCGACGGATTGAACATTGAGTCCGTATCGGACACCGAGGGTGGCGGAGCGTTCACGCTGCGCCTGACCGGCTGGGGCCGGTCGGACCGGATGCTCGAACCCGCCCCCGGCCAAGTCGCCGTGGACGGCAACCGGGTGACCAACACTCGTTGCGCGCAGTCGGAGTCCGTTTCTGCCCCCGACGTGTCGCGCGTTTCGTCCCAGGCTCGTAGTTCCGCCTTCAGGCGGTCCCCCTGTCCCATGGCCACGCGTACCCCGGACCGCGTGAACGCGGAACTACGAACCCAAAGCACCGGCGCTCTCATCGAGGAATTCACCACGTCAGGGGAGGGGATCCGTCACGACCTGGTCGTGCTCGCGCCGCCCGCCGGCACGGGCGAACTCGTGGTCACGCTCGCTCTCACGGGGGCCGAGGCGACTCAATCTCCGACCGGCACCAAGGTCCGCCTGCCCACAGGCCGCGAACTCACCTACGACCAGCTCCGCGTCACTGACGCCGCCGGTCGAGTGCTCGACGCCCACATGACCGTCGAGTTCCGTTCCTTGGAGGGCGAGCAGCCCCGCGAGCCGTCTGCCGCCTCGACCTTCCACCTTCCACCCTCCACCTCTGCTCTTCTCGCCATCCGCGTGGATGACGCCAACGCCCGCTACCCGGTCCGCATCGACCCGACCATCACGGACGCCAACTGGCGGAGTCTGGGCGGGAAATCGGGAGCATTCCAAGTTTGCGCCATGGTGGTCACGGGTGCCGGTGACTTGGTCGTAGGCGGGTACTTCAACGCCGTCGGGGACGTCGTGGCCAACTGCATTGCCAGATGGAACGGCGGGAGTTGGTTCCCGCTCGGCTCTGGCATGGACAACGGCGTGACTGCACTGGCGGTCTCCGGCCTCGATCTATACGCTGGCGGTGAGTTCACTGCAGCCGGCGGTGTCAGCGCCAACCACGTTGCCAAGTGGGACGGTAGCAGTTGGAGCGCGCTTGGTTCGGGCATGGGCGGCGATTCCCCGGTTGTGAACGCGCTGGCGGTGTCAGGCACGGACCTTTACGCCGCAGGCGACTTCCACACGGCCGGCGGCGTCAGCGTCAACCACGTTGCCAAGTGGGACGGCAGCAGTTGGAGTGCACTCGGGACGGGCATGAGCAACTACGTGAACGCGCTGGCGGTGTCGGGCTCAGACCTTTACGCCGGTGGGTACTTCGGTATGGCCGGTGGCGTCAGTGCCAACGGCATCGCCAAGTGGGACGGCAGCAGTTGGAGTGCGTTAGGTTCGGGCGTGGATGGCGGCGTGTTCGCACTGGCAGTGTCGGGCACGGACCTATACGCGGGCGGGTTCTTTGGCACAGCCGGCGGCATCGGTGCCCACTGCATCGCCAAATGGGACGGCAGCAGTTGGAGTGCACTCGGGTCGAGCGTAGATGACGGCGTGTTCGCGCTCGTGGTGTCGGGCACAGACTTGTACGCTGGCGGGCGTTTTACGACAGCCGGCGGCAGCAGTGCCCACTACATCGCCAAGTGGAACGGGAACGGTTGGAGTGCGCTTGGTTCGGACCTGGGTGGCGATTCCCCGGGTGTGGAGGCACTGGCGGTTTTGGGGACAGACGTTTGCGCTGGCGGACTGTTCTCTACGGCCAGGTGGGACGGCAGCGACTGGGTCGCGCTCGGTTCGGGCCTGGGCGGCGTTGGTTCTTCGAGCGTGTTTGCGCTGGCTGTTTGCGGTTCGACCCTGTATGCGGGCGGGAATTTCACCACGGCCGGCGGCGTCAGCGTCAACCGCATTGCCAAGTGGGACGGCAGCAGTTGGAGCGCGTTCGGCTCGGGAATGAACGGCTCCGTGAGTGCACTGGCGGTATCGGGAGCGGACCTATACGCTGGCGGGGGGTTCACCACGGCTGGCGGCGTCAACGTCAACCACGTCGCCAAGTGGAACGGCGAAAGCTGGAGCCCTCTTGGTTCCGGCATGAACGATAGCGTGTGCGCCCTCGCGGTGTCAGACACGGACGTTTACGCCGGCGGGAATTTCACCACTGCCGGTGGCAACAGTGCCCGTTACATCGCCAAATGGGACGGGAGCAGTTGGAGTGCACTTGGCTCCGGCATGGGCGGCAGTTTCCCGGGCGTGATCGCGCTGGCGGTCTCCGGCACGGACCTGTACGCTGGCGGCTGGTTCACCACGGCCGGCGGCGTTAGTGTCAACCGAATTGCCAAGTGGGACGGTAGCGGTTGGAGCGCGCTTGGCTCCGGTACGAATGGCGGCGTGAAAGCACTGGCGGTGTCGGGCACGGACTTGTACGCCGGTGGGGTCTTTACCACAGCCGGCGGCAACAGTGCCCATTACATTGCCAAGTGGGACGGGAGCAGTTGGAGCGCTCTCGGTTCGGGCGTCGAATACGACGTGAACGCGCTGGCAATATCGGGCACGGCCCTATACGCAGGTGGGTACTTCGGCACGGCCGGCGGCGTCACCGCCAACTACATCGCGAAGTGGGACGGCAGCAATTGGAACGCCCTCGGTTCGGGTATGAACAGCTTCGTGCACGCGCTGGCGGTTTCGGGCATGGACCTGTACGCTGGCGGGGAATTCACCAGGGCTGGCAACAAGGTCTCGGCCTACGCCGCTTGGCTGGACTCTACCCCGCCCGACGCGCCAACCGGCCTTGACTTGGCGACCGCGGACGACACTGGCAGTTCTGGCACCGACGACCTCACGAAGAACACCAGCGGCCTGACCATCACGGGGAGTGCTGAGGCTGGCTCGGCGGTCAGGCTCTACGAGGGCGTGACCCTACTGGCGACCGGTACCGCGGCCGACTTCGCCAGCCTGGGGCTCGACATCAGTCTGACCGGTGACGGCGCGCACAACGTCACCGCCACGGCGACGGACGTGGCGGGTAACGTTTCGGTGGCGTCTTCGGCGCTGACCATTACGGTGGACACCACTGCGCCCACGGCGAACGTCGTTGCCGTGACGCGTTCAGCACTCGATGTGAGTTTTGACGAGACGGTGACGGGTGCAAGCGTACCGGCGGGGTACGTCCTTGATCCAGCCGTCAGCGTGTCGGTGGTCGAGCCCCTGGGCGGCGCGGGTTACCGGCTCACCACGGCACCGCTCGTTCCCGGCGCCAGTTACGCGCTGAATTTCCCCGGCATCGCGGACTTGGCGGGCAACGCGGTGGCCAACGCCCCGACGGTGCGGAGTGGGACGGTCGTCACGGTCAATCTGTCCGATTCCGCGGTTGCCAGGCTCGACCTTGGCCGGTGGGCAGGTGCCTCGGACGGCTTCGAGGACGGCATCGACACTGTGGCGCCGGCGAAGACGAACGAGGCCCAAGGCTACGCCTACCTGATGGACCACTGGGGGCTCGATTCTGCCCCGTGCAACCTGGTTGCCGACTTCCGGGCCGCGACCGGAGTGACCCGATCACGACTGGTGGTCGACGTGCCGGCGACCCGCGGGCCGGTGACGCTGTCGTGGGACGTGAGCCAGGTCGGAACCGATGAAGAGGTCTATCTTCAATTACTGGACAACGACGCGCCGGCCGGGCCGCCGACCGACATGAAGGTGACCTCGGGGATCGTGGTGAGCGCGGACAGCGAGTTCGAACTCGTCTGGGGCGTGCCGGAACCGTTCACGCTCGTCTATGCCACAGGCTGGAACTTGGTCGGCTCGCCGCTCCTGACGCTAGGCGATCTGCGGTGCGCCGACGGCGGCGCGGCCTTGGCCCTCGACCCATGCTGGTTCTACGACGGAGGCCAGCTCCTGAAGCTGCCACAAGGCGAACCGTTGCCCGCAGAGCGCGGAATCTGGGTCTACTCTCCGACCGGCGGAACATCCCAGGCCGTCTACGGACTCGATGCGGACGGGCGTATCCAATTGGTGCAGGGGTGGAACCTGATCTCGCCGGTACATCCGTTCACACTCCCGGACAGCGCGGCGTTTGCCGGGCCGGCCTGGTGGTGGGACCCGTCGGCGGGGGCGTACGTGGCGGTTCTGCCCGGCAGCGTCCTGCAGCCGGGCCACGCTTACTGGGTGCGTGTGCGGTGCCCTGGCGTCTCACTGGAGACCGGACCGTAGCGCGGAAAGCCCGTTCCGCCCGCAGAACACAGATGGTGCCGGTGTGTGGGTGAGTGAGTTTGGGAGTGGGGAATCACGCCAGGCTCGTAGTTCCGCGTTTACGCGGTCCGGATTCGGACTCAGGGGAACAGGAACGCACCTTTGGGGTGAACCGACGCGCTTCCCGGACCGCCTGAAGGCGGAACTACGAACCTGGGAACACCCCGCAGGTTACACCCTTTCGCTTCTTCCGCGTCTATCTGCGACGTTCTGCGAACTATCGCATCCGCAGTTCGCGGTAGACCTCCAGTGAGTAGAGGAAGTCCGGGTAGCTGATGAGGGTGGACAGGGAGTGGTCGGAGCCGTAGATGAACCGGGCGTTGCGTTCGCGCAGGCCGTTGATGTGGCGCGTGATGCCGGCGCGGATGGTGGCGCGGTCGCCGGACTCCAGGATGCGCGCGTCCAGGCCGCCCACGAAGCAGAGCCGGTCGCCGTACACCTCCGCGTACTTGAAGATGTCGTTGCCGGCCTTCGCTTCCATGGGGTTGATGGCGTCGAACCCGGCCTCGACGGCGAGCGGAATCATCGGTTCCTGGTAGCCGCAGGAGTGCAGGACGACCGGCAGGTTGTACGTGTGGAAGAAGTCGACCATCTCCTTGTAGTACGGGAAGATGAGTTCGCGCAGTGTGTCCGGGCTGCAGAACAGCCGGTCGCGGTACCCGAGGTCCTCGTAGATCCAGATGCCGTCCGGCACTCCGCCCTCGGCGAAGATGGTCTTCCAGCAGGTCTTGTAGAGGTCCGTGTAGGTGCGGTTGAAATCGTGGATCCAGTCCGGATCTTCGATCAGGGTCATGAACATGTTCACGTCGCCCAGCGAGGCGCGCAGGATTTCCCAGATGAACATGTGCCCGAAGAAGACCCATTTGCCCTGGTCTTTGCGATGCTTCAGGGCCTTCCGGGTGCCCTCCAGGTCGCCGAGTCGCGGACGGTGATCCTCCAGCAGGTGCGGTTTGTACTCCTCTTCCCAGATACGGCGTGAACTCATGTGGAAGTCCATGTGTTCCGGCGTGCCGGACCGGTTCTTCCACCACTTCAGCGCCGCGCCATTGCCGTTGCGCACGATCTTCCAGTCGTTTGTCTCCTCGATGATCCCGGGCGGATTCAGGTTGGCCTGCCAGTTGAACCAGCCGCCGGCGCCGACCGTGTCGAACCCGAAGTGATCCGTCGTGTCGATCGCATTGCCCTTGGCGTCTGCCGGCATGCCCTCCGACACCCACCGGCGCAGCGTGTCGCCCCAGGGGCTGTCGAACAACGGCACAAACTCCGCCTGCCGCCCGCGCATCAGCGCTTCGACCGCTTCATATGATGTTTGCATTAATGACCTCCTGTATCGACGCAATTCAGAAAGTTGAGTTCATTCGTATTGGAAGTAAGTTATCCGTGTTCGGGTAAATCGTAAATAGCAAAAGTGACCATAAACTACGCGGGTTTGACCGGAATGAGGCAGGCTGTAGGGGGATAGCGCCCTCAGGCGCTACGCTTCGACCAACATGTTTGTCGTAATGGGTTTCGGGTTTCAGGAGTCGAGGGGCGTGAGACGTGAGTCACCGTGTCACTGAGTCAGACCCCGGCGGCGCACCGCGCCGCCGTTACGTGACTCAGTGACGCACTGACGCAGTGACGCAGTGACCCCGTGACACCCGCCCCTTGACACCCAACCAACACCAACACGGTGGTCGAAGCGTAGCGCCTATAAGGGCGCTAAACCCCTGAAACAGGCGACGCATGACCTACTTCGATGACTTCAGGTTGCTTGGCGCCTTCTGCGAGGCGCCGTTGGGGCGGCCTTACAATCAGGGCTGGCCGGACCTGTTCTCGGTGCAGTTCGTCTTCCGGGGCGAGTTCCGGTTCGGTCGCGACGGGGCCGGTATGTCGGTGCTCACAGCGCCCGTCGTCTACTGGATCGAACCGCGACACACGTATCAGCTTGAACCGACCGACGGCGCGGATGTCCGGCACGTGGTGTTGTTCCGCGGTGAACGCGGACGCCGTATCGTGGAGCACGGATTTGATGTTCTGAGTGCGCGCGGTTGGCTGCCGGTCCCGGAACCGGAGGAAATGGACGGGTTGTTCCGCGCCTTGGCGCGTCCGGGCGGGGCGCCGTCTGTGGAGGAGCACGCCGATGCGGCCGTTCTGCTGGACCGCATGCTGGGGTTGTTGCTGCTGCGGCGGTGCGAGTCGGGTGCGGACAGGTGTCGCGAGCGGATGCTCGCGATTGCCGAACAGATTCGGGCGCACCCGTTCGAGCGTCACGATCCGCGAGACCTGGCGGAGCGGAACAACATGTCGTACACGCATTTCCGGCGGTTGTTCAAGGCCTGCGTGCAGCGGTCTCCGCACGAGTACGTGCTGCTGTGCCGGATGCAGGCCGCGGCGCGGCAGTTGCGCGACCCGGGGTGCCGCATCAAGGAAGTGGCGCGCCTGGCCGGCTATGAGCGTCCCGCCGATTTCAGCAGGGCCTTCAAGCGCCAGATGGGACTGGCTCCACGGCAGTTGCGGAGCCTGATGCCGTGAGAGGGCCGGGGCGTTCCTCGTCCGGTATAGCATCCGCACCCTGCACGGGTACACTATGTGGCCCGAGTTGGTGCGGAAAATGCGTTCGTTCAGGTTCTAAATCCGTGCTCTGCGTGGGGCGGGGCAGGGGATGTGTGGATTTGTGAAGTTGCGTTGTGCCGGGAGTCGGGAATGGCGACACAGAACCCTAAGCTTGTGATCCTTCTCGAAGAGTTGCAGCGGAACAACTCGTTGCCGGTCCTGTCCCAGAACACCCAGGAAGTGTGCCTGGTCTCGAGCCAGGAGAACTCGTCGGCGGCGAACCTGGCCGCCGTGATCATGCGCGATTGCGGGATGACCTCGAACATTCTGGCCCTGGCAAACTCGGCCTATTACTGCCCCCTTGAACCCGTCAAGACGGTGTCTGGCGCCGTCATGTTGCTGGGGTTCGAGAAGGTTCGGTCCATGGTCATGGGGTTCACCATTTTCCAACAATCCACGAAGGGACTGCGCAACCGCGAATTGACGCGGCTGTACGCGGCGTCGTATTTCTGCGGGAGCTTTTCCATGGCGCTGGCGAAAGATGGGAAGTGCCGATCTCCCGAGGAGGCGTTTGTTGTGGGGTTGCTGTATCAACTGCCCCGCATCGCCCTGGCCAATGCATTTCCCGAGAAGTTCCGAGTCATGGAAACCATGGTTCAGGAGCAAGGGGTGCCCTTGCAGCAGGCGTGCCTGAAGGTGTTCGAGGTGTCGTACGATGAGCTCTGCGACGGGATCGCCGGTTTGTACAATCTCGGCAAACGGCCGATGCAAGGAGCCGACACCAGCAGGATGGATTTGCAGTCGCGCCTGGTGCAGGAGGCGGGGAAACTGGCGGGCATGATGTTCAGCGAGAAGGCGACCGGCAAGGCGGCGCTGGACACCTTGAGCAAGGACATCTCAAAGCTCTTGGGGCGCAACGAGTTCCCGATTGACGAGTTTGTCAAGCGTGCCGGCAGGGAGGACCCGAATATGGGTCGCTTCTTCAATCTGAAGGAGGACGACCTGGAGATGATGGTGAAGATTCTGGAGTGGGGCAAGGCGAGTCCGGCGCAGATCACGCCGGGCCTGGCGTTCGGGGAAGCCATTGCTTCTGGGAAAGAACCGGAGAAGGAAGATCCGGAGGTACTGTTCGGGCGACTGATGACGGAACTGGCGAAGGTACGGCGCAAGGCGGCGGACATCAACCAGACGCTCATGATCGCGCAGGAGACCTTGTTCCGGTGTTTGAGCCCGGCACACGTCTTTGTGGCGTTCCTGGACGAACACCGGATGTACCTCGTGGGGCGGTTGTACACCGGCGCCAATGATCTGGTCACCGCCGGCCAGTTCAGGGTCGCCCAGAAACCGGAGAATTCGCCGTTGGTCCGATGCTTGAACACCGCGGCGCCTGGGCAGTGGGGCAAAGGCGAGAGCGACCTGGGACTCTCTGAACCATTGATGCAGCGGCTCAAGTTGCACAGCGCGGTTTTCGCGCCGGTCACTCCAGCGGGGCGCACCGTGGGACTGTACTTTGTGGGGCGGGACACGGACATGCCGTTCTCCGAACGCGAGCAGGTCTGGCTGGAGCAGGTGGCGGAGCAGGTCAGTTTCTCGTTCGAAGCCATGTCCCGACTGCGGGCGAGCCGTGCCGCCGCCGCCGGCCCGAAGTGAGTACGCGCAAGCCTATCAAGCCAACAGCGCCGGTGTCTGTCTGTGTTGTGGTTCGACGCTCTGGGGAAGTAGAGCATGGCTCCAGCCTTGCAGTCCCCGCGCAGGGTGTGAGAATCCTGGCGCGGATCGGGAGCAGGACAGCAAGGCTGGAGCCATGCTGTTGCCTCGCGGCACACGTGCAAGCCACTGCCGTTAGCTTGATATGCACGCCCTGCGGGGACGGCGTGACCGACTGCCCGCCGCACGTCAACGAGCAAACTCGATGAACCCGGCCTGGGTCACATCGTAGGAGTGCGCGCGGGTTCCTTCCCACATGAGCCACAGATCTTCGCGGCTCTTGCGCACGGTCAGGCTGAACGCAGCCTTGATGTCCGCAACCGGGTCTATGTCGATCATGGCGAATGGGATACGGAACTCGGCGGTCCAGCGGCCGGGTTCGGGGCGGGCCGCTTTGAACACGATGCCGCCCGGGTCCATGGCTTTCGGTTCGTCGTTGCCGTTCGGCGTGGCGCCGAACTGGACAAACCCGTTGCCGTAGCCGCGCAAAACCGCGATCGGGGACGTCTTGCCCTGGCGTGCCGTCCTGATGCCGACCTCGACGGCATCGTCTGCACCCCACTGATTGCCGTCCAGCTTGGTGTCTGGACTGATGCTGCTGTCCACCGCGATGTACAGAGCGGTTTCGTCGTAGGCGAGCCAGGCGCGGCTCTGGCGTGTCGCCGGGGCCGGGCTGCCACCGACGTCCTGCGCCAGCAGCATCGCCTTTGCGGCGTCCGCACCGTTCCACTCGGCCGGGTTGATGACGCCGTCGATCGCGATCGGCGCGGCGGCGCGCGCGACCTTGAACACGGGCGCGACACCGGCCTTGGGTTTGGGCGGCGCACCGACGGGACGCTTCATGAACGGCGGTAATGGTTTGGGCGGTTCGTAGGTCCAGGCGTCCTTGGGCGGGTTGGGCCGCAACTCGTCCTTGACCAGGCCCATCTTGTCGAACGGGATCGGCTGGAACCCGGGCAGGCGCTTGAACACTTCAGCGTTCGGCTTGAGCTGGAAGTCGCCTTTGGCGGCGTTCACGAACCCCGGGTCTTTGTCCGTCACCCAGTTCTCGCTTTCGTCGACCTGCCAGTTGCCGCTCTTCACGTCAGCGCACATGGTGATCACATTGCGTACCGCACGGTTGACGCGGACCTGCCCGGGCTGCGGGTCCATGAACCCGACCAGTGCGGGATAGTGCGTGGTGTAGGGCGGTTGCGTGATGTCGACCTCCTTGAGAAGTCGGCCTTGCCAGCCGTCCGGGCCCGTGCCGCCCATCGCGTCTTTCCAGCGTTTGTCGTTCCACGGCGCCGAGCCCAGCGCCCGTTTGCACTCGATGAAGATGTTGTTCTCTGCCAGATTGTCGTGGCCGCCGTGCGAGAACACGGTACCGAACGAGCCCTTGCCGGGATCGCCGCAACGGAAGAAGACATTGCCGATCACGAAGTCGCCGCCGTCGCCGTCGTCGAAGTAGACTGCGGCGTTGCCGTGCCCCATGGGGCTGCCGATGTTGTGCCAGAAGTTGTAGCGGATGACGTTGCCGCGGCACGACGGGTTGCGGCCCTTGTAGTACGCACCGCAGTCGTCGGTCTCCATGCAGATGTGGTGCACGATGTTGTACTCGAAGATGTGGTCGTTCCCGCCGATGCCGATGGCCTGGTGCGGCGCGTCGTGGATGAGGTTGTGCGCGGCGCGATTGCCCACACCGCTGATCATCAATGCGTTGGAGTACGTCAGTTTGTGAGTCGAGAAGCGCCAGATGTGGTTGTTGACCGCTTCGTGCCCGCCCGGTGTCAAGGTCTTGCGGTCGCCGCCCGAAAGCGTGATCCCGCCCGTGCCTGTGTCGTGAACATCGCACGCCTCGACCGTGTGGCGGGTGCCGCCCGAGACGTTGATACCGATCCCGCGCGTGTTGCGGACTTCGCATGCCTGGATGCGGACAGCGCTGCCGCCGCTGACCTCCATGCCGTCGCCGAGGGACGCCTCGACGGTGAACCCGCGCAAGATCACATCGGTTGCGTCCTTGGTCGCAACGACGGGCGCCTTCAAGGTGGAGAGGACGACGCGTGCGTCGGCCAATGGGCCCGGCGGCCAGAAATACAACAGCCCGTTGGCGCGGTCGATGAAATACTCGCCGGGGCGGTCGAGTTCCTCGACCAGGTTCAGCGCGTAGTAGCGGCGTGGCGAGGGGTTGCCCTGCTTGACGCTGTACACGGACGGCGCGGCCAGTGTGATCTGGCGCTTCTCGCGGTCGATCGCCTTGACCTGGATGACCTCGGCGTACCAGTCGAAGCACCAGTAGCCGTGCAGCCACACGCCGGCGTCAACCTTCCAGCGGGATGGTTCATCGCCGGAGTACTCGAACACACCGCCCTCGTTGCCCTTGTCGCCCGTGCGGGGGATGGAGCCGGGGGCAATGATCTTCGCAATGGTGGCCCAGCCCTCGTTCGGCCAGCGCGCCAGCGTCATGCGCTGGTCGTTGAAGAACAACTCGGGTGCTGCCGGCACGCCTTGAAACTTCACCGGGAAACTGCCCAGGTCGGTGACGCCGAGCGCGCGCAGATCGGCCTGAATGACCTGCCCGCGCGCCGCGGAGGCAAGCCGCTCGAGGACAGTGGCGTCGGCGAGCGGCTTGAACGCGTCGTGCGGCAACGTCGGACCGCCGGCCAGGATGACCTTCTCGCCAGGGCAGGCTTGGTAGAGGATGGGGGCCTCCGCGGTGCCCGAGTCCTGTGCCTCGAGTGTGAAGGTCTGGGCAAACGAGTACGCCCCGCCACGGACGACGACCGTGATCCCTTTGCCGGTTGCCGGAGCGGCGGCCTTGAGCTTGCGGATTTCATCGCGCGCCCGCTCGAGGGTGAGGAATGGGCCGTCGGTCTTCGTGGGTGCGGGATCGGCCAACTTGCCTGACCACGCGTCATTGCCGTTTGTGGCGACGTAGAAATCCGCGGGCGGCGGCACCGGCGTTCGCGCAACCCCCGCCTGGTCGTTGGCAGCCCTGCATCCGGCGCACATCAGTGCCACGGACGACCCCAGCAGCCCCGTCATGGTCAGGATCCGGTTCATGTGACGTCTCCCTCTGTCTGGACGTGAACGAGCCAGAATACAATGGCGTCGCGGAGCATGGTATGGCGCTCGGTGGACTCCCACCGGAGTCACCGTCATAAGATACTCCGCCGCCGCAGAACTGCTCGCGGGGTGTTGGCAATGGAGGGAAATGAGGCAATGCCCTCCCCACAGGGCGCTGCATGACCGGTCATCTCGGGAATGGAACTCGCGGCGTCGCATCCAGACCGCCTGAAGGCGGGACTACAAACCCCATGCCGTCCAAGGTTCGGAGTCCCGCCTTCAGGCGGTCCGGGGGAGGCGACGTCCGGCGGGGCCGGAGACTTGTTGTCGTGGACGGGAATCGGGGCCCAGCGTCTCACTCGATTCGGTACTTGATCAGGCGTTGGTTCCCAACGTCGGCGACGTAGAGCCACTCGCGGCCTTGCGCGTCCTTGATCGCGGCGATGCCGACCGGGCGGCAGTAACCCCGGGGTCGCGCCTACTTTGAGTAACCCCGTAACCCCGGGGTCGCGCCTACCTTTTTGAGCACATTTGCCCGGTCTGGAGTCGGGATTCGGTATCCCGGAGCGTCCGCCATTCGCTCGCTGGTGCGTGGCGCGTGGGCGTGGCCGTGCCCGGCGCACCTGTCGTCGTCGCACTGCGTCGGCACTACATAAGGGCGCGCCGTTATGCGTTCGTTCGCCGAGACGAGCGGTGTCTGCGTAACCTTACTAATTGGCTATCTTAGATTACGCGGACCGCGCTGAACGATTAAGACCGCACCTCGTCCCCTCTCTTCCCTTTCTCCCGTCCGCCGGCGGCGGACGGGAGAAAGGGAAGAGAGGGGGGCGCGCACGCTTGGCGTGCGAACCCGATTCACCCGTGGCACAAGGCCACGGGGGGCTCACGCATGGCCCAGCACGCAGTCGTTCCACCCGCCACTGACGCAACACTAGCCATTCGTCAGGGCTGTTTCAAGATTCGTGACCGTCGCGTGCAGCGAGTACCCCCGGCGTGTCCCCACGCCGGGGGGGGGGCGG
>MHBL01000311.1:30540-59769 GCA_001803235.1 Lentisphaerae bacterium RIFOXYA12_64_32
GCCGGGTGTGCGCGGAGGCGTGGCCTTCCGAGACGTGGTGCCAGATCTTGAAACAGCCCTGGCCATTCGTCCCCACCGCTACCTTTTACCATTGCCAGAGGTTATCTTACGACCTGTGCGGGTAGATTCGTCCTCGCCGAGAAATGGCGAGGTCCGGCGGGGATGCGATTGAGCGCGGTGGCTCGGCGCGTCTCGCGCCGAAGCGGGGTACGCCGGCCGGTCCCCGGCCGAGGGCCTCGGGCCGGGACGGCCCCGAGCACCCTGCTGCGGTCCCGGAGGTCCCGCGCCACTGCCCGCCGCGGTGCACAACTCGACATGGACGCGGCCATCCGGAAAGGCGTCGCGGAGCAGTGGCGATGACGTTCCTGGATACCCAATAACAGCCGGGTGGTGCGGACCCTGATGCCTTGGAACACACACAAGCGGTGGTTGATTGCACAAGAAGGGGCGATGCCATGCGACTGCGGAACAGGGTTGGGCGCGTGACTGCAGGCGGGCTGGCGGTATCGGCCTTGGCGAGCGTGATTCTCAGCGGTTGCGTGCGGGGTCCGCAATCGCCGGCGACCACCGCTGCGCCGGTTCCGGCCCCGGCAGAAGCGGCCGTGCAGCAGCAGGTGCAGGAGGTGGCGGTGAAGGCGGGCAAGTCAGTTTTTTCGACGGGATTCGAGACTGACGCGGAGCGGACCGTCTGGTCGGCGGCGCCAGGCGTGACCTGGGCGCAGCCGGGGCATGAGAGCGGCACCTGTCTGGCCGTGAACGCGCCGGAATCGGCGCAGAAGGGTGCGCTCATGGTCGAGATGCCGTTCGACCTGGCGCCGTACCGCGGCATGCGGCTGCGCTTCGAGTGCATGGCCAGGGCGGAGAACGCGAGCAAGCCGCCGCAGCGCTGGAACGGCGTCAAGTTCATGCTGCACTACAAGTCCGCGGCGTACGGGCCGCACTGGAGCAACCAGAATGACGTGTTCGGCACGTTCGACTGGAAGCGGTTGGCGTTCAGTGCGCCGATCACCAGTGACGCGGACGGTGGAGTCCTGTGCCTGGGCGTGCAGGAGAGTTGGGGCAAGGTGTGGTTCGACAACATCAAGGTCACGGTGTACCGGGTTCCGCCGCCCGCGCGGCCGGCGCCTATGGCGAACCCGCCGTCCGCGTACAAGGGGCACAACCTGCCGCGGTTGCGCGGCGTGATGTCGCCGAACCAGTTCCGCGACGAGGATCTGCGCGTGCTTGGAATGGATTGGAAGGCGAACCTGATCCGCTGGCAGTTGACGCGCAACTGGGGCGCCAAGAATACGGACCGCGACCTGGCCGAGTACGACCGCTGGCTCGACGGCAAACTGGCGGACCTCGACAAGGCGCTGGAGGCGTGCCAACGCTACGGCATCAAGGTGGTGGTCGACCTGCATTCGCCGCCCGGCGGGCGGTACGAGAACAGCGACATGGCCATGTTCTACGAAGCGGTGTACCAGGAGCATTTCGTGAAGGTCTGGGAACGCATGGCGACGCGCTACCGCGGCAATCCGGCGGTGTGGGGTTACGACCTGGTCAACGAGCCGGTGCAGAGCGAACCCTCGCCGGCTGGGCTGGGCGACTACCTCGGCGCGCAGGTGCGGGCGGCGCGTGCCATCCGTGCCATTGACCCCGTGACGCCGATCATCATCGAGTCGGACCAGTGGGACAGTGCCAGCGCGTACGCTGACCTGGTGCCGGTGGACGTCCCGAATGTCGTCTACCAGGTGCACATGTACTATCCGGGCACCTTCACGCACCAGGGCGTGTACGGGTCGGTGACCGGCGTCACGTACCCGGGCCAGGTCGACGGCAAGCCTTTGGACAAGGCCGCGCTGCGGCGGCACCTGCAGCCGGTGCGCGACTTCCAGCTCGCCTACAACGTGCACATCTACGTCGGCGAGTTCAGCGCCATCCGCTGGGCGCCCGGCGACAGCGCGTTTCAGTACCTGCGCGACTGCATCGACATCTTCGAGGAGTACGGTTGGGACTGGTCGTACCACGCCTATCGTGAATGGGACGGCTGGAGCGTCGAACACGGTCCGGACCGCGACGACCACAAGCCCACGGCCACGCCCGGCGACCGCATGCAGCTCCTGCTCGGCTGGTTCGGGAAGAACGCGAAGCCGTAGGTTCGGTTGCGGCGGCTTTGTTGCCCTTGCTTTCCGGGCAACTACGAAACACGCGAATGGCGCGAAAGCAACTCGGCGGGAGATGGCTCGTGCTTTGGGTGTCGCTGGCGTGGCGCGTCAGCTCTGGCATCGAGGAATTGCCGCGCCATTCCCGGATGCGTACCACCCAACCGGGCCTTCTCCTTTTCGCGGCGGTTCGCGTGTTTCGTCGTTCCTCCGTCCGGGGACAGCGATCGAACCTGTGTTTCGCGACAGTCAAACTGACGCCGCGCCGGCTTCGGCGCAGATGTCGGCGACCGTGGCGGGCGTCTCGTGCGGGAGGTAGTGCCCAGCCCCGGCGATCCAGTGCCAGCGGATGTGACGGTTGCGCGGGACGCGCAGCAGGCGGTCGGAATCGCCAAGCCGACCCAGTTCGCCGTAGACTTCGAAGATGGGAATCTGCGCCCTCCGCAGGTAATCCAGAGCGTCGAATCGTTGGACCGTGACCCAGAACTCGGCCCAGCGCGGCAGACTCACGCGCGCCTTGGCTGCCTCGAACTTCTGCTGAACGCGACGGATCTCGGCCGGGCCGAGCGTGCCGTAGAACCGCCCCGCCGCGAAGCCTTTGCCGGCTGCATCCAGGCTGGTCCAGCCCTCCAGCAGAACCAGGCCGGCGACACGCGCAGAGCGCGATGCGGCATCCAAAGCGACCATGCCGCCGAGGCTGTGGCCGACCAGGACCGCGCGGCGCAGGCGCCGGCGCCGCAGCAGTTCCAGGACATCGCTGGCAAGGTTGCGGAGCGAGAAGGCGGTTCGTGGGGCATCCGAGTTGCCGTGGCCACGGAAGTCCACGCAGACGACACGGGTTCCCGGCGGCAGGCAGCGGATCGTGGCGTCCCAGTCGGCGGAGTCGCAACCGCTGCCGTGCAGGAAGACCAGCGCCGGGCCGCGGTCGCCGCTGTCCGAGTACCACAGCCGGCCCCAAGGGCGGGGGAGGTGCGACATGGGTATTCTCCTGCAAGCGCCACGCGCAAGTCTCTGTACCTCACCGTCCCGCGTGGCTCGCGCTGAGGACGGTGCGGACATCTACCAGCGTGTCTGGACGTGGGGGTAGTCGGTGACGTTCCCGTCCGAGGTCAGCAGCACGAGGTCGAAGAGTCGCGCCGTGGCGACCAGGACACGGTCGGCGGGGTCGGCGTGAAAGGCGCCGGGAAGCGAGTACGCCTCGATGAGGATGTCCAACGACACATCGCGCACCGTCCAGCGGTTACGGGCCACATTGGAGCGAAACCATTCGGCCCACGGCCGGTTCAGTTTGAGCCGCCCACGTTCCACCAGGCAAGCGATCTCCGGGGCTGAGATGGCAGAGACGGAGACATCGGAGTCCGGCGCCTGAAGAAGTGCCAGTGCGTCTGGCCCCAAGCGGCTTGGGTCTGAGATGCTCCACACCAATGCGCAGGTGTCCAGGAGGATATTCACGTGTGGGTTCAGAGCCCCTCGGACGCGATCGGTGGCAGTACGGGTTCGGTCAGGTCATCAACGGCTGCGGCACTACCCAGATCACAGCCGAGCACCGTGCGGTTCCGACGGTTGGGCGTGATCGGCACGATCCGGGCCAGTGGCAAGTTGCGTCGGCGGATCTCCACTTCCTCGCCCTTCTCCGCGACCAAGTCGAGGAAGTGGCTCAACCGGTCCTTCAACTCCGCGATATTTGCAGTGATCATTTCAAAGCCCCATATTTCTGTCACAATGTAGGCCGCGTAGTTGGCCATGTCAAGAAGGATGTGAGGTTAGCGCGTAATGCGTCAGCGGTTCCCGGGCGGATGCGCCCGATCATGTGCGGGCGTTGCTCGCTTCCGTCGGGCGTTCTGGCAAAGTGGCGGGAGTGGCTCACTCCCGCGGGTGCCGGAGCGAGCCGCTCCGGCCACTTTATTGGGCCCCGCGAGTAACATGGGAGTCGCGGGTGGGAATCAGGCCGGTTCGGCGTGTTCTGCGCCTGCGGGCAAGAGACTGCCCGCACCGCGTGGCGCCAGTGGCCCGGCCAGTCCCTTGGCCGGCGTCTCACTTTCCAGCCGTGCCGGACGCATCACGGTTAGAGCGCATCCCAAACCACCGGTGTGGAGGCGCGCCTGGCCGGAGCTCCGACCTTCGAGCTTTCTTCACGCCGCCTCGGCCATGAGCGGTGGCATGGGGCAGTCCAGCGAGGCGGCGACGGCGCGGAGCAGTTCGGCCTCTTCCACGGTGACCTCGTGGTCGGCGGCAATGCACTCGACGCAGGCGGCCAGGACTTTGCGCTTCTGGGGCGGCGACAGCAGTGCCACCTGCTCCAGCGCCTGGTCCAGGGCGCCGAGGCCTGCTTCGGCCTCCGGCAGTAGTCCCACCGTGCCCGGGGGCAGTCCCAGTTGTGCGGCGCCGGCCCGGAACGCCCGTTCCGCATCGCCCGCCTCGTGCTGTCCGGCATAGGCGAGGGTCGACAGCAACTGTTCGCACTGTTGTTTGACGCCGGCCACGGAGTAGAAGGCCACTTGGCGCCTCTGTGGTTTGCCGAAACGCGACTCGAGGTTCTGCCGGACCACGCGCTGGAGCGTGTACTCGAAGAGGCTGATTTCCTGGTCGGCTTCCGCGAGTTCCTTGACGACGCCTCGGAACTCCGCGTACTGGCTTGGCGACATCTGCTGCAGGGCCGGGACAGCCAGGTCGATCAGCGGCAGTCGGCATTCGGGGCGGAGTGCCTGGATCTCGGGCAGGAGCCGCAGCATGGCCTTGTACAGCGGCGCATCGAGGGCGGTCTCCAGGCGTTGCAGCTGCTTCTGGCGGACCTCCTTGTCGGCGTCGATCAGCAGTCCGTAGATCACCGTCCGGGCGCCGTAGGGATCGCGCACTTCCGCCAGCACGCGCGCCGGGATCGAGTCCCGCAGCGCCACGGCGTAGTCGCGGTGCTGCGGTTGCGGTGCCCCGACCTGGAGCACTGTAGCGGCCGCGTTCATGGTGATTTTTCGCCCCGCTGCCGGCGCGGCGGCCAGGCCAGTGACCCCGGCATGGGCTGCTGCCGTGCCAGCGCGGGAACGGGCAGAGACGGCATCGACCGCCGGGAACTTGCCTTCAAACGACGGGTCGATGCGCTTGATCCTCTCGGTCAGCGGCGGGTGCGTGGCCATCAGGCCGAACCACGAGGTGGCCAGGGCGTTGCCGAAGAACATGTGGCTGGCTTCTTCCGCGTGCTGGTTCTTGATCCGCGAGCCCTGCGTCAATCCGCCGATTTTGGCCAGGGCGCCGGTGATCCCGGCTGGATTGCGCGTGAACTGTACCGAGGAGGAATCGGCCAGGAATTCGCGTTGCCTCGAGACGGCGCTCTTGATCAGGTTTCCGAAGAACACGCCGACGTAGCCGATGACCCAGATCAGCGCGCCGAGGACGAGCAGGGCGATGATGACGGCGCCGGCTCCGCCGCCTTTCTTGCCGCTGCCGCCGCGCACGTGCCGTCCGATCTGCAGCGCTCCGCGCAGCGTCAGGTACCCGAGGATGCCGATCACCAGGATACCGTGCAGCACGCCCATGAGGCGGATGTTCAGCCGCATGTCTCCGTTCAGGATGTGGCTGAACTCGTGCGCGATCACGCCCTGGAGTTCGTCGCGGTTCAGCAGTTCCATGCAACCGCGCGTCACGCCGATGACGGCGTCCTTCGGCGTGTACCCGGCGGCAAACGCGTTGATTCCGGGTTCGTCGAGCAGGAACACCGGCGGGACGGGCAGGCCGGAGGCGATGGCCATTTCCTCGACGATATTCAGCAGTTTGCGCTCGGTCGCGTCACGCGAGTCCGGGCTGATCGGCCGCCCCCCGAGCAGGGTTGCGACGTTGGCGCCGCCGCCGGCGAGCGACAGGATTTTGTAGGAACTGCCCAGGAGCACGACGAGGATCGTGCCCACGGCCACGCCGAGAAACAGTTGCGGGTTCCACAGTTGCTGCCCCAGTGGCAGATGCTGGATGTGCTGCGGAGAACCGGCCTTGAGCTGGGCGAGGCCGAAGACAACGGCAAAGGCCAGATACACGGCCAGAACAATCAGCGCCACGGCGAGGACGAAGTAGAACACCAGCAGCTTCGTCTTGCGTCGCGCCGTTTCCTGGTGTTCGAAGAAGTCCATTCTGCGCGCCCCTTCTCTGGGTTTCTAACAGCTTTCGGCGCTGGCGTGTTTTCAGTCGGCGGCGCGTCTCCCTCGCGCCGCCACACCGCAGGCACCCAGGCCCGGTGCCGTCCGCCGGTACGAGTGCGTCTTCTCCCGCACTGCGGCAGCGATTAGAACTGGACCTTTGGCGCTTCCTTCTCTGTGGGGTTCTCGATCACGAACAGTTCCGCGGGCAGGAATCCGAGCATGCCGGCAAAGACGACGGCCGGGAAGACCTCGCGGGACGTGTTGTAGGTCATGACAGAGTCGTTGAAGGCCTGGCGCGCAAACGCGATCTTGTTCTCGGTCGAGGTGAGCTCTTCCATGAGCTGATTCATTTGTTCGTTGGCCTTGAGGTTCGGGTACGCCTCGACCACGGCGAACAACCGTCCCAGCGCGCCGGTCAGTGCGGTCTCCGCACCCATCAGGGCGCGCATCGCGCCCGGGTCGCCCGGCGCGGCTGCGGCGGCTGTGCCTGCCGTCGACGCCTGATTGCGGGCGGCAATCACCGCTTCCAGGGTCTCGCGCTCGTGTTTGATGTAGCCCTTGGCCACGTTGACCAGGTTCGGGATCAGGTCATACCGCCGTTTCAACTGTACGTCGATCTGCGCGAACGCGTTCTTGAAGCGGTTCCGCAGTGCCACCAGCTTGTTGTAGATCCCGATGACGATGATGGCCACCAACAACAGCACGGCAATGAAGACACCCAGTACCACCAGAAGACCCATGGCTGCCATTTTCTCAAGCCTCCTTTCCCCAGTTCCGACTCTGCCCCGCCTGTCTTGGCCGGATCCAACGTCACGGCTGGCGGCGGTTGCTTCGTTCACACCTCACACTGCACCTATACTACCCCACCAAAGAGGACATGGCAATTACACAACCGCGGCCGGTTTGTAATCGGCAGGGGAGGGGGGGGCAGTGGTGCGGGACCTCCGGGACCGCGGCAGGGTACGCGGGGCCGTCCCGGCCCGAGGCCCCCCGGCCGGGGACCGGCCCGAGCACTCCGCTTCGGCGCGGGACGCGCCGAGCCACTGCGTGTGCGATCGTATCCTTATCGGGGCAAGCCGCTTACGGTCATCGCGGTCCTGCCGGTCCGAGCGGCAGAATGCGCACCGTGACGTCGCGCGGTGCAGGTTTCGACGTGTCGCAGGCCAGTTCGATCCGGTTGGGGCCAGGCTTCAGGGTGAACGGTAGGCCTTGGAGTGTCACCTCGCTGCCGGTGCTCCCGCCCGGCTGCCACACCGAGCAGTGACCTCGACTGTCGAGGAGCAGGGCGGCGCCGGGGCCGAGGTCCACCGGCAAGTCGAAGCGTGAGCCGTTGACCAGCAGCGTCGGGCGCGCCAGGACCGGCGGAGTGCGCAGAGCGGGGAGTGCTTTGAGGTCGTCGAACTTCAGCGTACAGGTCGTGTTCGCGGGCAGGTTGTTGTAGTAGAAGAGAACATACTCGACTTGCTTCCAATCGAAGTTCTTGGCGTCGCTGGTCGCGAACACCTGCAGCCGCCAGCCGGTGAAGCTGATCGGCACGACCCAGTCGGCGTAGCGTCCGGCGACGTCCCAGAATTGGAAGCGCAAGCTCTCTCCATTCCCGTCCCCATGCAGCCAAAACGCCACGGCGGCATAGCCGGACAAGTCCAGCGGTTTCGGGAAACGCCTGCCCTTCGCGCCCCAGCCGCCGCTCGCCCCTTCGTTCCGTGCCGTGTAGACGCCGCAGTTCGCGCCGGCCCGCGGCGCGTCGGCCGAGGAGACGAACGTCTGTGACACGCCGTCCTGGACGGGGCCGTCCTTGGTTAAGCGCTTGCCCCCGCCCGTCGCGTACTTCTCGAACTGGTTTGTCTCGCTGACGTCATACCCGCTGAGGTCGTCGAACGTTTCCAGGCTGACGGCGCCGGCCGTATCGTAATCGACGTCCGGCCCGCCCGCGCCGCGCTGCACCACGATGGCGGCGCGAATGGGCGTTTGGGTATCGTTGTCGACCGTCCATGTGTTCGCGGTGCCGTCGAACGTGGCGACCTGGTGCGGCGGCTCGCGGCCGACCAGCTCATACGGCCCTTCGGTCAACCGGAACCCGCCCTTGGGCGTCGGCGCCAGGCGCAACTGCGCCGGGCCGGGCTTGGTTTCGGGGGACGCGCCGGAGGAGGATTGCGGTGGCTGGTTGGGCAACGGCTCGCCACGGGTGGCGAGGGTGACCTCGGCACGCGTCGAAGCGGCGGTCCCGCCCGCACAGAGGAGACGCACGACGTTGTCGCCCTGCCGGAACTGAATGCCGCCCTCGGGGGAGACGTGGCGGATCAGGCCGCCGTCGCGCTCGAAGAGTCGTGCCGCGCCGGACCAGTCGACCTCGATGTACTCGTCCGGTTGGATGGCGACCGGGAAGACCACCTTCTGTCCCTGGACCTCGAGGGCAGGGGACTGAAGCGGCAGGGCTTGCGCGGCCAGGGCTTCGATGCGCCCGATCCAGCACGTGGTGGTCCCGGGCGGCAGGCCGTTGTAGTAGAGGCGCAGTTCGTTGGTCTCGTTGTAGATCGACTGACACGTGTAGAACAGGTCGGTCCACGAGTACGGCCATTTGTAGTTCCAGAACCGGCTGTCCTCGGGCGGGTCGAGCACGACATAGCGCCAGCCGGTGAAGTCGAGCTGAATGTAGTGGTCGCGCCGCGGGTGCTGAGTGTTGGTCCCCGCAAGCTGGAAGTTCAGGATGCCGCCCTTGCCCTCGGCCCGCACCCAGACGCCCAGGCGCCGGTGCGTGGTGAGACGCTGCGGCGCGGGGTACGAGAGCACCAGTTCCGTCCACTCCGAGGCTGCCTTCCCCTTGTTCTCCGCGCGGTAGCAGAACGCGGCCGCACCGTCGGGCGTTTTCTCTGATGACGGGTCCACGCTCTGCGTCAGGTCCGGCGAGGCCGTGCGCTCAGGCTTGAACGGAACCGCTGCGGCGAAGTCGGCCAGCACGATGTTTTCCTTGGCGCCGTACGGGGCAAGTTGCGGTTGGGCGCGAATGCGGAGCCAGGGCGCCTGGTCGCCATGCGGGTTCTGGAAATGCCACTCGGCCAACTCCGGCCGCGTGGCGTTGACAACTTTCGAGGGCCCGAACGCCATGGGCCGGACCTGCCAGGCGCCGTTGGTCGCCTGCTCCAAGACGTGCTCCGCCATCGGCTTCGTCAGTTCGGTGCGTACGGCGTCGGAGAAATACCCGACGCGCTTGAGGTAGTCGCAGGTGCGGATGATGTCCAGCATCTCGGGCATGCGCCGATTGTCCCACGGATTGGCCGCGTTCATGGTGAAGGAGATGGGTGCCTGGTGCCCCACCGCCTTCAGGCACAGCAGCATGACCTCGTCGGGGGTGACGGCGTCCGTCGTCAGGGAATGCACGTGCGGCGTGAACCACCCGACGTCGCCGGTCAGCAGGTTTTTCGCATGGTTCGCGGGCTGTTGGCCCTTGAACCGCAAGGTGTATTCGCGGCGGCCGAAGTAGATCGGGTCGTAGTGCGGACTGCCGCGCGTGACGACATGCCAGGACAGGTTGGTGTATAGAGCGTTGCCTTCCAGGATCACCGGCTTCTTCACGCGTGTCTGGACGCCGAGTGCTACTCGACCCACGTTGCGCCAGTGCGGCGGCTGCTTGCAGAGCTCCTCGCCGCCGTCGAAGTACGACATGTCGGTCCCGGTGGCGTCGAAAAGGCCCGCCAGGCGTTCGCTGATCTCGTCGACGAATCCGGTCTCGACGTCCGGGCAGTAGATGGTGTACCCCCAGATCGGGAAGCAGTTCACCAGATATCCGACACGAGTTCCCGCCGGGCGCGGCGCCACCGTGGTGCCGAATACCCCGCGCTGACACTCGGCAAAACCCGTTGGCGTCTTCTTCGCGTAGCGGACGATTTCGCCGTCGACGAAGAGGTCGCCCGTGTCCGGCCAGCCCTCGGTGCCTTCCTTCAAGTTCATCTCGGTGGCCTGAGCATCGACGGCCGCCGCCAGCGTGCCGTGCTGGTCCTGCAGCAGCCGCGGGTCCGCTTTCGGAGTAATGGCCGGATCCGTCTTGTCGCCCCAGCCGACCATGGACTGCATGCAGTGCAGTCCCACCTGCAACCTGGCGGCATGAATCTTGTCGCAGACCTGTTTGAGCCCGTCCAGTCCGTTCGGGAACAGCCCCGGGTTGAACCGGTAGGTTGGCGTGTCGCGCCACGGGTAGAACTCGACGCAGCCGAACCCGCCTTTGGCCAATTCGATGACTTGGTCCGCATTGCTCTCGCCGAGCCCGTGCACCATGAGGTACGACGCGAAGCGCTCCGGCGCGCGGTGGATCCATACCCCGTTCAGCATCAGGTGCGGCAGGCCCTCGCCGAGTTCAACCTGTTCGATGGCATCGAGCAGTGCCGGGCGCGGGACACCCAAGACTGCCACGTTCGCCCCCTCGAACCCGTATTTCGCATGGGCCCGGACACAGAGGTGCGCATAGGCCCCGCTCGCGCCATAGGACTCGGTGCGGTCGTTGCAGGCCAGCGCGCAGGCGGCGAACTCGCTGTTCCAGCCGGCGTTCAGCAACGTCCCGACGCTCTCGGTGATCTTCAGGCGCAGATTGACGAACTGCATCCAATCCGGCTCGCCGCCGGTGACTTGGACGAGGGACAAGGTGAAGTACCGCGGGTGCGACTCGACCTTCACGCGGGCCTTGATCCCAGACGCGCCGAACGTGACGAGCAGCGCGTCCCCGTCCAGGGCGACCGCGGATGACGGCCACGAGTCCTTGCCGCGCCCGACCATCATGGATGCCTGTGCCGGTTCGCAGTAGTCCTTGCCGGTGGCCAGGTCCACAAACGCCAGATTCTGACCGTTGGTTCCGATCGCATACCGGCAGGAATCCGTCTGGATCGTGATCATCTCTCCACTCCTTTCCGGACCCTTTGCGTGCAGCCGCGGTGACGCGGGCAGCGCCAGGAATGCGCATGCCACCCACAGCGCTGACGTTGCGGTACGGTGTGCGATCATCTTGGCCCTCCCGTCCTGATTATGGCCGATTACCCCGTGCCAGTGCCTTGCCCCGGCTGACTTCGATGCCAAGCGTGTCCCGGGCCGTCCGATCGGGCCGCGCCCGGCACCCATGAGACCGCCGCGTCCGGCGACGTGCCATTTCCAGTGCGAATGCGGAAGCGCAGTGCGCTGTCAGGGTCCGGGGCGTGACTCAGTGACTCAGTGACCCAGTGACCCAGTGACCCAGTGACCCAGTGACCCAGTGACCCAATGCCCCTCGACACCCGACCCCCATCGCGACGAACCCGCCGCGGCGGACTTGTCGCCGAGGTGCCCGCCAAGGCGGCTAGCCCGCAAAGCGCCTGTCCAGTTTCGGGCTCAATGCCACCGGGCCCTTGGTCGTGATCTCATACCCGGTCTCGATCCGGACGCCATTCCACTCCGGGTGTCCGAAGAAGCTGACGTCCACGCACACGGTCATGCCGGGTTTGAGCACATCGTCGCTGTGCGGGCCGAAGAATGGCGACTCCGCCTCGTGCAGCCCGATCGTGTGCACGAACGGACAGACGAGATACTTGGACACCCCCTGCTTCTTGAAGAATGCCCGCGCCGGCGCGTCGATCGCCTTGCCCTTGCTGCCAACGCGCAGTTCCGCCTTGGTCAGCCGGAATGCCTCCTTCAGGATGTCGACGCATTCCTTCTGGCTGGCGGTGTACTTGCCGGATACGGCCAGTACGTCGCCGACGACGCCCGCGTAGCCGTTCACCTTGGGCGCCAGGCCGATCATGACCAGTTCGCCCTTGGCGAGTTTCTTCGAACTGGCGGTCGGGACCACGGCATTCGAGCGTTTGCCGCTGCCGACAATCGCCGTGAACCCGAAACCGCTCGCCCCGCGACTGCGCGCCGCGTACTCGCCCGCCGCCGCCACCTCGATCTCCGAGACGCCCGCTGCGGTCTTCGCACACATGGCGTCGTAGCACTTGTCGGCCAGTTTGAACGCGGCCCGGATCTGTTCGCGCTCCCAGTCCGATTTCAGGTAGCGCAGCCGGACGTAGTCGTCCGTGACGTCCACCACCTTGGCGCCTTTGAACCCGGCCGTGATCTGCTGGTAACAGGCCGCCGGCATGCGCCCGCCGCCGACCAGGCCGATCTTCCGGACTTTGCCCAGCTTCGAGTTGAGTTCCTTGAACAGCGCCGGGAAGTCGGTGATCGTGGCGTTGGGGTACTCCTCGTCCGGGACCATGAACACCGGGAAGTTCCGCGTTTCGGTAATGGTGCTGTCGAGTTTCGCGAACGGCTCGCTCTCCGGCCCACCCAGGATCATCGGCTCGCCCCGACGCGGAACCAGCACGGCGCCGCTCTCGAACTGCGGGCACCATCCGGTGAGATACCAGCCGTTGCCGATGTTGAACTCGTCATAGTAGACCAGGGCGAGGTCGAGGCCCTTCGCCTCCAGCACTTCGCGAACCTTGGCCAGACGCGCATCGCATTCGGACTGAATCAGGTAACCCATGATCGTGCCCTCCTTTAGTTCCTGTGAGTGACGGGACGTGGGGAATAGGTGTCAGGTGTCAGGTGTCAGGTGTCAGGTTTCGGGTGTCGGGTGTCGGGTGTCGGGTGTCAGGTGTCAGGTGTCAGGTGTCAGGTGTCAGGTGTCAGGTGTCAGGTGTCAGGTGTCAGGTGTCAGGTGTCGGGTGTCGGGTTTCGGGTTTCGGGTTTCGGGTTTCGGGTGTCGGGCGGGGAGGAATGCGGCGGATCGGTCAGGTCGGACGGATCGAATACGAGGGACCAAACGGACCCAATGGACCCAACGGACACAACGGACACAACGGACACAACGGACAGTTCGGTGGCACCATCTCTCATCTCCTGTGCGTGTCAACCGTCACGCCGGAACTCTCGCGTACTTCCAGCCTGGGCACGAGCCGGACCCGGCTCGCGGCGCCGGGCTTGCCGCGCTTGTCCAAGAGTTGCTCGACCGCCATCTGCCCGAGTTCTTCGTAGGGCAGCACCACAGTGGTCAGGCGCGGCACGAGGTGTTCGCCAATGGGCAACCCGTCGCAACCGACGACAGCAACGTCTTCCGGGACCCGGAGTTTGTGCTCGTGCAGTGTCCGCAGTATGCCGCAGGCCATCTCGTCGTTGGTGAAAACCGCGTCGAACTCGCGCTTGTCCGCCAGTGCTTGCGCCACGACGCGTGCGCCGCCGGCAGCCGTGAAGTCCGTGTCGAGAATCAGTTCCTCCCGGACCTTGACGCGCGCTTCGCGCAGGCATTCGCGGTAGCCCTGCTCGACATCGCGCGTGAAGTAGTGGTCCGCCGGGCCGCGCACCAGGGCGATCCGTCGCCGCCCGGCTGCCAGCAGGTGCCGCACCGCCAGGCGCGCCGCCTCGGCATTGTCGAACCCGATCGAACGGTACGGGGACGTCAGGCGCGAATCGCCGGTGTGGTCGACCAGGATCGCGTCGGGTGCAACGTCCAGCAACGCCTGAAGCTGTTCGACGGGCATGTAGCCGAGCACGAGGGTGCCCATCGAGTCCCGGCTTCGCAGAACTTCGCACAGCGTCAGGAACTGTGCGTAGTCCGTGCCGCAGGTGCGAATCACGCAGTCGTGCCAGCGTCGGGTCAATTCCTGCTCGATGGACACCAGCAGCGCCGAATAGAAGAGCGGCTTGGTGGCCATGGCCAGAATGACGTCCACCGACTGCCGGTCCAGGGTCTCGGTGCGCCGTGGCCGTCCCATGTTCAGCGCCGGCCGGTAGCCCAGTGACTCCGCAGCCTCCAGGATGCGTTGTCGCGTCTGCGGCGCCACCGGCGAGTTCGGGCGCAGCGCCCGGCTGACGGTCATCACGCTGACCCCGCACATCGCCGCAATCCGCGCCGCGGTTGGTGTGGTCTTCGGGCTCATGTTGTTACTTTAGCACGCGGTGTGTTAAAGTCAATCGTGCTGGCCAGGCGTGCTCGAAAACATCGGAGAGGAAGTGGCGCAAGACTCCTGCCTTGCAGTCCCCCGCGCAAGGTGAGAACCCTGGCGCGGATCCCGGGCAAGGCAGCAAGGCTGGAGCCATGCTGCTACGTTACCGAAGCCCTGTGCTACGGAACGCACGGGCGCCACGGGCCTCAGTCTGATGGCCAAAGCGGAACCGTTGGCCACTTGACCTTGCGCCTTTCCGTCCTATGCTTCGTTTGCGGACGAAGTCGTGGAGAGAGGTCCAACGTCCGAGTTTCGACTTGTCTCTGGGTGCGTTGCGTTGCATGACGGATGTCACGTGGCCCTTGAGACTCTTGCCACGGCGGGCAGCGTGAGCGGCAACGGCAACGTAGGGAGTACGGATGGCACTTGATCTTTCAGCGCTTGAGTCGTGGCTGTGGGAAGCGGCGTGCGTCATCCGCGGGCCGGTGGACGCGCCCAAGTTCAAGGACTACATCCTGCCGCTGATCTTCCTGAAGCGGCTGTCGGACGTGTTCGACGACGAGGTCAAGCACAACGCGGCCGAGTTTGGGTCCGAGGCTATGGCGTTGAAGCTGATCGAGCAGGACCACAAGCTGGTCCGGTTCTTCATTCCCAAGGTGGCGCGTTGGCCCGAGATCGCACGCCGGACCACAGGTCTGGGCGAGTACCTGACCGACGCCGTGCGGGCCGTGGCGCGCGAGAACCCGCGCCTGAACGGCGTCATCAATGTCACGGACTTCAACGCCACCCAGGCCGGGCAGCGCACCCTCGATGACGGCCGGCTCACCACCCTTGTGCAGGTACTCAACGCGCCGGATAAACGCCTCGGCCTCGACGACGTGGACCGAGACCTGTTGGGCGACGCCTACGAATACCTCCTGCGGAAGTTCGCCGAGGGCCAGGGCTCCAGCGCCGGGGAGTTCCTCACCCCGCCGGAAGTCGGCAGGCTCATGGCGCTCATCCTCGACCCGCAACCTGGCCAGACCGTCTACGACTCGAACTGCGGCTCGGCCGGTCTGCTGATCAAGACGCACCTGCGTCTGGTCGAGAAGTGCGGCGTGCGCAAGAACGGGACGACACGCCTGCCTGCGAACCTCGCACCCCTGCGTCTGTTCGGCCAGGAGATCAACCCGGCCACGTTCGCCATGGCGCGCATGAACGCCGTCATCCACGACATGGAAGCGGAGATCGCAC
This sequence comes from Lentisphaerae bacterium RIFOXYA12_64_32, assembly GCA_001803235.1. Classification (GTDB taxonomy): domain Bacteria; phylum Verrucomicrobiota; class Lentisphaeria; order Oligosphaerales; family YB12-FULL-65-16; genus YB12-FULL-65-16. The sequence continues at coordinate 45,928 of MHBL01000311.1, forward strand.
TGGGCGACACCATGGCCGCGCCCAAGTTCACCAGTGCCGAGGGCGCACTGCGCCGCTTCGACCTGGTCACTGCCAACCCGATGTGGAACCAGAAGTTCCCTGCGGCCAACTACGAGAACGACACCTTCGACCGGTTCACGCGCGGTGTGCCGCCGACATCGAGCGCTGACTGGGGCTGGGTGCAGCACATGGACGCATCGCTCACCGATACGGGCAAACTGGCCGTGGTACTCGATACCGGTGCCGTGAGCCGCGGGAGCGGCAACCAGGGCTCGAACAAGGAGCGCGATGTCCGCAAGGCGTTCGTCGAGGCCGACCTGGTCGAGGCGGTGTTCCTGCTGCCGGAGAACCTGTTCTACAACACCACCGCGCCGGGTATCATCCTGGTCGTGAACCATGCCAAGAAGCACCCGGGCGAAATCCTGCTCGTGAACGGCTCGAAGCAGTTCAGTAAGGGCCGGCCGAAGAACTTCCTCGACGACGCGCACGTTGCGGCCATGGCCGACGCGTACCTCAAGTGGCAGCCAGCGGAAGCCCTTGCGGCCGTTATCACCAAAGCGGACGCGGCGAAGAACGACTACAACCTCTCGCCCAGCCGCTACGTGTCCGTCGGCGAGCAGGTCGAGGTATTGCCGCTGGATGAGGCCGTGGTCGAACTGCGCGAGGCGGAGGAAGAGCGCGACGCGGCGGACCGGGAGCTGGAGAAGGTGCTGAAGAAGTTGGGTCTATGAGTCGGAAGCCAAAACCAAGGCGCGGTAATGCGGAGGGGCAGGGGGAACTTGACTTTTCTGCCCTTGGGGGTCCGGATTCGTGTGCTCCGCGTAGCCCCAGTACGACCAGTCGGCAAGTGGCCGTTGAGGTCGTCGTTGAGAGAGGGACGGTTGACCACACTCCCCTGGGGGATCTGCCGGAAAGGTGGGAGGCGTGTCTCCTTCCCGACGCGGTCGAGATTGCCAGTGGCCAAGTGGACCCGCGCGAAAAACCATACAGCGAGATGCTGCACGTTGGTCCTGAGCACATCGAGCCGGGCACTGGCCGCTTGCTTGCTCTCACCACCGCCAGAGAGACTGGCCTAATCAGTGGCAAGTATCTCTTCACGGACCATGATGTCCTCTACTCGAAAATTCGCCCGTATCTACGCAAGGTAGCGCTCCCGACGTTCACCGGGGTGTGTAGCGCTGACATGTACCCGCTTCGACCCAAACCCAGTCTCGACCGTCGGTTCCTGTTCTTTTGGCTCTTGACCGACGCGTTCACCGCGGCGATTGTCCCGAGTCAGGCAAGGACCGGAATCCCCAAGGTTAACCGGCAGCAGTTGTTCGCCACCTCACTCCCACGTCCTCCCCTTCCCGAGCAGCGGGCGATTGCGGCGGTGTTGCGGAGTGCGCAGCGGGCGCAGGAGGCGTGCGAGCGGGTGATTGCCGCCACGCGCCAACTCAAGACCAGCCTGATGCACCACCTCTTCACCTACGGCCCCGTCCCCTTCGGCCAGGCCGACCGCGTGGCGCTGAGGGAGACGGAAATTGGCCCGATGCCGGAGCAATGGGAAACGGTCTCTCTCGGCGAGTTGGCGACGTTCGTGCAATACGGAACCTCCAGTCGGTGCGAAGTCGGTGGCGTTGGCTACCCGGTGTTGCGAATCCCTAACGTGGTTGGGGGCGCAGTCGATTGTGGCGAGTTGAAGTATCTCGCTGCGTCGCCAAAGGAAGTAAAGCGGCACCGGCTTGAACCAGGGGACTTGCTCTTCGTTCGAACGAACGGAGTCCGGGAGAATGTCGGGCGTTGTGCGGTCTATGACGGTGAGCCGAAGGAAGCACTGTTCGCTTCCTACTTGATTCGGACGCGAGTGACGGCGGAGCGGGCACTCCCGAAATTCGTGCAGATTTTCACCGAAACGAACGCTGGCCGAGCGTCGTTCTTCGGCCGCGCAAGCGGTGCGGCTGACGGCAAGTTCAACATCAACAGCCAGACGATCCGCGCGACGATGCTTCCGCTCCCCTCTATCTCCGAGCAATGCGAGATAGCGCGGCAGTTGGCGGCGGTGGACGCGAAGCTGGCGGCTGAGGAGAAGCGTCGGGCCGCGCTGGCGGCGCTGTTCCAGTCGCTGCTGCATTACCTCATGACCGGCCGGGTGCGGGTGACGGTGGCGGAGTTCGCACGAGGTAAACCATGAAACCATCCCTATACATGGAAACGACCATCCCCAGCTATCTGGCCGCATGGCCGAGTCGTGACTTGATCGTGGCCGCCCATCAACAACTTACCCACGACTGGTGGCAACGCCGGCGCGGGGCCTTCCGTCTGTACGTGTCCCAACTGGTGCTGGATGAGTGCGGACTTGGCGACCGCGACGCCGCTTCCCGGCGGCTGGCCCTGCTGAAGGGCGTGCCCCTGGTTCCGGCGGACGACGAGGTCTTCAACCTGGCCGATCAGTTCGTTGGACAGGGCTGCATCCCGGTAGCTGCAAGAGCCGATGCCGTCCACCTTGCTCTGGCAACTGTGAACGAGATGGAGTACTTTCTGACGTGGAACTGTGTGCACCTCAACAATGCCCAGATCGTGGAACAGGTGCGCGCTATCTGCGTGGTGCAGGGCTACGGTTGTCCGGTGATCTGCACACCGGAGGAGTTGATGGGATGAGAACGCGTATTGAGGATCCGATCGTCGCGGAGGTGCGCCGCGCCCGGGCTGAGTTACTGGCACGTGCCGGCGGCGATCTGCGGACGCTGGTTAAGCAGTTGGAGCAACGGCAGAAGACTGCCGGATCGCGTTTGGTCAGACGGCCGCGCGGCAAGGCTGCCGCGAAGGCGTGACGCCGGGGGAAGGGGAAGCGGATAGTCCTGGCGTCAGGTCTTGGCCGGCCGCTGCGGAACTGCAGGGCGCGCGGAGACGAGAACGCGGTCGGGCTCTTGTGCGGCGAACGTGTAGAGGGGTACCGGGAAGTGCTTCTCCCAGAAAAAGAGAAAGCCCCTTGACGGGGCTTCCTCACGCTCGCCCATGCGGGCGATCCAACTCCGGTGATCCGGATCGATATACAATGGACTGCGGGCCACGGCATTTCAAGGGAAACTTCTGGAACTGTGGCCCAGGCGCGGGCAACAGAAGGCCCCGCTCAACCTACATGAGCCTCTGACGCAAGGCGTCAGGATTCGGTTGATGCAGGGCTCACTTGTTGAAGAAGATACGAAAGAATTCGGTCCGCTTCAAGTTGGTCACAACGGAAGAGGTGGCGGCCAAGGAGGCTGGGCCTCACCAGTCGCGCACTTGCGGCTGTCCTGGTCGCTGTGAAGTAGGATAGTCGCCCATCCTGGGGAAAGCCATCCGGCCGTGGGATGAAAATGCGTCGCGAAGGGGCGGGTGCCGCAGGATCACGGTTGCGGTGTTCGCAGGAGCACGGAGCTTGGGCAGGGAGAAGGCTGGTGCAAGGAGAGAGGACAACAGGCGGAGGCTTGCGGAGGCCACCCCTGACCAGTCTGTGTAGCCAGTTGCGCCACGAGGAGTTAGGTTGAGGAGCCATGAAGGAAGGGCAACATTTCGACCGCAAGTCACTCCGGCTCATCGATGGCCCGAAGGCGGACTGGAGCGAACTCGCCAAGGACTGCGTGGCGTTTGCGAACGCCGAAGGGGGCACGCTCCATCTTGGCATCGAGGATAAGGCCACCGAGCCGCCGTCGAGCCAGCGTGTGTCGGACGATCTGGTGACCCGGGTCCGCAAGCGGGTCCCGCAGCTCACGGTCAATGTGGGCGTACAGGCGAGCCGGGTGGCCGCGGGCAACGGCGGCGAGTACATCGAGTTGAGGCTGTGGCAGACATTGCGCGCCTTGGCCGCGGAGGGGCTGGTCGGCCATAGCGGTAACACACGTGCCCGGAGGTATTTTGTCGCGGGTTCCGGCAAATGCGGGGCGTCTGAAACAAATCGGCCACCGAAAGTGCCATGTGACAAGGGACTGAAGAAGTAGCATCCAATTGATTTGCAGCGGGTTATGATTTGTATCGTTTGCTGGCAAATAGCCGGCGTTTTCCAGGATGGCGATAGATGGAATTCGGCCTGACAGAGCCCATGATGTCAGTGTAACTAACCGGTAAATAAACTCTTAAACTATTCTTGCACGACCCGACAAGTAGGTGGGCGATCTTAAGGCATTCGCCGCAAGGGGAACACATAGTCATGCCCATTGGCGGAGAACAAGGCGCGGTCCAACGTCCCTTCGTCCGCTACGCGGTCGGGGCGGGCTGGACGTACCTGTCGCCGGATGACACCCTGCCACTGCGCAACGGCGGGGAGCTGAGTCCGGTACTCGACACCGTACTGATCGCGCAACTTCAGAAGCTCAATCCCGGCGTGGTAAACCCCGCGCGGGCGTCGGACATTCTGAACCGGCTCGTACGGGTCCGGCCCAGCATCGACGGCAACCTGGACGCCTGGGAGTACCTGAAGGGACTGAAGACGGTCTTTGTCGAGTCGGAGAAACGTGAGCGCGATGTGCGCTTCCTCGATTCGGCGAACCTGGCCGCGAACCAGTTCCATGTCACCGACGAGTTCACGTTCTCGAACGGCACGCCGCCGGACATGCGTGCCGACATTGTGTTCTTCATCAACGGCGTTCCGGTCCTGATCGTGGAGACGAAGAAGGCGACGGCCGCGGACGGCATCGCGCAGGCGCTGGATGACATCCGCTACTACCACGAGAAGGGGCCGGAGTTCCTGGCCCTGAATCAGCTACACGCGTTGACGCACCTGATCCACTTCTACTACGGCGCCACGTGGAACCTGTCGATGCGCGCGCTGTTCGACTGGCGCGAGGAGGCGGGCGGCGATTTCGCGAATCTGTGCCGGGCGTTCGTGGCGCCTGAGCGGATGCTGCGCGTGCTGACGGACTACATCCTGTTCACTCGCAAGGACGATGAATTGGGGAAGGTCGTGCTGCGTCCGCACCAGATGCGCGGCGTGGAGCGCGGTATCGAGCGCGCCAAGGACGCGGGGAAGCGTCGGGGGTTGGTCTGGCACACGCAGGGCAGCGGCAAGACCTACACCATGATCGTCATCGCCAAGCGGCTGATCGACGACCCCGAGTGCGAGAACCCGACGGTGCTGATGGTGGTGGACCGGAACGAACTGGAGTCGCAGCTATTCGCGAATCTGGAATCGGTCGGGCTGAAGCGGGTCACGGTGGCCAAGACCAAGGCGCACCTGCGCCAGTTGCTGCGCGATGACTACCGGGGCATGATTGTGACGACCATCCACAAGTTCGAGAATATGCCCGCGAACATCAACCGGCGGGTGAACGTGTTCGCGCTGGTGGACGAGGCGCATCGGACCACGGACGGCGATCTGGGGAACTTCCTGGTCGGCGCGCTGCCGAACGCGACGCTGATTGGGTTTACGGGGACACCCATCGACCGGACGGCCCAGGGCAAGGGCACGTTCAAGGTTTTCGGACTGGAGGACGAGAAAGGCTACCTGGACAAGTACTCGATCCGCGAGTCGATCCGGGATGGCACGACCGTCCCGCTGCACTATGAGTTGGCGCCGAACGAACTGCGCGTGGACCGGGAGACGTTGGAGCGGGAGTTTCTGAACCTGGCGGCCGCCCAGGGCGTGAGCGACATTGAGGCGCTAAACCGAATCCTGGAGCGCGCGGTCACGCTGCGAAACATGCTCAAGAACCGCGACCGTATTGTGGAAGTGGCCGAGCACGTCGCGATGCATTACCGCCTGAACGTCGAGCCGATGGGGTACAAGGCGTTCCTCGTGGCCGTGGACCGGGAGGCGTGCTGCTGGTACAAGGAGGCGCTCGACCGGTTCCTGCCGGCCGAGTACTCGACGGTGGTGATCAGCCAGGCGGGCAAAAAGGACCCGGCCCACTTGAAGCAGTGTTACCTCTCCGAGGACGAGGAGAAGGCCGTACGCAAGGAGTTCCGCAAGCCGGACACCACGCCGAAGATTCTCATCGTGACCGAGAAGCTGCTCACCGGGTTCGATGCGCCCATCCTGTACGCGATGTACTTGGACAAGCCGATGCGGGACCATGTCCTGCTGCAGGCGATTGCGCGGGTGAACCGGCCCTATGAGGACAACACGAACCGGCGCAAACCGTGCGGATTCATCCTGGACTTCGTCGGCATCTTTGCCAACCTGGAGAAGGCCCTGGCGTTCGACTCGAGGGACGTGTCCGGCGTGATCGATGGCATTGACGTACTCCGCCAACAGTTCGCCGCGATGATGGAGACCGCGCGGCGGGATTACCTGCCCATCGTTGCCGGCCGGGAAGGGGACAAGGCGGTTGAGGCGGTCCTGGAGCACTTCCGCGACAGGGAACCGCGCGAGCTGTTCTACGGGTTCTTCCGCGAATTGCAGGACATCCACGAGATTCTGTCCCCGGACGCCTTCCTGCGGCCATTCCTCATCGACTTCAGTGCGTTGGCGCGAATGTACCATGTGCTGCGTGCGGCCTATGACCGGAGCAAACCCATAGGCCGGGACTTCCTGCGCAAGGCGGCGCGGTTGGTCCAGGACAGCACACAGGCCACGTTCGTCGAGGTCGAGGGAATGCGCCGTACTCTCGACAGTGCCGCGCTGGTGGCGTTGAGCCGGGAACAGAAACCTGGCACGGTGAAGGTGTTCAATCTGCTGAAGGCCCTGACCGCCTTGGTCAAGCAGCAGGGGGCCGGTCAGCCGTATCTCATTTCGATTGGGGACCGGGCCGAGGAGGTCGCCCAGGCCTTCGAGCAACGCCAGATGGATGCGCAGCAGGCGCTGGAAGTACTGGACCGGCTGATCCAGGAACAGCGGGAAGCTGAGAAGGAACGTGAAACCACTGCCCTGAGCCCTGAGGCGTTTGCCGTGTTCTATGTACTGAAGACGGATGGTGTGAAGGAGCCGCTCAAGGCCGCGCGCGCAGTCGAGGTCGCCTTCACGAACCACCCGCACTGGCAGACGAGCGACCATGAGGAGCAGGAGGTGCGGCGGGCGCTCTACAAGTCACTGCTCGACAGTGGCATCGAGGCGGTGGTCGAGGTCGCGTCCAAGCTGATGAGACTCCTGCGCAGGACGACGGTATGAGGCTTGCACCGGACAAGGACATGAGGTCGCAGAAGGGACCGATTCCGCGGGAGCGGTTTGGCGCCGAAGTGGACGCATGGGCGAGGCGGATCGGGGTGACGCCGGCCGTGGTGCATGTCCGGGCCATGTCGCGGAAGTGGGGAAGTTGCTCAACGGCTGGACGGGTCAGTTTCGCCACCGACCTGCTGCAACAGCACCCCGACTTCCGCAAGCGTGTCATCGTCGAGGAGTTGTTGCACCTGCGCGTGCGCAGCCACGGGAAGCTGTTCAAGACGCTGTTGCGGGCGTACCTGACCAGGTCGGAGTCAGGCACGGTGCGCGAGTAGGCCCAACAATGGCCAGTGAGATCACTGGCGAAATCGTCGCGGCATACTCCGCAGGCCTCACCAAATCGAGCAACCTAAACTCCCGCACCTGCAGCCGTTTGACACCCGAAGAAGACGCTGGGGTGGTGCCGCGGCCCTATGGAGTGCGGTGGCAAGTCCGCCACGGGCGGCGCGACACCGCTTTGGCTGAGACGTACTGCCTGCGCGACGCCCCACAGCCAAAGCGGCGTCGCCGTCCCGCCTGCCGGTCGGGACTCTGCCGCCGCACTCCACATGGCGTGGCACGGATGCCAAGCGCGGGAGTTCAAGTTGTCAGGGCTGCGAGATTGGCTCGGTGAGGCCTGACTCCGAGTGTCCACGGAAAGGCGGGGCGAAGTGGGCCTCCCGCGTCTTGCCTGCAGACGTGGTCACTTCCCCGCCGGCCCGTCCGGCGCGTGCGGTTCCCAGCGGACTTTGTCGGCGCCTAGGACCAGGCCGGTGGCGTAGCTGAGGTCGACGAGTGAGATCTCGTACTCGACCAAGGCCCGGATCTCGGCGCTCTGCGCGTCGGCCAGTTTAGCTTGCGCGTCGAGCAGGTCGGTGGAGGTGCCGACCCCGACCTCGAACTGGTGCTGCTCGGCCTCGAGCAAGCGGCCGCTGAGCAGGGCGCGCTGGCGGCTGGCCAGGATGCGCTGCCAGGCGACCTGCTGCTGGTCGACGGCGGCGAGAACTTCGGTTTCGATCAGGAGTTGGCGGTTCTCCTGCGAGGCCAGGTCCTGCTGCCGGCGATATAAGGCCTGCCGCAGGCGGCTGCGGGCCGCCTGGTTGCCGAGCGGAATCCGCACCACCAGTCCGAGGCGGTGGTCCTCGTAATCCTTGTCGTTGAGCAGGTCGTAGGCGTCGCCGCGTGTGCCGCCGATGGCGTTGACGTTGTAACTGTACTCGAGGTTAACCAGGGGCAGGGCGTCGTTGCGCAGGTACTCGACCGTGTCCTTGTCCGAGGCAATCGTGAGTTCGATCTCCAGCAACTCCATGCGGCTCTGCAGCGCGGTCAGAACCAGGCGCGGCGCGGACAGCGCGTAGTGAACCGGGTCGGGTTCCGTGGCAGGAACGATCTCCTCGGTCGCCTGGTTGGCGAAGGCGCTGCCGCGGACCACACGGTTCAGTTCGCGTTCGCGGTCACGGATCTCCTTGTTGGCGATGAGAATGGCTTCCTCGCGGTCCGCCACGGCCGACTCGGCCCGGATAACTTCGATCTGCGGTTTCTCGCCGGAAGCGACGAGCCGGCGCGCATTCTCGAGTTGCGCCCGGGCCAGTGCCTGCTCCATCTTGCGCACCTCGAGTTCGCGGCGGGCCGCGTAGAGCCGCCAGTAGACGCGGTCCACCGCGGTCAGCACGCGGATGACTTCCAGGCGGGTGCGCGCCTCGGCGATTCGCCGCTCAACGCCGGCGATGCGGATGGCGTGCGTGTTGACGCGGCGGCCCGCGGAGCGCAGCAGGGGTTGGCTCACGGAAATCGTGAAGCCGGGCGAGTAGTATGTGTCCCGGTCCGAGGTCAGGTCCGTGCTCTTGACGCGTTCGTCCCGGAGTTGGGCGGTCACGGTCCCGCCGGTCTTCAGCGGCAACTCGAAACCGGCCCGCGTTTGTGTGTCTTCGGCCTGCGAGTCGTAGCCGTCGAGGCCCGGTGTGTCGGTGCCGGTGTAGGAGGCATCGGCGACGAAGGACGCCTCGAACCGCGCTTCCGCCTCGGTGACGCGCTCGGCGGCGGTCAGCGGTTCGACCAGTTGCACGCGCAAGTCGAGGTTGTGCGCCAAGGCTTGCGCTCGGCACTCCGCCAGCGTCAAGCGCGTCTGTTGCCGTGCCGCGGGCGCCGCGGAGTCCGCAAGCTGGGCAGCGGCGGGTGAGGGACTCAGGGGTCGGGGTTCAGGGTTCAGGGGTGCGGGTGGAGCCGGTGTCGCGGTGGTCCGCTTCAGGTCGAGCGGTGCAATTTCGTGCAGGTCGGTGGGAGAGGCCGCGATCGCCGGTTGCGCCTGCAGCGGCGCGGTGGGGACAAGGACGGCCAGGAGCCAGGCCGCCAGCACGGCGGCGGCGCGGCGCGGTGTGTCCCGGTGGGAGTTGTTTGCGACCTGTGCGGGCAAATCCTGAGAGAGAAAAGAACGCGCCATGGACGCCAAGATGCGCCTGTTCGTAGTGGGCTCGCAGTGCGCGGAACGAAGTGGAGCGCCAAGAGCCCATCCGGCGCGTTGTGGCCGCGCGGCGTGGGGATGGTGTCTTGCCCGGCGTGCAACCGCCGGGACTGCGACACCACTACGAGCGGCGCCGTGACCGGTGTCTAGCCGCACGAGCACGTCGTCCCGCACAGGTCGGTTGTTTGTGATGCGCGCTCGGCTATTCATGGCGCAGGGCCTCGATGGGGTCCAGGTTGGCGGCCTTGATGGCCGGGAACATGCCGAAACCGATGCCGACCGCAACGGCGAATCCGAAGGACACGGAGATGGCCCACCCGGGGACGGCGACCTCGCTCAGCACGGGGTTGGCGTTGGCCAATATGGTGGTAAGTAGTTGCCCGAGAGCCACGCCGACCAAGCCGCCGAACAGGCACAGCACCACGGCCTCGACCAGGAACTGCGTGAGGATGGCGGAGCGTCGCGCTCCGACCGCCTTGCGCAGTCCGATCTCGCGCGTTCGCTCCGACACGGACACCAGCATGATGTTCATGATGCCGATGCCGCCGACCAGCAATGAGATGGCGACCACCCCGCCCGCCACCAGGGTCACGACCAGCGCGATGTCGTTGAACTTCTTCACTTCGCTCTGGATCGAGAGCAGACGGAACGTGTCCGGGTCGCCCGGCTTGATGCCGCGGTTCTTGCGCAGGAAGAACCGCAACTCCGCCTGCGCTTCGTCGGTGACCGCGGTCGACTTCGAGGTGGCGATGATCTCGCACCACGGCTCGCGCAGCCGCCGCAGGGTGGCGTAGGGCACGAAGACGTCGAACGCCTCTTCCTGCATCAGTTCCCCGATCATGCTCATCTCGGGACGGCGCTCAACGATGCCGACGACGGCGTAGCGCCGCCCGCCGGCCAGGATCGTCTGTCCGATGCAGTCCCGGTCAAGCATGAGCTTGTCGCGCAGGTCCGGGTCGATCAGGCAGACGTTGCGCGCCTGTTCCTCATCCACGACCGAGAAGAGCCTGCCGAGTACGACCGGGCGGTGCTCGATGCTGTGCCACGCCGGGTCAATGCCGCGGAGGCTGATGTTGTCGACCGTCCGCTCACCGTGTCGGACGGTCAACCGGCCGATGCGTCCCACTCGCGTGTACTCGGCCACGGACGGACAGTGGTCGGTTAATCCCTCCAGTTGCGTCGGCACGAACCGCAGGTTCCACCACGACGCGTTCCGTTGCGGCCCGGAATCGGGGCGCTGCACCCACATGTAGATCTTGTTTGTACCGAACGATTCGACGTCGTGCAGGACCTTGGACTTCAGGCCGGTCAGGGCGGCGATCACCGCGGTCACCGACGCCACGCCGATCACGATGCCGAGCGTCGTCAATACGGACCGCATCTTGTTGGCCCAGATCTCGGTGAGCGCCAGGCACGTGCTCTGGAACAGCAGGAACCCGATTCCGAGCGGGATGTGCAGCAGGTCTTTCACGCGACCACCTCTGCTTTCCCGGCGTCGGACGAGGCGACGGGTGCGACAGGCGCTTGCGGCGGGTTTGGCTCGTCGGAGACGATATTGCCGTCCTTCATGCGGATGATGCGGTGCGCGTGACGGGCGACGTCCTGTTCGTGGGTCACCAGGAGGATAGTCTGCCCTTCCCGGTGCAACTGGTCGAACAGGGCGAGGATTTCCTCGCTGGTGCGGCTGTCCAGGTTACCGGTCGGCTCGTCGGCAAGCAAGAGACTGGGGTTGATTACCAGGGCCCGCGCCACCGCCACGCGCTGCTTCTGGCCGCCGGAGAGCTGGTTCGGGCGGTGCAGCCTGCGATCCGCCAGCCCAACACGTTCGAGCGCTTCGCGCGCCCGCTGCCGCCGCGACCACCAGCCGTTCCGGGAGTAGATCAGGGGCAGTTCGACGTTTTTCTGCGCGTTCGTGCGGTTCAGCATCTCGAACGACTGGAACACGAACCCGATCCGTTCATTGCGGACCTGCGCGAGTTGCGCGTCGTTCATCGAACTGACGGCCACGCCGTCCAGTTCGTAGAGCCCGGTGTAGGCGCGGTCCAGGCAACCGAGCAGGTTCATCAGCGTGCTCTTGCCTGAGCCGGAGTGGCCCATGACCGCGACGTACTCGTTCTGCCGCACCTCCAGATCGACATGGTCCAGGGCGCGGATTTCCTCGGTACCGACCCGGTAGATGCGGGATACGTCGCGAACGCGGATGATGGTGCGGCGGGTGTCCGTCATGGTTTTGGGGGTGTGGCAGTGTCAGACCTTTTTTGCGACCTGTGCGGGCAAATTCGTCCCCGCGGAGAAAGGGCGTGCCCCGGCTGGGATGCGATTGAGCGCGGTGGCTCGGCGCGCCTGCCTGTGCGCCGCACGCAGACAGGTCCCGCGCCGAAGCGGGGTGCTCGGGCCGGGACGGCCCCGAGCACCCTGCTGCGGTCCGGGAGGTCCCGCGCCACCGCCCGCCCGCAGTGCTGTCGGAAGGTGACGGGGCCTGGTCCGCTCATTTCACAGGTCGCCCTTTTTCCTGGGTATCCTTCTCCTCGGTTACCTCGGCGTCGTGCTTGAGAGTGTCCAGGATCTTATAGGGTCCCACAATCACCGTGTCGTTTTCAGTCAATCCGTCGGAGACGATCGTCTGTGTCAGGTCGGCCGGGCCGAGCGAGACCGGGGTAACCACCGCCTTGCCGTTCAGGATGCGGTAGACGACCAGGGCGAAGGTCTTCTTCCGGTCCACGCACGGCGATCCTTCGCGAATGTCCTTCGGCAATTCCTCCACCTTGCGGCCGAGGACTGCCTGGCTGGGCACCAAGATCACGTTCTCGTGCTCGCGCGTCCGGATTTCGATGTCGGCCGTCAGGCCCGTGTACAGGCGTTCCTCGGTGGGATCGAGCAGGATCTCGACACGGTAGATGTTCGTGCCGGTCGGCGACTTGGCGCTGGTCAGCGGGATCGTGTCGACCGCGCCGGTGAAGGCGCGCTCGCCGTAGGCCTGGATGTGAATGACCGCCTTCTGTCCGACCGCCAGGTGCCCCATGTCCGCCTCGTCGACCTGCGCAATGACCAGCATCCGCGACAGGTCCGCCACCTCCATAATGACCGTGCCCGGGTTGTTCATAGTCCCGGTCATGACCATTTCGCCGACTTCCGCGTTCAGGCGTGTCACTACCCCGTCGATGGGCGTGGAGATCGTGGTGTAGGTCAGGGCTTCCTGCGCTTCCTCGATCAGCGCCTCGGCAGCGTCGAGCCGGTGCTGCAGCACGATCAGGTTTTGTTTCGTCGCTTCCAGCGCCAGTCTCGCCGCCTCCAGTTGCGCGCGCAGGCCCCTGGCTTTGGCGTCGACTTCGTCGAACAGGGCCTGGCCGATGTCGCCCGTCTTCAGCAGCGCACTCTTGCGTTCCAGGTCCTTCTCGGCCTGAGCCAGGGCACTGCTCGTGCCGGCGATGGCCGCGCTCTCGCTGGCAATGCGGGTCTTGAGCACTTCGGTCTCGGCGCGCTGCGCCTCGCGATTCGCGACCGTGGAACGGAGCCGGCTCTTCAGGTCCTTGTCGTCCAGTCGCACCAGTACGGAGGCCGGCACGGGGGGATTGGCATTGGGGTCCCCGCGCGTGACCTTAGCCCCTTTCTCGACCGGCAGTTCCGTGATGCGCGCTGAGACACGGGCGCTGATCGACACCTTCTTCTTGGGCGTCACTTCGCCCGGCGCCTGCACCAGTTCCACCAGCTTGCCGCGGCTGACCCGCTTCACCTCGACATTCAACGGCTTCTTCGCGGGATGCCACTTGCGCCATGCCCACGTGCCGGCACCCGCCGCGAGTGCGACCACGCCCAGCGTGATGACCACGGTCCAAATGATGGTTCGGGACTTGCTCACAATCGTCACCTCGTGTTGATCCAGCCTGCCGCGCGCCGCGTCCGTTGTGCCAGGCGATGGCGCCCAGGAGGTTTCAGGTTTCGGGGCCCAGGACTATTACAGAGCCTCCTGCAAAACCCCGTCTTGCGGGATGAGTGTTCAGGTGTCAGGTGCGTCAGGCAGGAACGCTCTGACGCTGAATCGGTTGCGCATTCCTGAAACCTGAAGACTGAAACCATCCCTCCCTCCCGACCGGTCTCGATCGTTCCATGGGCGGCAGTCGCAAGACACACCGGCGGGCGCGTGTCCCCGGCGGGAAAGGCGGTGCAAACCGAGGAATATACCCGTACGAAGGGGCGGGAACCAGCAGGCGGGTTGGACAACGGTGCTGCGTCAGTCGCGGGTGCAGGGCTGGGGGTGGCTGGCCAAAGTGGCGGGACCGGCTCGGTC
>MHBL01000311.1:59832-60333 GCA_001803235.1 Lentisphaerae bacterium RIFOXYA12_64_32
GCTCGGTCCCGCGGGTGTCGGAGCGAGCCGCTCCGACCACTTTGGGCGCCAGCCCCGGCCAACCTTCGACCTTATCTCCACCCGCGACGTATGACGAGTCGGTCGCAATGCCTCAGTGAAAGATACAGAGCGAAAGTGCACGGTCTTCTGGCCGAGCCGCGAGAGGGAACGAGCGGTTCTGCCAAAGGCACCGCTTACTACCGCGCGCGGCTCGGACAGAGGGACCCGTTTCACTCCCATGAAACACAGGCTCGATGGAGTCTCGTTGCCGACCGTCGCCCGACCGTTGTCTTGGAGCGCGACGCTCCGCGGAGCATCCCCGGCCCCCGGATGCTCGACGGAGTCTCGCGCTCCAACTCGGGTCGAGGCGAGGTGTTTCATCCCCGTATGACCGGGCGGTGCGCCGCCCTGGGGGCGATGAGGCATTGCAGTCGGCCCCCAGGGCTGTTTCAAGATCTGGCACCACGTCTCGGAAGGCCACGCCTCCGCGCACACCCGGTA
>MHBL01000312.1 GCA_001803235.1 Lentisphaerae bacterium RIFOXYA12_64_32
GACCTTATCTCCACCCGCCACTGAGAACCCGTGAAAAAATCGCCTGAGACGAATGGTCGTCTCGTGCCCGTGCCCGTGCCCGTCGCACCTGTCGGCGGCGCACTACGTCGGCACTACATAAGGCTCGCCGTTATGCGTTCGTTCGCCGGGCCTCACACGTAGCCGCGGGGTGCGGGCCGGGTCTGCCGGTGTCTTCGCGGACCCTTCCGCTCCCGCCCTTCGGGCTAAAGTTCCCCCTCGGCCGAGCCGTCGGGGTCACTCGGGGGCTCCGCGAACTCGGGTTGATGGAGGAGTGGGGCAGCGGCTATGAGCGGGTTCTGGCTGCGTGTCAGCGCGACGGCTACCCCGCGCCTGAGTGGCAGGAGTTGGGCGACGCCTTCCGGGTGGCGTTCCGGCCGCATCCGGATGTTGCCTCCGCACCCCGCGATGTCCCCGCAACTGTCCCTGTATCTGTCCCGACCCCAACGGAAGCCTCATCGCCAAGTCCAATCCCACCACCGGGGAGGTAACGTAGCGGGGCTTGGCAACAACGCGGGCCCGCCACGTGACGTACCGTCTGTCGAGTCCGGGGGCGCGCGAGGGGACTCGGGCTGGAAGGTGAGCAAGCATAGGCTCGGACGGGGCAGGGCTGTTTCAAGATCTGGCGCCGCGTCTCGGAAGGCCACACCTCCGCGCACACCTGGTAGGGGCGGCCTGTCCTCAGGCCGCCCCCCCCCGGCGTGCCCTGCGGACGGGGTTGCATTGGAAGTTCCTCTGCCGGCGATACATTAGACGGCGACCCCGTCGGATACGAACCAGGAGGGCTGAACGTCATGCGACTCACTCTGACCGTTCTCGGGTTGGGGCTCCTCTGCGGTTGCGCAACACCGCAGGGCATGGGGGTTGACGTCCGTGTGCAACCAACGCCGGGCGGCCCGCGGATACACATCAACGGCCGGCCCGATCCCGGGCGCTTCTTTTTCGGCACGCGCCAGAGCGGAATGCTGACCGCCACGCCAGACTGGACCGAGCAGAGCTTCGAGTTCTCCACAGGCAAGGACATCCAGGGAACCGGGACACTGCATTTCCGTTTCGCACACGCGCCAGCCGAGTACCGAATCCGCGATGTCCGCATCCTCGATGCCGCGACCGGCGCAACCGCGTTGCCAGCCGGCTCATTCGCCTCGGATGACGCGTTCCGCAGTACCTGGGACGTCTGGCCGCCCGCGGAGAAGAACACCGTCGGGACCGTGGTTGTGGAGGACGGCGCCCTGCACGTGACCGTGCGAACTCCGCCCGGCGGACAGTGGCCGGACTTCCACCTTCACAGCAAGCAGATCCTCAGCTTCGCGAAGGAGAAGGTTTACCGCTGCCAGTTCTCGGTCCAGGCGACTCCAGCCAGCACGTTGCGTCCCACGCTGTATTCCGTTGAAGGCGGCGTGTGGAACCAGATCGGGGGGCCGCCCGGGACGTTCCTGCACCAGGTGGCGCTGGCACGCGATGCCGGGGTGCGCTTCATCTCCACCGGCGCGTCGTCGTGCTGGACGCCGCCCGAGCAGACGCCGAACTGGGAACCGATCGACAGCGTGATGCGCGACATCATTCGCGTACATCCCACCGCACTGATCGTACCGCGTGTCGACGCCAACGCGCCAGGATGGTGGCTCGAGCGCCACCCCGAAACGCGCATGACGTTCGAGAAGGGCACCAAAGGCAAGTACTCGACCGTGTCCAGCCGCGAGTGCCGGCACGATGCCGCCGCACACCTTGAGAAACTCTGCCGCCACCTGTGCGAAGCGTTCCCTGTGAACTTCGCCGGGATCCACCCCGCGGGCCAGAACAGCGCCGAGTGGTTCTACGACGATTCCTGGGGGCCGGTCATGAGCGGGTACGAGCCGCCCACCGAAGCGGCGTGGCGCCAATACCTGCAGGCACTCGGGCAACCGGACGCCGCCAACGCCAAGGTCCCGGACGCGGCACGCCGACACGCCGCCCCGAACGGTTTCCTGCGCGACCCGGCTACGGAGAAGGACCTCATCCTATTCAATCGCTTCTGGCAGAAAGAGATGGCCGACACCGTCCTGGAACTCGCGGCCGCGGTTCGCCGCGGCACGGGCGGCAAGAAGTTGGTCTTGTTCTTCTACGGCTATGTGTTCGAGTTCCCGCCTCTGCACAACGGTGCGCCCTACGCCGGGCACTACGCGCTCTGGCAAGTACTTCCCTCATCTGACATCGATATTCTGTGTTCGCCGATCAGCTACTTCGACCGGCAGTGGACCGGCACGGCCCCGTGCATGACCGCCGCCGAGAGTGTCATGCTGCACGGCAAGCTCTGGCTCAACGAGGATGACACCCGCACATACCTGTCGGGCACGAAAGATTACGGTGGCGTCGACGACCTGCAACAGTCGCTCGATGTGCTGCGGCGCAACAACGCGCAAGCCGCCATCCGCGGTTTTGCGACCTGGTGGATGGACCTGCCCGGGGAAGGCTGGTTCGACGACGCAAGACTCTGGGCCGAGCACTCGCGCCTCACGCCGCTCGATGACGCCCTGCTCCGCCGCGGGGCCCCCTTCGAACCTGACATTGCAGCTATTCTCGACGAAGACAGCGTCTGCCATCTGACAGGCGGCTCCAGCACCATGGCGCGCCCCCTGATCTACGACGCACGTGCCGCACTCGGCCGCTGCGGCGCACCGTACGGCCAGTACCTGCTCGATGACGTCCTGGCCGGGAAGGTGCAGTCCAAGCTCCAGATCCACCTGTCGACATGGGCACTGAACTCGACAACGCGTGACGCACTGGCCCAGGCCCGCCAACCAGGCACGGTCCGCGTGTGGTGCTATGCGCCCGGCTACCTGACTGCCACACAGGCCACGGCCGGCGCGATGGCGCAGGTCACGGGGTTCGTGCATCGCGCCGTTGACCTCGCAAGCCCGAAGTCGACCCCCACCGACCGCGGCAAGACTCTCGGGCTCACCGAACCGTGGGGACAGGACAAACAGATCCGGCCGCTGTTCACCGTCAGCCCCACTGAGGGCGACGACGTGCTCGCGACCTACAGCGACGGGACGCCGTCACTGGTGGTGCGGAAAACGCCGCAGGGCACGGACGTGTTTCTCGGCACGCCGGCGTTCACCAGTCAGCTCGTGCGAGTCCTCGCAAAACTGGCCGGTGTCCACCTCTACACCGATACTGACGCCGCCGTGTGGGCCGGCAACGGGTACCTGTCCGTGCACGCCGTCCAGGACGGGCCGCTGAAGATCGATACCGGCACCCCGGCGAACGTGACCGACGCCGTGGACGGCACGACTCTGGGTAACGGGCCGGTGCTCGTACTGCCCGTGCGCAAAGGCGAGACCCGCGTGCTCCGGATCCGGTGAGGCACTCCGGCGCGGGCCCCAGAAGGAGGGCCAGCTCCCCCCGGGGGACGGATGCCGGCGCTCGATCCGAGGATGGTCGCTTCGTCTCCGGCGCGGCTGCAGCCGGCGCCGCGGCAGCAGTGGCTTTCTGCGAGCCGACGGCGACCAGCACATCGCCCGGCAACAATCGCGTGTCAGGCTGCGGGTCGAAGATCGTCTTGTGGCCGTGTCGCTGGACGGCGAGGACCATGCACCCGCAGACTTGGCGCACGTGCGCCTCGGCGAGTGTCTTGTTGGCGAACGGCCCGTTCGGTTCGACGTCGATCATGCGCACTTCCATCTCCAGGTCTTCGTCACGACTCACCAGATCCAGGAAATCCACGACGGTCGGACGGACCAGAAGCTGCGCGATGTGACTGGCGCCGGTCTGATAGGGCGAGACCACGCGCGTCGCACCAGCCTTCAGGAACTTGCGTTCTGTTCCGGGATCCTCGGCGCGAACGATGTCACGCGTTCGGAAGGGCGGCAAACAAAGTAGCGCCTTCAGGGTGAGGCCAGGCGCCAAACTTCACCGGGCGCCATTCACCGCCGCCGTTCGCGCCGGACCAGGTCCTGCATACCGGGAAACGGTGAGAGCATGCGGTCCAGCACGCCGAGCGAGTAGGCGATGACCAGCCCGTAGTTTGCGACAGGAACGCCCTGCTCCTTCGCGCGCATGATGCGGGTCAGGACTTCGCGACGATTCTGCATGCAGGCCCCGCACATGATGACCAGCTTGTACTCGGCGAGATCCTCCGAAAAGTCGTGACCCTGGACGTGCGTGAACCGCAGGTCGCCGCCGACGTACTGTGTGAGCCAGCGCGGGATCTTGATGCGACCGATGTCCTCGCCGATCGGATGGTGCGAGCAGGCTTCAGCGACCAGCACCTTGTCGCCCGGCCGCAGCGTTTCGATGGTCAGCGTCCCCCGAACCAGACTCTCCAAGTCGCCCTTCCAGCGCGCAAACAGGACCGAGAACCCGGTCAGCGGCACGTCGGGCGGCACATCGGCAGACACCTTGAGGATCGCCTGCGAGTCGGTCACAACCAGGCGCGGCTTGCGAGTCAGGATCCCCAGCGTATCCCCCAGTTCGCGCTCCTTCACGACCACGGCGCGTGCGTCGCAGTCAAGGACTTCGCGCAGGACCTGCACTTGTGGCAGAATCAAACGGCCCTTGGGCGCTTCCAGATCGATCGGCACCACCAAGATCACGACGTCGCCCGGCCCGACCAGATCGGCCAGGATGCCCTGGTTGTCGAAAAACTCCGCCGGGGCATGACGCACGAGCGCTTCGCGCACCGCGCCCATCCCCTCCCCTGTCACCGTCGAGGTCACGACGGCGGTTTCCGCAGCGAACCGCACCGCAGTCAGTGCGGACTCCGCCGGTGGCGCCAGATCGGACTTGGTGAACACGATGATGCGGGGGATTTTCCGGCGGGACAACTCGGCGAGAAGTTCCGTTTCGAACTCCGTCACCTGCCCGTCCGTCAGCACCAGCGCGATATCGGTGCGATCCAGGGCCTGCAGGCTGCGCTGCACGCGCTTTCCCCCCAGCGTGCCCACGTCGTCGAGGCCGGCGGTATCGAGGAACAGCACCGGCCCGATGGGCTTCAGTTCCATGGGCTTGCCCACGACGTCAGTCGTCGTTCCCGGCACGTCAGAGACGATCGAGACGTCCTGGCCGGCCAGCGCGTTGAGCAGGCTCGACTTGCCCACATTCCGCCGCCCGAACAAGCCGATGTGCAACCGGACCCCGGTTGGTGCAATCTTCATCGTTCGCCACCCCGTGTCTCCAGCCCTTGCCCCTGCCGAGCCCTGTCGAGATCATCGGGATCATCGGCGTCATCGACGTCATCGGTTCGAGGATCCGGGTTCGACGGAGTCTCTAATCGTCCTCTCGAGCTGCCCGGCCGGTCTACCGGCCGGGGCCGCTGACACCCGAAACCTGACACCTGAAACGTCTCCCGTTACCGCTTCCGCTTTGCCTTCTTCGCAACCAGCTTGGTCGGTCGGCCGGTGTAGAAGGACACCAGGCTGTTCAAATACGTCTCCGGCAGCCCCGTGTCGTAGTGCACGCCGTCGACAACCAGCCCCAGCATGCCCTCCTCGCGGCGCTGCAGTTCCAGCCCGGTGGTGAGCTGGATTTCGCCCGCCTCGCGGATGTCCCCGTCCACCTCGCGCTGCAGGTGCGCGAAAATCGAGGGGGGCAGGACGTACTGACCGTAAATGCAGAGGAACCGGTCCGCCGCCAGTCCAGGTGTGACGAGGTTGTTGCGCGCGTAGTCCAGGCTCGGCTTCTCGGCCAGTTCGCTGATGTCGAGCAACCGTTGCTTGTCGTTGAGCCACTTCCCGGTCACCGTGCCGTAGTGCGAGACTTCGTCGGCCTCCGCGACGTACGCGCCGATCACACTGCGGCGTCCGTTCGTCTCGAACGCGTCGATGAGCTGCCGGGAACACGGCACGTCCGTGTCGGACACGTACATGTGGTCACCGAGCAGCAGCAGGAACGGTTCGTTGCCGACCCAGTCCCTGGCGCAGAACACCGCATGGCCGAACCCCTGCTGTTCGTCCTGTGTGATGAACGTCAGGCGGTCGCCCAGTTCCTGCAACGTCTGGCAGTGCTCTTTCGCCTTCTCCGGCAGACGGTTGTAGAAGTCCGGCGGCGGGAGGGTCCGGAAGAAATTCTGGAAGAACGCCTCGTCGCCCGCCCGTACGACGACGGCAATCTCCTCGATGCCGGACTGCAACGCCTCCTCGATGATGGTCAGTAATATCGGCTTGGCCACACCATCCGGGGTGATGACAGGGAACAGCTCTTTCTTCAGCGCCTTGGACGCCGGGAACATGCGCGTGCCGAACCCGGCCACGGGGATGACCGCCTTGCGCACCGTCTGCGGCGGCTTCAGGTCGAGTTGGAAGCACTCCATGCCGTAGCGCCGTTCAAGGTACTCGCCCAGGCCCCGCCGGCTATCGTCGTCGCGCACCACGAACTGCACGCACCCGTCGCCCTGCGAACCGACGCCCTTGCCGCCGTACGTCAGCCGCTTTACCTCCGGGTCGGCGAGGACGGTGTGCAGTTTCACCGCCGTCAGTTCCTCGGGGCACGCCGGCATCAGATGCCGGTCGAACTCCGCTTGGGCTTCGTTCATGAGCGCGCCCAGTTGTGCGGCGTCGCCTTTGTCCAAGGCCGCCGCCGCACGCACGACGACGTCCGTGTTGATCTTGCCCAGGTAAGCCTGCACATTGCGACCGGTCTCGTCCTGCGCGAACGGGTAGGCACGGTTCAGGTCGGCCAGAATGCGGATGGTGTTCTTCTGGCCCTTGAGATCGGCGATCAGCATGCGGATGTGCTGGTGCACGCCGAGGCGGCTCGCCTTGAGCAGTTCGCCGTCAAAAGTCATCACGACCGGGACCTGCCCGAACGCGCAACCCTGGTCCATGCGGCCGCAGCGTGACGGGGTCATGATCTCGCCCTGGTAGGCGGCCTCCATTTCGGCGCGGGTCGTGAGCTTCAAGTCGTAGACCTTGTTGAAGGCGCGCGCCACCAGGACGCACAACGCCGCGGAGGAACTCAGGCCCTTCTTGACCGGCAGCGTGGTCTTGTAGTTGTCGACCTCGATCCCGCCCACCTCGTAGAACGTCAGCATGTAGTACGCGACCCCGGCGGCATAGCTGAAGAAGTCACCCGACTCGGCCCGCTGCAGCAGCGCCTCCTTGTCCATGGGCAGAATGCAGGTCTCCGGACGCGTGCCGTCCGGCAGCGTCGAACGGAAGATGAACGCATCACGGTGCGCCGAGGTGCGGGCGAAAATGCCCTGGTTTGTGCCCGCGATGATGACGCGCCCTGGCAGGACCTGGGAATTGAAACGCCGGTGTCCGCCGGCCCAGTCCGAGTGCTCGCCGAACAAACAGACCCGGCCGGGAACAAAAATGTCGAACGTTCGGTTCATCACGCTCCGCTCCGCAATGGCCTTGGTGGCGGTCAATCGCACATGACCATACCATACAGCCCGCGCGCCGCGAGGGAAGCAAACTGCGGAAAGGCTGAGGGATGAAGGCTGAAAGCTGAGGGAGTGCCGACGTTGGCCTGAGAAGTCCATGGTCGCGAGCTGTACGTTGCTGTATATTCTGCCCAGAGAACGCAACGCAAGGAGTCACCATGTCATCACCGGACATTGCCATACTTCGTGATCTGGCCAAGCAGTACGCGGGAATCGCCGCGCAGCCGATTCAGGACGAGCGGCGCGCGCTGTGGACGCGGCACAACAGCCTCAAGTCCACGCGGCCGCTGATCCTGGCCACGTTCGGAATGCACAACGTCTGGTGTCGTGAAGTGTTCGGCGACGCGGTCATGACGTGCCAGGACCCGTTCTACCGCGAGTACGAGCGGCGGTTCCGCATGGCGCTGTTCCAGGACGCCATCGGGGACGACCTGATCATCGAGCCCTGGGTTACGGTCGGGGCCGTCCAGGCGCGGGGCTGGGGCACGATCTGGGGCGTACGCGAGGAAAACCACCCGTCCGGCGTCGTGGGTGGCGCATGGAAATTCCAGCCGGTGATCCAGGACTGGAAGGATGTCGAGAAGCTATCCTGGCCGCCGCATGCGATCGACGAAGCGGCGACGAAGCGGAACGCGGATCGGCTCCGCGACGCGGTGGGCGACATCCTCGACGTGAACGTGGAGCGCGGCCCTGTCTGCCAGGGCTTCATGGCCGACATTTCGACCACCTTGGCCCGGTTGCGCGGGCTCGAGCAGATCATGATCGACATGTACGAATCCCCGGCCGAACTCCACCGCCTGCTCGCGTTCATGCGCGACGGGATCCTGGCCAACCAGGAGGCGGCGGAGAAATGCGGCGATTTCTCCCTGACCACGCAGGGCAACCAGGAAATGGTCTACTCGGACGACACGGAGCCGCCGCGGGCCAATGCCAGGCCGCAGTTGCGGCGCGACCTGTGGGCGTTCAGCGCGGCGCAGGAGTACACCCTGATCTCGCCGGCCATGCACGACGAGTTCCTGTACCAGTACCAGATGCCGATCCTGCGCCACTTCCGACACGTCGCCTACGGGTGTTGCGAAGACCTGACCAAGAAGATCGACATGCTGCGCCAGCTCCCGAACCTGCGCGTGATTGCGGTCACCCCGCTCGCGAACGTCGCCAAGAGCGCGGAACAGATCGGGGACAAGTACGTCTTCTCCTGGCGCCCGAACCCGACCGACATGGTCTGTGCGAGCTGGGACGAGACGCGGATCCGCCGGATCATCGGCGACGGCTTGCAGGCCGCCCGTGGCTGCCACATCCACCTGCACCTGAAAGACGTGGAAACGGTCCAGGGCGATCCCACGCGCATGCGGCGCTGGGTCGAGATTGTGCGCGACGTCGCCGGCGCGTGACCGGAACGCCCTGCCCTGACACATCCGGTGAAGAAAAAGGGCGCCAAAGCCAAGGGCGGGAAAGGTGGGAAGAAGAACCGCCTCTTCCCCCGCGCCGAGGAGTAGCCCAACCCGGCCTCGCACCGCATTACCTCGGCATCGACTCGCCGGCGCTCGGCGGACTGCCGTCCTGGGCGCCCTTGAGGAAGAACATCAATTCCCCGAGACCGACAGACAGGTGCTCGTTGCGGACGAACACATCCGGCGGCACCGTCAGGTTGGTCGGCGCAAAGTTCCAGATAGCCTTCACGTTCCCAGCCACCAGCGTGTCAGCCACTTGCTGTGCCTCCGCCGCCGGGACCGCAATGATGCCGATGTCGACCCGGTTCGCGGTCAGGAACCTTGGCAGCCAGGCCACGTGCTGGACCGGTTCGTACGGGTAGAGCCGTCCCTGCTTGTTCAGGTCGCTGTCAAACAAACCGACCACGTTCAGCCCGTACGTGGAAAACCCGCCATAGGAGGCCAGCGCGCTCCCCAACCGGCCCAGGCCGATGATCACCGCGGACCAGGTCCGGTCCAACCCCAACAGGCGACGGATGGCCTGCGATGTGGAGGCGTATTCGAAACCGCGACGCGGGTGCCCGCGCAGGCCGATCCGGCCCAAGTCGCGGCGCACCTGGCTGTCGTCCAAGTGCAGCGGAGCGGCGATCTCCTGGCACGCCACCCACTCGCCCCCACGCTGACGATGCACGGACTCCAGGGCGTGATAGTAGTGCATCAGGCGTTCAAGGAACGTGTGGCGCCAGACGGATTTGGGCCCACCGTTCCCGTCCGCATCCGTGCCGGCACTTGGCCGCCGAGTATGGTTACGACTTGAGCGCAATGTTGACAATCTGCAGCAGGTTGGGGATGTTCACCGGCTTCTGGATCACGCCCTTAACACCCAGACTGGAATAATCAATGTTCGAGTTCAGAGCATCACCCACGGACGTCACCATGTACATCGGGACTTGACTTCCGGACGCCTTGACGTGGCGCACAAAACTGGCGCCCGCGTCAACCTCCTCCATCATCAGGTCAACAAAGACCATGTCCGGCTTGCGCTCCCGAAACGCCTTCAGCCCATCCTCGCCCGTGGCCGCCACCACAACCTTATGACCTTCGGCCTCCAGCACGGTCTTGAAGAAACTCAAGATATCCGGATCGTCGTCAATACAGAGAATAACGCCTTTTCCCTTTGCCATAACCCAGCTCCTTTCCGCTCCGGCGTGTTATTGCATTCTCGTTGTTGTCGTTGTTTGAGCCTGCCCGTGTCCGGTGCCCGCATCCGCGAGCAGTTGCCATCCCGAATTGGCGGCGTCCTGGAAGAACTTGACGGCCTGATCCAGGTTCTGCCGCGCCGGTTCTGACAACCGCTCGCCAAACTCATCAAACTCGTACCCCCGGATACCGAGCACCCAGGCTTGCGGCGTGACGCCGAAAAGTGATGCCGCCAAATGCAGGACCTGTTCGGGCGCCACATGGTGACTGCTGAATTCCGTCCCCTTGACGGCTACCACGGGACGGCAGAAGAACGGCTCCTCTCCCGAAACGGATGCGTCGGCGAACAGTACCATATCATAATCCGCGATCCGGACCGCGTCTTCCACCGTCAACTGATAGTCCGCTTCCACGGTCACCGACGGCAACCGCAGGTCTGTCACTCGCTCGGCAAAAGCCGGCCCCAGTCCGTCGTCCAGGCGGCCTGGATTCCCATACCCGATGACCATCATTCTGGTGCAGGTCGTGCTCACGCCCTGCCCCTCTTCTCGATCACGTTCCCGTGCACATCGATAAGTTCGACGACCAACGGCATCTGTCCCAGGGCGTGGGTAGCGCAGGAGAAACACGGATCGTAGGCGCGGATCGCCACCTCGACGTGATTCAGCATGCCTTCGGTGATCTCCGCTTTGCCGGAAATGTGGTCTTGCACCACCTTCATGACCGCCTGGTTCATGGGCTCGTTGTTCTGTGTCGTCGACACGATCAGGTTGGCCATTGTGACCTGGTCGTTCTCGTTGACGCGATAGTGGTGCCAAAGCGTACCGCGCGGCGCCTCGATGACCGCCACGGCCTCGAACTGCCGCTCGCCCTTGACCACCAGGTCGGCGCCTTGCAGGTCGGAGTCGTGAAGCAAGTCACGGATTTTCTCCGCCGCGTGAACCAACTCGATCATCCGCGCCCAGTGGTACGCCATGGTGATGTTGTTGGGCTTGCCATCGGTCAACTTCATGAACTCGACGCGCGCCGCTTCGGCTTCCGGCGTGTCGATCCGGTCGCAGACGTTGATGCGCGCCAGCGGCCCGACCCGGTACCAGCCCTTGCCCGGCCCGAGCGACTTGACGAACGGGAACTTCATGTACGACCACGACCGCACCTCTTCGGCAATGTGGTCAAGGTACTTCATCGGGTCAAGCTGGTCGATGACCATGCTGCCCTTGGCGTCCTTGACCCGAAACCGGCCGTCATAGAGATCGAGAGTCCCATCCTTCCGAACAATGCCGCCGTGGTTGGAATCGAACGACCCGAACGGGGCCAGTTCCTTGAGGTGCGCGGTCGTGTAATCACGGGCAATCCCCAAGGCCGACCGGGCCCAGGCCACCATCTGCTCGACGTCCTTGAGCAAGACGTCACGCTCGGCGAGCGACAGGTTCTTGTTGACCCCGCCCGGAATGGCGCCCGTACCATGGATGCGTTTCCCGGCTGTGGCCTTGATGACCTCCTGACCGTAGGCCCGCATCTTCACTGCCTGCACGGCCAGGTCCGGATGCTTCTGCACCACCCCAAACACATTGCGGATCGCCGGATCGGCGTCGAACCCAAAGAGCAGGTCGGGCGAAGCAAGGTGGAAGAAATGCATGGCATGCGACTGGAATGTCTGCCCGTAGTGCATCAAGCGGCGCACTTTCTCGGCCGTGGCCGTGAGTTTCTTGGCGCCGACAATCCGGTCCATGGCCTTGGCGGCCGCCAGGTGATGACTCACCGGGCAGATCCCGCACAGGCGCTGAACCAGCACCGGCACCTCCCAGTAGGGTCGGCCCTGCACGAACCGCTCGAAGCCGCGGAACTCCACGACATGCATCCGGGCCTGCTTGACCTTGTTCTTCTCATCGAGGTAGATGGACACTTTGGCGTGCCCCTCGATGCGCGTCACCGGCTCGATATACACATGCTTCTCAGCCATAGCGATGTCTCCCTGTGGCCGTTGTCAGTCGTACTTGATCAACTCGTAGGGCAGATCCAGCGGCTTGCCGGTGAGCAGCGCCACCAGCGTCTGGAAAATCGTGTCCGCTGACGGCGGACACCCGGGCAGCACATAGTCGATTTTGACGACTTCGTGACAGGGGTAGACCCGGTCGAGGTTCAACGGCAGCTCCGGATCGTTCGGGATGACCCTGCCGGGGTTGTACACGGTCGGACCGTTCAAGTACGCTTCCTCCAGGCACTCCTTCAACGGCACCATGTTCCGCATGGCGGGGATGCCGCCCATGGTGGCGCAGTCCCCGAGCAAGATCAGAATGTCACAGTGCTTGCGGAACTCCTCCAGCACGTGAACATTCTCTTCCGTGGCACACCCCCCCTCGACCAGACCGACCAGACAACGCCCCGTGAACTTCTTGATGTCGTCCACCGGCGACTTGTCGAACTGGACCAGTTCCGCCACCTGCAGGATGCGCTCGTCAATGTCCAGGATCGACATGTGACAGCCAAAACAACCTGCCAGCGACGCTGTTGCAATCTTCGGCTTGCTCATGCCTCTCTCCTCAGTGGTTGGGCAGGGTTCACGGTTCAGCGGTTCAGGGTTGTTAGAAGCATCGCATGTAAGTGCAGATTCGATCAACCTTTGAACCTCTGAACCTCTGAACCCCTGAACCATGCCAGTCTTGCCAGGCGTCACGCCCGCTTCGCCTCGATATCGGAACCGATCGGCTTATGATCGTACTTCCGTTGTCCCACCGGCACCGCGTAGCCAACCCGCTTGCGCATCAGCGCCCCGACCGGGCACACCTCCACGCTCTTGTCCGCCACCGCCGCATCCGTGTCGGCGAGGTCCGCTGCCGCGTCGATCCCGAGCCGCCGGTGCGCCCCGCGCCCGGTGAACTCGAACACAACCTTCTTGTCCGTCTCACGCGACGCGCGCACGCAGCGACCGCACAGCACGCAACGGTTGCGGTCGATGTAGATGTCCGGGTGCGAGAAGTCGATGTCACGCTTCGGGAACAGGTACGGGTACCGCGGCGCGGCGATGCCGAACCGGTAGGCAAGCGCCTGCAGCTCGCAGTTGCCGCTCTTCTCGCAAGACATGCAGAAGTGGTTGCCCTCGACGAACAGCATCTCGACGATGGCCTTCCGCATGTTGGTCAGTTTCTCGGTGTTGTTCTCGATGATCATGCCATCGGCCACCGGCTGCGTGCACGCCGCCTGCGGCCGGCCGTTGACCAGCACGGTGCACACCCGGCAACTCCCGTGGGCACTGAGTTCGTTGTGCGCACACAACCGTGGGATATAGATCCCCGCGGCCTCGGCCGCCTGGAGAATCGTCTGACCGGCGCGGCCCTTCACCTGCGCACCGTCAATCGTTACTGTCACTGTGTCGCTCATGGTTTGCCCCTTGCTTACTCGGAATAGACCACGGAGTGACGGCCCGCGATGCTCTCGGAGTCCGCCAGCGCCTTACGAATGTCGAACCCCGGCAGAAACACGTGCCTGGAATGCGCCGGCTGGCACCGTCGCTCGTACTCGCCGCGGAAACTCGCCAACGTCGTCAGCACCGGGTTGGGCGATGTCTGGCCCAGCCCGCAGCGGCTGCCCATCTTCACCACTTCGCCCAGTTCCTGCAGGTACGCCATGTCCGTCGGGGCCCCCTGCCCGGCCAGAATGCGGTCCAATCGCTCCTTCAGCAATACGTTACCCACACGGCAGGGCGTGCAGTACCCACAACCCTCGTCCATGAAAAATTCCAGGAACTGTGCCGCGATCGCCAGCACGTCCCGCTCCGGCCCGAACACCATGACCGAGCCGCCCGTGGCCAGGTGGTCGTAGCAGACCTTGCGGTCGAACTTCTCGGGGCCCACCATCTGCCCGCTCGGGCCGCCGACCTGCACCGCCTTGGCATTCTCCGAGCCAACCATCTTGAGGACGTCCCGCAGGGTGATGCCGAAATCCACCTCGTACACGCCCGGCATGGAACAGTCGCCCGACACGGTCAGCAGCTTCGTCCCCTTGCTCCCGGACGAACCCATCTGCGCGAACCAGCCCGGGCCGTGTTCCAGGATCGGCGGCACGCAGCAGAAGGTCTCGACGTTGTTCACCGCCGTCGGACAGCCGAGGTAGCCTTTGCTGGCCGGGAACGGCGGCCGCGTCTTGGGGTCTCCCCGCAGCCCTTCGCATGAACTGATCAGCGCCGTCTCTTCGCCACACACGTACGCCCCGGCGCCCATCTGCACCCGGATGTCGAAGATGACCCCCGCCTTGCCGCACACGGATGCACCGAGCAAGCCATCCTTCCGCCGTTGTGCCACCACGGCTTCAACGAACGCCTTCAGGTACGCGTACTCGGCTCGCAGATAGAGGATGCCTTCCGCAGCGCCGATGGCGTACCCGGCAATGGTCATGCCCTCGATCAGTTGCTCCGCGCACTCGGTCAGCAGCACCCGGTCCTTGAACGTGCCGGGCTCACCCTCGTCCGCATTGCAGAGCACGTAGCGCTGCTCGCCCTGTGCGGCGCGGGTGAAATCCCACTTCATTCCGGTCGGGAATCCCGCCCCGCCACGACCGCGCAACGAGGCGGTCTTGACGGCCCGGATCACCTCCTGCGGCGTCATGGCAAGTGCCTTGCGCAAGGCACTCCCGCGCTCGTAGGCGCCGAAAATCACCGCACCACGGCGCCGGATGTTGTTGTGCACCATCGAATGGACGAGTTCGTGCGCGTTGTTGCCATCCCCATACGTGCGAACCAGCCGCTTCGGGTCAGGATCCGCCCGCAGCATCTCGACAATCCGCTTCACCTTGTCCGTCGACAGGTATGTGACCGCCTGGTCGTTGATCAACGCTGCCGGAGCCTGGTCGCACATGCCGATGCACGCCGTCCACTCCAGCGAGAACAGGCCGTCCGGCGTCGTCTCGCCCATCCGGATGCCGAGTTCCTTCTCAAACGCGGCCACCGTCTCCGACCCGTGCATCCGGTCAATGACGCCGTGGCACAACCGGATGACCACCTTCCCCTTGGGTTTCGTACCCAGAAACGAATAGAACGAGACGACACTCTCGACCTCGACCCGGTGCGTGCCACAGGCTTGGGCAATGGCATCCATCGCCTCGCTAGAGACACACCCGAGCGCCGACTGCACGTCCCGCACAATGTCCATCATGCGGGTGCGGTCCTTGCCGTGCCGCACACAAATCTGCTTAACGGTGCTCTTGTTTGTGTTGCTCATCCCCGACTCCGTGTTGTCAGTGACACTGATAGGGTTGCGCCGTTCCAGCGCCGCGCCGCCCGCGGCCCTCTAATCGTGATGTTTATCACGATTAAGATTACCACGCGGCGCAAAGAAAAGCAAGCCTACGCCGAAAAAATCGCGACCCGTGCGGGTAACTCCAGCCACGGGACCGTTCGTAGTGGTATCGCAGTCCCGCCGGTTGTCGGCGGGGCAAGACCCCATCCCTACGCCGCGCCACCGCAATACGTCCGGCTTCGTTGCGAAACTTCGCCGTGACACGCCAGATGGGCTCTTGGCGCTCCACTTCGTTCCGCGCACTGCGCGCCCACTACGAACAGGCGCATCCAGGCCCCATGGCGCGGTGCGGCACAAATCCGAGTGCGTTGACGGCCGCCGGTTCGACCAGCGGCGCCACCCGCTCGCGGGGCAGTCCGGCAACCTTCTGGGTCGCGGCAAACAGGTCCAGGCCTTCCTGCCGCATGGCCTGGGCCACCTCGACGGCCTTGTGGTAACCGATGACCGGTACCAGTACGGTTGCCATCATCGCACTGCGGAGGGCCAGGTCGCGGCAGCGGTTCCGGTCCGCCGTGATGCCCCGGATGCATCTGTCAGCCGCCAGGGCGCTGGCGCCACACAGCAGGTCTAGACTATCAAGCAGGTTCACGGCGATCTGCGGCAGGAACGCGTTCAGTTCGAGCTGCCCGGCCCCCGCGGCCAGCGCGATGGCCTGGTCCAACGCCATGCACTGGGTGGCAGCCTGGGCCATCATTTCGGGCAGCACCGGGTTGACTTTCCCCGGCATGATGGAACTGCCCGCCTGCAGTTCCGGCAGGTGGATCTCGCCCAGGCCGGCGTCCGGCCCTGATGCGAGCAGGCGCAGATCCCCGGACATCTTCAGGAGATTGACCGCATGCGCTTTGAGGATGCCCGAGACCTCGACGAACACATCGGCGTTCTGCGTCGCCTCAAACAGGTTCTCGGCACGTGCGAGGGGCAACCCGGTGATGGCGCGCAATTCCTCCACGACCAAAAAGATGTAATCGCGCGGGGCCCCCATGCCGGTCCCAATGGCCGTGCCGCCAAGGTTCACGACGCGAATGCGTTCGGTGCACTTGTAGACCCGCCAGCGGTCACGGGACAGCGCCTCGGCCCAGGCTCCGAACGTGCGTCCGAGCGTTGTCGGCACCGCATCCATCATTTCCGTGCGGCCAACGCACAGCACATCGGCAAACTCGCGCTCCTTGGCCTGGCAGGCCTCCTGCAACCGGGTGACCGCCAGTTCCAGGTCCTTCAACCGCCCGTACACGGCTATCCGCAGTGCCGTCGGGTACGTGTCGTTGGTCGACTGGTGCAGGTTGACGTGCTCGAGCGGATCAATGAACTCGTAGTCACCGGGGCGGCGGCCGGCCAACTGCAGGGCGCGGTTGGCAATGACTTCACACACGTTCAGGTTTGTGGACGTCCCCGCGCCGCCCTGGAATGCGTCCACCACAATGTGCGCATCGAGCGTACCGGCGGCCAATTCACGGCAGGCGGCAGCCACGGCCTCAAAACGGGCATCATCGAGGTACTCGAGCGCGCGATGGGTGACCGCGGCGGCCAACTTGACGTGGCCGTAGGCGTGAACCAGCGCGGCAGGAACACGCCGTCCCGAGATGGGGAAATTCTCCATGGCGCGGAGCGTGTGAATACCCCACAAAGCATCCGCGGGCACCTCCCTGCTGCCCAGCATGTCACGCTCGAGTCGGGTTTCCGGAGTCGTCGGCGCCATGGCCACCTCACTGCCTGCAGTGCACTCAACGCGAGCGCGGGAACTTGTGTCAGGGGTCAGGGAGCGAGTGTCGGGAGGAGAAGCGGAGGGATTTCCCTAACACTGAACACTCGCCTTCCGCCCCGCGCTCAGCCCCCCGGGGCCGCCTTGCCTGCCGCGTCACGCATCGGGG
This sequence comes from Lentisphaerae bacterium RIFOXYA12_64_32, assembly GCA_001803235.1. Classification (GTDB taxonomy): domain Bacteria; phylum Verrucomicrobiota; class Lentisphaeria; order Oligosphaerales; family YB12-FULL-65-16; genus YB12-FULL-65-16. The sequence goes on from MHBL01000312.1 coordinate 17,177, forward strand.
CTTTCGGTTCCGCCTGCAACACGGCCGTGAACGTGCTCCCCACGTCCGGCTGGCTTTCCACGGTCATCGTGCCGCCGTAGAGCTCGGCAATCTTCCGCGTCGTGGAAAGCCCCAGCCCGCTGCCCAGAATGTGCTTCGTCTTGGCGTTGCGGATGCGGGTGAAGTCCTGGAACAGACGCCCGACCTCGTCGGCCGTCATGCCGATCCCGGTATCGGTCACGACGATGCGGACACGGTCGCCGGCGCGCTGGACCGTGACCTTCACCCCGCCGCCGTCACGGTTGTACTTCACCGCATTTGAGAGCAGATTGCTGAGGACAATCTGGATTTCGCTGCGGTCCGCGGTCATGTCGACGGACACCGGCGAGTCGAGTTCCATGGTGATGTTCCGGTCCTTCGCCTCGATCGCGAGGGTTTCCATGATCTCTCGCGCCACGCTGCAGACGTCCACCCGCTCGAAATGACGGACCTTCTGGCCGGACTCAATACGAGTCATGTCCAACAGGTCGAAGATCAGTTTTCGCATGCCGTCCAACCGCACCAGGGAACGGTCCACGATGCGGTCGTACGCGGGCAGTTCCGCCCCCAGCGTCCGGTCCTTGAGGATGTGAAGATAGCCATCGATCGCGGCCAACGGCGCCTTCAACTCGTGCGCCAGCACCGAGATGAACTGAAATCGGACCTGCCGTTTCTCCTCGGCCAGCATCCGCGCCCGGCGCTGCAGCACCAGGCGGGTGGCCGCCTTGCGAACCGTCGCCTTGAGTTCATCCGGCGTGAACGGCTTGGCCAGAAAATCATAGGCGCCGCGCTTCGCCGCCGCCAGCGCCGTCTCGATCGAGGCGTAGGCCGTGATCACGATGACCAGCATTTCGGACTCTTCGGTATGCCCGAGTTTCTCGAGGATCTCCGTGCCGGTCATGTCCGGGAGACGGTGGTCCAGCAGCAGCAGGTGTGGCGGCAACTCGCTGATCCGCGCCAGGGCCTGGGCGCCGTTCTCCACCTCCGCGACCTCAAACCTGACATCCTCTCCCAATTCGAGAATGCGGATGTTGAAATTCTTCAGCACGCGCTGCACGCCGGTCCGCATCCCGGTTTCGTCATCCACCACCAGTACCCGAAGCGTTTCCATGCTCCCCGTACCTCCGCCCGGTTCCGGCCCGCACCGACACCGTCGGCGCCACCCGGCTCATAGGGTCTCCTCCACCGTCCGACGCGGCAACCGCACCTTGAACGTCGTGCCGGTCGGGCCCAACGTCGGATTCGCGTTCGACTGGAACGAAATGTCGCCCTTGTGCATCTTTACGATACCGTAGGATACGGCCAGCCCCAGTCCTGTCCCCTTGCCAATCTGCTTCGTGGTGAAGAACGGTTCGAAAATGTTAGCGCGCTTGTCCTCCGCAATGCCGCCGCCGGTATCGGTGACCAGGATCAGGACATTCGCCTCGTCGCCGTCCACGGTCACCGTCAACGAGCCGCCGTTCGGCATCGCGTCACAGGCATTGGTGAAAAGGTTGGTCAGGACCTGGATCACCTGGTCCCGGTCGATTTCAGCCACCGTGTCGGCACAGCGCACGCACACCTCCGAGCGTACCGTATCAGGGAGTTGCAGCACCTGCAGAGTGTGCTCGGCCAACTCCGCAACGTCGGCCGGCTGCAGGACGACCTTGTTCTTGCGCGCAAAGTGCAGGAGGCCGGCGACGATCTTCTTACACCGGTCGGCCTGCTCGACGACCATGCGCAAGTCATCCTTCACTTTCGGGTCGCCGCTCTCGTCCAGCAAGAGATGCGCATAGAGCAACACGATGCCCAGCGGGTTGTTCACCTCATGCGCGATGCCGGCTGCCAGTTGGCCCATGCTGGCCAACTTCTCGGCCTGCATCAGCGCGGCCTGCGTGCTGGCAAGCTCTTCGTGGGACAGCTTCAGTTCGGCCACCATGCGCTGTAACTGCTTGATCGTGTAGGGGAGGCACATCTCGCTTTCGGCCAGCCCCTTGTGGATGGCGACCGCGTGCTCGTGACAGGTGTCGTAGCCGCAGGCGCCGCAGTTGAGCTGGTCCTCCGGCTTGAACTTGCCCATGCGCTCGAGGATCTCCCGCAACGCCTCGTCGGACGGCAACTCGATGCGCTGGTCGTCCACCCCGTACGTCCGAGAGAGATCCAGATCCCGGAACCGCTCCATGTCCCGGTGCCAGCCATCCCAGTCCATGTTCTCCAGGCGTTGCCGCACGTAACGGCTGACTCGCGCCCGGCGCGTGAACAACGGTGCCTCGTCCGTCATGCCCGCACCCATGATACAGCCGTTGCAGGCCAGGACCTCAAGCAGGCGCACGTCCAGATTCTCCGCGTGGAATTCCTTCAGGGCCTCGACAAAGTTGCTGCGCCCGTCTGTGGCGACCACGTCGCCGGTAAGCAGGTCTTCGGTGATCTGCGCCGCCTGCAGCAGGCCGCGACTGAGCGCGAACACCCCGCCCACCCCGGCGCGCGGCGGGTCGAACTCGGCAGGTTCCACGCCGTCCGGCACGATCTTCCGTTGCGCGAAAAGGGCCCGCAGTTCGGCAAAGGTAATGGCCGCCTCGACCTCGGGCCCCGCGGCCACTTCTAAGCCCTCGCCCTTCTTCGCAATGCACGGCCCCACGAAGACAACGGCCAGATTCCGGCCATGAATCGCGCGCAGCACCCGGGCGGTGGCCACCATGGGCGAGACGATCGGCACGAGGCATTCGACCAGATCGGGAAGGTACTTCTCCACATAGCTGACGGCGGCCGGGCAACTGGTCGCGATGTAGCGCCGCCTATCCTTGCGGGCCAGCAGTTTGTGGTAGCGATCCGCCACCAGGTCGGCACCGAACCCCACCTCGTTGACCCATGCGAACCCCGCAGCCCGGCACATGCCCACAAGTTGCTCCGGCGCCAGGCCAGGGAACTCGGCGGCAAAACTCGGGGCCACACACAGCACGACGGGCGCTCTTCCCGCCAGCAACTCCTCGGTCTTTGCCAGACTTGCCACCGCCTGCTTGGCTGACTGCGAGCAGACCCGCACGCAGTTGCCGCAGCCGATGCAGCGCTCGGCAATGACCTCGGCCTGGCCATCCCGGATGCGAATCGCCTTTGACGGGCACTCGCGAACGCAGGTGAAACACACCCTGCAGCGCTCGCGAACCGTCTCCACAAAACGTTTGACGTGTGTCCCTGGCACCGACAGACCTCCAAGACACGTAGGGGGAACCCGGACGGGTTCCCCCTACAGTAATCCATCATGTTTCTCGGCGCACCCCGGCCAAGGCCGGAGGCAGGGCTGTTTCAAGATTCGTGACCGCCGCGTGCAGCGAGTACCCCCGGCGTGTCCCCACGCCGGGGGGGCGGCCTGAGGACAGGCCGCCCCTACCAGGTGTGCGCGGAGGCGTGGCCTTCCGAGACGCGGCGCCAAATCTTGAAACAGCCCTGGGCCGGAGGACGCGGAGTCCTGCACCCGACTCCACGATGCGCCGGTCGCCGCCAGGCGGCACAGCGCGCCCGGCAGAAGCGGACGCGCCGCACGCCGGCTCTCAGTGGTGCACGCCGCACTCGCAGGCATCGACCTCGTGCAGCAACCGCCGCACCTCGGCCAGAAGCTGTTCCTTGCGCACCGGCTTGTCGAGGATCTTCTCGACCTCGATCCACGTCTTGGCGTCGGCCACATTGCCGTTAAACGAAATGCCCGTCGCCGCCGTCACTCCCGTGAGCAGAATCACCGGCGTGCCGGGGTAGAGCTGTTTCAGATGGTGGCACAGCACGAACCCCGAGTCCTTGTACTCCATCATCAGGTCCAGCACCGCCGCGTCCGGCTTTACCGACAGAAGCAGTTCCTCCGCCTCTTCCGCCGTGCCAGCTGTGACCACCTCGTATCCCGCTCCCTTCAGAATGACCGTCACCTGCTCGGCCATATCGGGATCATCATCGACGACCAGAACCTTCTTGTGCACACTCATGACCTCTCCTTGTCCCAAGTCCCCAGGCGCCGGAACCGTCTCCGACCGGTGCCGTGCCACGCTCACACTTGCCACGGCAACGTCCTGCGGTCCAGCAGGCCCGAATCCTTACACCAGCACGTCGCGCTTACTATAGTGCGTGTGCAGCAACCGGTGACTGGTTTCGCCCAACGGCTTGCCCAGAAACTCGTCGTACAGACGCAACACCCATTCGTTGCGGTGGCTGACGCGCACCGCTTCGTCGCGGTCGATCTTGTACAGGGCCTGCATGCGGGCGCGCACCGCTTTCTTGTCCGTCCCCAACGGCTGACCACCGCCGTTGATACAGCCGCCCGGACAGGTCATCACCTCGATGAAGTGCAGTTTCTTCTTGCCGGCGCGCACCTGGTCCAGAAGCTTGCGGGCATTCCCCAGGCCGCTGACCACCGCGGCGTGCACCTCCAGCCCGTTGACGTTCACCTTCAACTCTTTCGCGCCCTTCATCCCCCGCAACGGCGCGACTGTCAGGTTTTCCATCTCCTTTCCGGTCAACAGATAGTGCGCGGACCGCACCGCCGCTTCCATCACCCCGCCGCTGGCGCCGAAAATCTTGCCCGCCGAGGTGCGCATGCCGAACGGTGTGTCGGCTGTCTCCGGTTCGATCGACATCAGGTCGATGCCGAACATCCGGAACAACTGCCCCAGTTCGCGCGTCGTCAGCACGTAGTCCACGTCCGGGATGTTGTTCGGCGCCATCTCGGGTCGACTGCACTCGAACTTCTTCGCGGTACAGGGCATGATCGAAACGCAGACCAGTTTGGCCGGGTCAATCGCTTCGCGCTTCGCGAAGAAGCTCTTCACGATGGCACCCATCATCTGCTGCGGGCTCTTGCAGGTCGACAGGTTCGGAATGAAGTCCGGGTAGAACTCCTCGACAAACTTGATCCAGCCCGGCGAGCAACTGGTCAGCATCGGCAGCACGCCGCCCGTCTTAATCCGTTCGACCAGTTCGGAACCCTCCTCCATGATGGTCAGGTCGGCCGTGAACGACGTGTCGAACACGCGGTCGAACCCGACGCGCCGCAGTGCCGCCACCATCTTGCCGTCCACGTCCATGCCGGGTTTGAGTCCGAACTCCTCGGCCAGGGTCACGGACACGGCGGGCGCATGCTGCACCACGACGATCTTGTCCGGGTCGGACAGGGTGCCGATGACTTCGTCAAGGGACGAGTGCTCCGTCAGCGCGCCGGTGGGGCACACCACGATGCACTGACCGCAATTCACGCAACTCGACACGTTCAACCCCGTGTTGAACGCCGTGCCGATAAACGCCTTGCAACCGCGGCCGAGGAAGTCGATCGCCGATACACCCTGAACTTCCTCGCAGACGCGCACGCATCGCCCGCATAGGATGCACTTCTCCGGGTCGCGGATGATCGACGGGCTGGAGATGTCCGCCTCCTTCGCCGTCTTCTTGCCGCCGTAGTGCCGCTCCCGCACGCCCATGTCCTGCGCAAAGCGCTGCAGGTCGCACTTGCCGTTCCGGGCACAGTACAGACAGTCGTCCGGATGATTGCTCAACAACAACTCGATAATGGTCTTGCGGGCGTCCAGAACCTTGGTCGTCTTGGTCTTGACCTTCAACCCCTGTGTCACGGGATAGGAGCAGGATGGAATCAGGTTGGGTGCACCCTCAACCTCCACGACGCACAACCGACAGGCGCCGCTGGGCGGCAGCCCTTCCATGTGGCACAACGTGGGCACGTTGATGCCCCCGCGCCGCAGCGCGGTCAGGAGCGTATCCCCCTCTTTCGCTTCCACGAAGCGTCCGTCGACTTCAAACTTTAACATGCTGACACCTCAGAATGCAGGATCCGTATTGTTATGCCGGCTTGACCGGTTCGGTGAACTCCAGATCGCAGCGCAGACACCGTCGGGCCTCGCACCGCGCCGTCGCCTCGTCGTATGCCAGTTCGACCTCGGCAAAGCTCTTGGCCCGCTGCGCCACCGGCAGGTGCGGCGACTTGGCGCGCGGCACCGGCGGCGCGGTCTCGTCGATCTCCGGCCCCTCCACCGGCTCGATGTAGACCGTGGGCAGCTTCACCTTCGGCAGCGTCCGCAGTAGCTTGCCGCGCACGCAACGGTCTATCATCAGCGCCGCGTTCTTGCCCGCGGCCACCGCGCCGATCACCGTGCTCGGACCGCTGACCACATCGCCGCCGCCGAACACGCCCGGCCGGCTGGTGAGCAACGATTCCGCGTTGACCGACAGCGTCCCCCACCTCGTCAGCGACAGCCCGTCCAGCCCGGCAGTCTCCGGCCCTTCGCTGATGGCCACGACCAACGTGTCCAGTTCCGCGCTGAACTCCGAACCCGGGACCGGGACCGGCGATTGCCGTCCGGACTTGTCGCGGTCGCCCAGCTTGTTGCGGATGAACCGGACTCCCGTCAGCTTCCCGTCCTTGGCGCTGACCGACACCGGTGCCACCAGTTCCTCGATCTTGATGCCCTCCGCCACCCCGGCTTCGATCTCCTCGGCGTACGCCGGCATCTCGGCTTTCGTCCGGCGGTAGAACAGGGTCACGCTCTGCACGCCCGGTTGACGGAACGCCACCCGCGCCGCGTCCATGGCCGAGTTGCCGCCGCCAACGATCCCGACGCGCCCCTTCGCCAACGCCGTGTTCTGCAGGTTGTGCGCCTTCAGGAACTGGACCCCGGCCACCACCCCGGCCACGTCCTCGCCGGGCAGTCCCAGATTCTTGCTCTGGTGCGAGCCCAAGGCCAGGTAGACGGCCTTGTACCCGTCCTTCAGCAGGCCGTCGACCGTGACGTCCTTGCCCAGCGTCATATTGCACTTCAGCTCGATATTCCCGTTCAGCAGCGATTCGATCTCCTTGCTCAGCACCTCACGCGGCAACCGGTAGGCGGGAATCGCGCCGACCAGCATGCCGCCCGGTTGCGCTTCGCGCTCGAAGATCGTCACCCGGTGCCCGAGCAACGACAGGTAGTGCCCGGCGCTCAGGCCGGACGGCCCCGCCCCGATCACCGCGATCCTCGTCGCGTCCGCCGCCGCCACGGGCACAAACGGCGCGCCAACCTTCGGGTCCACATGGTCCACGACAAACCGCTTCAGCGACCGCACCGCGATCGGCTCGCCGCCGGTCAACCCCGCACGACACGAGTTCTCGCACGGGTGGTGGCAGACGCGCGCGCAGGCCGAGGGGAACGGATTCGCCTGTCGAATGACCTTGTACGCCGCCTTGTACTCGCCCCGCGCCACGTGCGCCACGTAGCGCCACACTTCCGTGCCCACAGGACAGCCGTTCTGGCACGACGAGCCGACCAGTTCGCGGCAGGCGCCGGCCGGGCAACGCCGGTCGAAAATGTGCGCCTCATACTCGTCCCGGAACCACCGCATCGTGCTCAGCACCGGGTTCGGCGCCGTCTGCCCCAACCCGCACAGGCTCGTGATGCGGATCGTCTCGGCCAGCTTCTTCAGGTACATGATGCCCTGCATGCGCAGCAGCGCGTCCAGGTCCTCCTCCCGGCGCCGGGACCGCGTGATCGCCTCCAGGATCTCCTTCATGCGACGCGTGCCTTCCCGGCACGGAATGCACTTGCCGCAACTCTCGTTCTGGATAAACTCCATGAAGTACTTCGCCAAGTCCACCATGCACGTCCGGTCGTCCATCACGACCATGCCACCCGACCCCACAATGGCGCCCAGCGACTTCAGCGATTCGTAGTCGAGCTTCGTGTCCAACTGCGACGCCGGAATGCACCCGCCCGACGGCCCGCCCATCTGCACCGCCTTGAACTTGCGCCCGCCCGGTGTCCCGCCCCCGATCACCTCGACAATCTGCCGCAACGTGGTGCCAAACGGCACCTCGACCAAGCCGGTGTTGTTCACGCACCCCACCAACGAGAACACTTTCGTTCCCTTCGACTTCTCGCTGCCGATCCCCGAGTACCATTCCGGACCGCGGTTGACGATAATCGGTATGTTGGCCCACGTCTCGACGTTGTTGATGTTCGACGGCTTGCCAAACACGCCCGCCTGTGCCGGGAACGGCGGCCGCGGCCGCGGCATGCCGCGCTTGCCCTCAATGCTGTTGATCAGCGCCGTCTCTTCGCCGCACACAAACGCCCCGGCACCCTGCTTGATGATCATCTCCAGGTTCATGCCGGTGCCGAGAATGTTGCGCCCCAGCAACCCGTACTGCTTGGCCTTCGCGATGCCCTTGACCAACTGCTGGATGGCCAACGGGTACTCGGCACGGCAGTAGATGTACGCCGTGCTCGCGCCGATGGCGTACGCACCCAGGACCATCCCCTCGATAACCATGTGCGGATTGCCCTCGATCTCCGAGCGGTTCATGTACGCGCCCGGATCGCCCTCGTCCGCGTTGCAGATGATGTACTTCTCCGCCCCCGGTTGCTTGCGGCAGATCTCCCACTTTGTCCCGGTCGGGAAACCCGCCCCGCCGCGACCGCGCAACCCCGACTTCTTCACCGTCTCGATCACCTGTTCCGGCGTCCATCCGCCCAGCACCTTGCTCAGCGCCGCGTAACCGCCGCGCACGATGTAGTCGTCAATGCTGGTCGGGTCGAGATGGCCGTTCTCCGCCAGAATCACCCGGGTCTGCTTCGCGTAGAACGGCACCTCCTGCTCGTGCAGAATCGTCTTGCCGCTGGCGGGGTCCACGTACAGGAGCCGCTCGACCGGCTTGCCCTTCTTCAGCGTGCTCTCCACCAGTTCGTCCGCATCCTCGGCCTTCACACACACATAGAAGATGTTCTCCGGCCGCACCACCACCACCGGCCCCTTCTCGCAGAAGCCATGGCAGCCCGTAACCTTCACCTCAACGGTCTGATCCAAACCGTGCTTCGTTACCGCCGCCCGCAACGCGTCAACCAGCTTGATCGACCCCTGCGCGTTGCAACCGGTGCCGCCACAGACCGTGATGCGCAACTTGTTCGGATCGTACGACGCCGCCAGCTCGGCACGATGCGCTTCGAGATCCTTGACACTTGAGAACTTAGCCATCGGCAACTCCTTTGCGCCAAGCGGTTGAGAACTTCATGACCCGGCCCGCCCGGCCCGTATTCACTTCTTCTCCGCCACGGTCGCCGCCTGGGCCTGCTGCCGACACTCATCCAGCAGTTTCAGGACCTTTGCCGGCGAAACCTTGGCGTGAAACTGTTCGTTGATGCACACCACGGGCGACAAGGCGCAGGCGCCCATGCATGCCACCACTTCAAGGCTGAACAGACGGTCACGGCTCGTCTTTCCCGGCTCTATCTTTAGGTGTTTCATCACCGTCTCCAGCACCTTGGCCGAGCCCTTCACGTGACACGCCGTCCCCCGACACAGCATGACGTGGAACCGCCCCTTGGGCTGGAACCGGAACTGGTTGTAGAACGTTGCCACGCCAAAGAGCTTGCTGAGCGGCAGCTTCAAGTGCCGCCCGACTCGAACCAGAGCCTCCCGCGGCAGGTAGCCCTGACTCTCCTGAATTTCCTGGAGGATAGCGATCAGCGAATCCCGTTTCGCACCCGGATGTTTCTGCAGGATGGATTCAACTTCATCCGTCATCATGTTTCTCCCTTCATCATTGTCGGGCTTCTGCCCCACTAACCGCGCAAAGCAGGCAACCTTCTCAAGGGCCATCGTCATATCGATGTTCTCGACGTAAACATGGTCGGGAACCTCAACCACCGCAGGAGCGAAGTTCAGAATCCCCTGCACACCTGCCGCCACCAGCGCGTCCGCGGCCTTCTGGGCCTCGCCGACCGGAACCGCCAGTATGCCCAGACGTGCCCCAGTCTCCAGCACCACATCGTCCACGCGAGTGAGATCGTAGCAGGGACAACCGTGAAGAACCTGATCGGCAAGCTCAGGATTGGCGTCAAACGCCGCCACAATTCGCAGATTGAGCCGACGCCCCGCAAAGTACGAAACCAACGCCCGCCCCAGATTGCCCACTCCCATCAGAACCACCCTGGCGTAATTCGGATGGTCCAGAAACTCACCCATGCTGGCGGACAACTGACGGGCGCCGTAGCCCTTCCGATAGTTACCCGAACAACCCACCTCCAAAAGGTCGCGACGAACCTGTGCCGCCGTGCCGCCCGTCACCTCTGCAAGTTGGTGCGAATAGACGTTCGTTACGCCTACCGCCACCTTCTGCTCCAGCCAGCGTCGATACCGACTCAGCCGCTCAACTGTCTTGCTTGGAGCCGTCACCACACACTCTCCGTCAAAAAAGCCCCCCCTCTTCCCCTCGGTCCGCCCGGCGAGTCGTCCCTCGCCCGCCTCTTTCCTTTGTGAAACAATTCACAATTACACCGAAAACAAGGAAAGTTCAAGGGCGAATCCGAGAAAAACATGCAACCGGAGGAGAAATCAGACCAACCCGCGTCGTTGAGTTACAACGGGCCAGCACGGCATCAACCTGGCAGACCCACCTGCTTCCCCTCCCCCCCCCCGCCCGCCAGGCAACGGCAAGGGCGTCACTCCGGCAGCCAGCCGCCTGCCAGTCGATCACGCCCAGACGGAGGAACGGCGGCGTCTCGGACAAGGGCGCGCCCGGCTTCTGCTCCTTGCCGGAACCGATCAACTTCACGGCGACCGTATTCCCGCCGGCACGCAGCGTCCTGGCCGCTGCCATCGTCGACGACGGGGTCATCTGCAAGGTGGCGCAACGTCACGCGGGGAGGGCTGCATGGCTTCTGCCGACGGTCACGGCCAGTGCCTGTGGAAGAGCAAGCCGGGCATGTGGACCGTCAAGATGGGCGATTGACCGAATGCCACTGCGTGGGTCGACACGACCGCAACACTGCGATTGGCGGCCGGCCTGGAAACCCACGGCGACGGCGATTAGCTTCCCTTCTTGGCCCCTATCAGGGCCGCAAGACTGGCCACGGAGCGCAAGGTGTCCGAGGTGATGTCCGTCTGCTCGAACTTCACCTCGAAGATCTCCTCCATCGCGACGATCAACTCCAGCAGGAGGAACGAGTCTATCCCGTACTCCGAAAGAGGGGTCTCCGTCTCGATCTCCGCCGGTTTGATCTCGAGGAAGAGCCGTTCCACGATCAACTGCTTCAACGATTCCTCAACAGTCATGTCGACCTCCGTACGCGCGACGCCGTTGCGGGCTCCGCGTTTCCCGCTGCCCCAGCCTCCCTGAACGCCTGTGGCACAACCAACACCGGACAGTCCGCCTTGCGCACCACCCGCTCCGCCACATTGCCAAACAACAGAGCGCTGAACGCCGTCTTTCCCTGACGCCCGAGAATGATCAGGTCGATGCGGTGCTCACGGACAAACTCCAGAATCTGAATGTAGTCACGGCCAATCCGCATGACCACCTCCAACTTCACGCCGCGGGGGACTCTTGGCAAGTACTCCGCAGCGATTTTCGCGTCTATATCGTGGCGCGCCTTGGCGTCGAGGCCCTCGACCTCGTAGATATAGTCTTCCAGAACTGCGCCTCCGGTTCGGGGATCACGTGCAGCAGGTACAGCGTCGCCTGCGTATGGCGCGACGCCATGGTCGCCGTCGTGGCCGGTCCGGAACCACAGATGGCCCCGAACGCCGAGCAGGCGCCCACGGTGGCCATCGCCAAACCGCCCGGCAAAGCGCCCAACCAGCAGTACGCGGTCGCAAACAGCCGGCGGCTGATACCCGAGTCAAACGAGATCTGCCCCATGAGTACGAACAACGGGATCACGGTCAGGCTGTAGGAAGAGAACGCCTCATGCAGGTCGGAAAACAACATGTCAGCACTTGAGACTCGTCCACCCGCCTCGCCTATTCAACGGAAGCGCTGTACGTCAGGTCCAGTGTCGGGGTGAGCCCCAATTCGCCGGTCTGCAGCCACCGGTACTCGTCAGGGGGTAACTCATCCCCCAACGTCTTGAACACCGGGTGCCAGCGCTGACGAAACTTCTGCGAGTTGCGGGCAATCGTGCTGCGGTACGCCTGATCGCCAAGAGAAGCCGTAGTTATACCCTCGAAATGGTAGATTTCAACGTCCGGCGTATACGCCATAGCAAACCCCGCCTCGCGGGCGCGCAGACACAGATCCAAGTCCTCGTACTGCACCGGATGGAACAGTTCGTCGAGGTAGCCGACACGCTCGCGCAAGTCCGTCCGCATGATCCAACACGCGCTGATCAGTGCGTGGACACGGCGTGACTCCGAGTGCCGCGGATCGCGCCGTGCCCTGCCCCTGCCCATGAACGCAATCCGACCCAACCGGCTGATGTTCACTCCTGCGCACTGGATCGGGTGCGGCACGTAGGGGTAGATCAGTTTCGGCCCGAGGATGCCAAACCCCGGATCGCCCGTCATCAAACGCTCGAACCGACTCAGCCAGTCCCGCGTACAGACCGCCGTGTCGTTGTCCATGAACACCGTGTAAGGAACCGTCACCTTGGCCCAGGCTTCATTGCGCGCCGCCGAGCAACCCTTGTTCTCTTCGTTCCGCCATGTGTGAAGCCGCACCCCGGCAGCACGCACCTCAGGCGCAAGGCGACGAAACAGCTCCGGCGTGCAGTCCGTCGAACCATTGTCGATCAGGAACAACTCCGCCGGCAGGTCCGAGGCCCCGAGCAGACTCCGGACACAGCGCTCGCTGAACTCGACGCCATTGTGGGCCAGAATCACAAGTGCACAATCGCACCGCGCCATGTGCCAACTCCTGAAATGCGACCTCCGACGCGCGCCTTCCGGTGTCCCCGCCCGCGCCGACCTTGGGAGCGAACTCCGCCACCTTGCAGGTCAACATAGCCGGGAACCCCACCCGGACAAGTCCGACGAGGCACGCCGGTCGCGGGAGGAGGTTTGGGGGTGGCTGCCCAAAGTGGCGGGAGCGGCTCGCTCCCGCAGGTGTCGGCGCG
>MHBL01000313.1 GCA_001803235.1 Lentisphaerae bacterium RIFOXYA12_64_32
CGTGACGTTGTTCTCGGAGAGACGTCCCCTTCGGGTTGCGGGCAAGTCAGGTCCGCGCCCAGGGAACCATCACAGCGCCAAGGGGATTCAGGCATATGTCATCAGCCGTAGCACCCGCCGTGAGGCCACCCAACATTCTCGTGTTCCTGGTGGACGACATGGGCTGGCAGGACACCTCGGTGCCCTTCCACGCCCAGGAGACGCCGCTCAACCGGCGCTACCATACGCCGGCCATGGCGCGGCTGGCGTCGGGCGGCGTGAAGTTCACCCAAGCCTACTGCGCTTGCGTCTGTTCGCCCTCGCGGGTCAGCCTGCTGACCGGGCTCAATGCGGCCCGCCACCGCGTGACGAACTGGACCATGCATCGCGACCGGGCTACGGACGCAAAGCATGCCGTCATCGTGCCGCCGGAGTGGAATGTCAACGGCATCAGCCTGGACCCGGCGACGCCGCGTGCCGTTTGTGCGCCGACCCTGCCCGGGTTGCTGCGCCGGGTCGGCTATCGCACGATCCATGTCGGGAAAGCCCACTTCGGCGCCGAGGACACGCCCGGCGCCGACCCGCTCAACCTCGGTTTCGACGTGAACGTTGCCGGGCACGCCGCGGGGGGGCCGGGCAGCTACCTGTCCGAACAGGGCTTCAGCGGCGTCTGGCGCAAGGCGGACCGCTACTGGGACATCCCCGGGCTGGACAAGTACCACGGGACCGGGACCTTCCTCACCGAAGCGCTGACGCGTGAAGCCCTCGCCGAAATGGACCGGGCGGTGCGGGACCAGTGTCCGTTCTTTCTGTACATGTCGCACTACGCCGTGCACGTGCCCTTCGCACCGGACCCGCGCTTCATTCAGCGCTACCGTGACGCGGGCCTGGACGAAACCGAAGCGCAGTATGCCGCCCTGATCGAGGGCATGGACAAGAGCCTGGGCGACCTGCTCGACGCGCTGGACCGTCACGGCATCGGCGACAACACGCTGGTGCTGTTCCTGTCCGACAATGGCGGCCTCAGCGCTCACGGTCGCGGTGGGCCGCCGCATACGCACAATGCCCCGCTGAGCAGCGGCAAGGGGTCGGCACACGAGGGCGGCATCCGCGTGCCCATGCTGGTGCGCTGGCCTGGCGTGACGGCGCCGGCCAGCGTCTGCGACCACTACACGACGGTGGAGGACATTCTGCCGACGTTGCTCGAAGTCGGCGGCGCCGCCGGCCGCCTGGCAGTCCTGCCCCCGGGCGACGGCCGCAGTCTTGTCCCGCTCCTGCGCCGGGCCGATGCCGCGTGGCCGGCGGCGCGGCCGCTGTTCTGGCACTACCCGAACATCTGGGGCCCCACCGGCCCTGGCCTGGGACCGTTCAGCGCCATTCGTGCCGGGGCCTGGAAGCTGATCGACTACCATGCCGACCGGAGGTTCGAGCTGTTCAACGTGGTGGAGGATATCAGCGAGACCACGAACCGGCTCAGCGACAGCCCCGCCACGGCGCGCGCCTTGGCCGAACAACTCTCGGACTGGTTCCGGCAAGTGGGCGCGCAGATGCCTGGCGACCGCACCACCGGCCACCTCGTGCCGCTGCCCGACGCGGCGCTGGCCGCCGCCGCAGGCGGCGGAGCGCCGGGGCGGCCGACGCGCATCGCATAGAAACTCAGTCGGGCCTTCGTAAGACGCGCGGTCTGGCCCTTTCCGCGGTTCACGGTTCAACGGTTGGCGGCTCTCTTCCCCAGCCCTTGCCCCTTGTCACCCAAGCGGCACGAGTAGCTTCTCCTGGTAGAGTCGGGTCACCATCCGCACGTCCAGCGCGTGGCCGGCCTTGTAGGAGATGACGGTTCCGGCCAGGCGCCCGGTCTCGATGAGAGACAAGGCCGCCACCAGGTCCAGCATAGCACGGTGCCACGCAGCCTCCAACGACTTGCCCTCGTGGATGAGCCGGGGCGTGTTGACGTAGCGGGTCTTGCCGGCGATCAAGATGTTATTGTGGTTGTAACCTAGGTTGCGGATATCGGCGAAGATCTTGCCGATGGTCTTGCAGTAGAGCATGAGTGCCTGGCTGCAGTTTGTCCGGGCACAGGCCCCGTGCCGGAACGTTTCGCGACAGAGATCAAATTGGATGCGCTGCCGCCCAAGGGCATTCGGGAAATTGACGGCGCAGTCGGCCAGCAGTGTCCGCAAGCCACGTTCCGCCGGCAGGATGGTCAGGAAATCGCCGCGACTCCCGCCCAGTGTCACCGGCTCCTTCACCGTCCACCACGTCAGCAGACGGGTTTTGTCCTCGACAATGCCGGCTTTCTCAACGGCGCGTACCAAATCCAGGCTGCCCTCGTCGAAGAGCGGCGGGTCACCGGAATCCACCACCACGTTGAGGTTGTCCAGACCCAATCCCAACCGCAGTGCGACGATGTGCTCGATCATACGCATGTAGTTGTGGGGTCCGCCGCTCCTGAGCACGATACTGCGGTTCGTATCCCAGACGTTGCGGATAGAAACGCGGATGGGCAGCTGGTCTTTCTGGTCGCGCCGGATGAACCACCAGCCTTCATCCTCCGCCGGTTCGAAGTGCAGGGTCCGCGTCATACCGTCGGTGTACGTTGCCGGACCGCAGGCGGATATGGGTCCGTTCAACCGGGTCTGGTACATGGCCGGCGGTTCGCGGTTCTCCGGGAAAAACCGCATGTCAACGGGAAGTGCGGACCACTCATCGACCGCCCGGCGGATGGCAGCCGGATCACCGCCGACCACCCGTCCGATATCCTTAAGTTCAAGTTCAAATGTATGCAACGTGAACTCCAATCATGGCTGTCCTACCTCGTCACTCAACGTAGATGGCATGAATCAGGGGGGAGCGGGGGCCCGTCCCCTGTCTTGCCTCTTGCCCCTTGGTCCGGGAACTGCGAGCCAAGCCAAGCTCAGAGTATTATACCGTGGCAGGCGGGTGCCATCAATCCGGGGGCCGGCACGTCAAGCGGGGAAAGGGGGCGGCCATTGGCGGCAGTGCTGCGTCAGCTAAGTGTGGAGCATAGACCCCTGCCACCTTGCGTGGCAGGTGAACGGGTTCATTGGCTACTAGACCGCACCTCGTCCCCTCTCTTCCCTTATAGTCCCCCCAAACTTATTAATCAGGGCGCGGTGGAGGCCAAC
>MHBL01000314.1 GCA_001803235.1 Lentisphaerae bacterium RIFOXYA12_64_32
GGGAAGGTGCGGACCATTGCGCGCAATTGCGGGGTGACTTCTGGCGACCGAGCACTAGGTTCTCGGCGACGTCACCCTATGGAGCGCGGTGGCAAGTCCGCCACGGGCGGCGCGACACCGCTTTGGCTGAGGCGCACGGCCCGTCCGACGCGCGCCAGCCCTGTTTTTCGAATCCCCCGCCGGGGACCCAAAAAAGTCCGGGGCGCGGCTTGTCTCACCCACTTGTCGCTGTACGTTAAAGGGTTAAATGCTAACAGGTTTTGCGTTCATTGCCAAGACTAAGGAGGACATCATATGGCCATGACAAAACGTGATCTGGTGGTCCGTATCGCTCGCCAGACGGGACTGAAGCAGCGCGACGTGATGACCGTGGTGCAGAAGGCCCTCGACATCGTCACCGACGAATTGGCGCGCGAGCGCGGGGTCGAGTTCCGGAATTTCGGCGTGTTCGAGGTGGCGGGCCGCAAAGCGCGCGTGGGCCGAAATCCTCGGAGCCCGAGCCAGAGCGTGAAGATCCCGAAACGCAAGGTCGTGAAATTCAAGCCGGGCAAAGTCATGCGTGAGCGCGTGATGAAGCTCAAGGCCTGATGTCCCGCGGTGCGCTCGGACTCTGAACCCAGACCGCGCCTCCGGCCGTCAGCGGACCGGAGTCCTCAACCCCGAACCGGTGTGCGGTCAATGTCCTGAGACTGAGAACAAGGAAGTCGGCACGTTCTGGCCGACTTCCTTTTTCCTTGTTGTCTCGCGAGCAGGAATGGACGCAGCAACAGCGCTATGGCGACGTCATGGCTGCGTCGAGGAACGGTCAGCATGTCGACAGCAACCGAACCTGTCCCCGGGACGTCGGACATCTGGAGTCCCGAAGTTCTGGATTGGTGCGCCTTGGAGGCCAAGGCGCGCGAGGTCTTTTCGCTGTACGGATACAGCGAACTGCGCACGCCCGTGTTCGAGCGCACCGACGTGTTTGTCCGAAGCTTGGGCGACGAGACCGACGTCGTCAAGAAGGAGATGTACACGTTCGAGGACCGCGGCGGCCGCAGCCTCACCCTGCGCCCGGAAGGCACCGCCGGCGTCATGCGTGCCATGGCGGCCAGCGGCCTGGCCGAGGGTGACGAACGGCGCGTCTTCTACATGGGGCCGATGTTCCGCGGTGAACGCCCGGCCGCCGGACGGCGCCGCCAATTCCATCAGGTGGGTGGCGAGGCCGTGGGACGCTGTGCACCCGCCGCCGATGTCGAGTGCATCGCCATGCTGATGCACTACCTGGAAGCCATCGGCGTCTCGGGCGGGAAGCTGCTCCTCAACACGCGCGGTGTGGCCGAGGACCGCGAGGGCGTCGCCGTGGCGCTGCGGACCCACTTCGAATCGCACGTCGCCGGCATGTGCGAGGATTGCCGACGCCGATTCACCGCCAACGTCTGGCGCATCCTCGACTGCAAGAACCCGGACTGCCAGGAACACATCCTCGCCGCGCCGCACATGGTCGACCTGCTCGGCGATTCGAGCCGCGCGTTCTTCAAGGCCGTCTGCCAGGGCCTGGAAAAACTCGGGCTGGCCCACGAAATCGCGCCGCGTCTCGTTCGCGGCCTTGACTACTATGTGCACACCGTGTTCGAGGTCACACACCACGGCCTCGGCGCCCAGGACGCCATTGCCGGCGGCGGACGCTACGCGATCACCGTGCCCGGCAGCAGCCACCCGATCGCGGGCGTCGGGTTCGCCGCCGGCATGGAGCGGCTCCTCATGGCGCGCGAAAGCCTCGGCATCAAGACCGGCGCGGTGGCGGCAACCGATGTTTACGTCGCCAGCCTCGGCGAGGCCATGGTCAACGACGGAGTGCTGCTGGCCAGCACGCTGCGCCGACAGGGCATCCGTGTCATGGCGGAGACGACCGGTCGCAGCATCAAGGCGCAGATGCGCACGGCCAACAAGCTCGGCGCCGGCATCGTCCTGCTGCTCGGCGAACAGGAGAAAGCCAAGGGCGTAGTAACGGGCAAGACCATGGCCACAGGCGAGCAGCAGGAAGTGCCCCTAACAGAGCTGGCGTCCTGGGTGAAGGCCAGACTCCCGCAGGGGTAGAAGCACGGAGCGCGGAGCGGGGAACGCACCGCAACTCGAGAACCTATGCCCCCCGACACCCGACACCCGACGCCCGACACCCGACACCCGACACCCGACACCCCTGAACCTCGGAACCCCACATGAAGAACAAACGCACTCACACCTGCGGCGTGCTGACCGGTGCAACGGTCGGACAGAACGTGACCCTGATCGGCTGGATCAACAGCTTTCGCGACCTCGGCGGCCTGATCTTCATCGACCTCAGAGACCGCGAAGGCGTCACGCAACTGGTGCTGGACCCAAAGCAGCGCCCCGAACTGGCGCCCCTGGCGCAGCAACTTCGGGACGAGTCGGTCATCACCGCATCAGGCGTGGTGCGGGCGCGGCCGGAAAAAATGGTGAATCGGAACCTGCCGACCGGCGAGATCGAGGTCGAGATCCTGGACCTGGAGATTGAGAACATCGCCGCACCCCTGCCGTTCCCGCTGGATGACGATTCGGTCAACGAGGACTTGCGGCTCAAGTATCGGTATCTCGAGATGCGGCGCTCGGCGCTGGCCGCCAATCTGCGGCTGCGGCACCGGGTCGTGAAGATCGTGCGCGACGTCTTCGACTCGGCCGGCTTCTCGGAGATCGAGACGCCGATCATCAGTAAGAGTACCCCGGAGGGCGCGCGCGACTACCTCATTCCCAGCCGCGTGCATCCCGGTAAGTTCTACGCCCTGCCGCAGGCGCCGCAACAGTACAAACAGCTCCTCATGGTCGGCGGCATGGAGCGCTACTTCCAGATCGCGCGCTGCTTCCGCGACGAGGACCTGCGCGCCGACCGTCAGCCCGAGTTCACGCAGATCGACGTTGAAATGTCGTTCGTCGACCAGGAGGACATCATCACCCTGATCGAGGGTATGATCGCCCGGGTCGTCGAGGGGGTGCGCGGCACGACGCCCGCACGGCCGTTCCCGCGCCTGACCTACACTGAGGCCGTGAGCCGATACGGTTCCGACAAGCCGGACACGCGGTTCGGCCTGGAACTGGTGGACCTCACACCCGTACTGCGCCAGACCAGTTTCCGCGTCTTCCAGGGCGCCCTGGCCGCCGGCGGCATCATCAAGGCGATCAACGCCCAAGGCCTGGGCCAGGCCAACCGCCGCCGGATCGACGAGTGGACCACCACGGCCCAGTCCTGCGGCGCCAAAGGCCTGGCAACACTGAAGGTCGACGATGCACTGGCTCTGGCCGGCCCGGTCGGCAAGTTCCTGTCCGACGTCGAAAGGCAGGGCATCATCCAGGCTACCGCGGCGAAACCCGGGGACCTGCTGCTGCTGGTGGCCGACAAACCGCAGGTGGCCAACACCGTGCTGGGACGGCTCCGCCTCGATATCGCGGCCGCCCAGAACCTGATCCCGAAAAACGTCGACGCGTTCCTGTGGGTGGTCAATTTCCCGTTGCTCGATTACGACGAGACCGACAAACGCTACGTCTCGGTGCACCACCCGTTCACCAGCCCGATGGACGAGGACCTGCCGCTCTTGGACAGCAACCCGGGCCAGGTCCGCGCCAAAGCCTATGACGTGGTCCTGAATGGTGTCGAACTCGGCGGCGGCAGCATTCGAATCCACCAGCGCGACCTGCAGGCCAAGATGTTCCGCGTGCTCGGGATCAGCGACGAGGAGGCAAACCTCCGGTTTGGACACCTCCTGGAAGCCTTCTCCTACGGCGCACCACCGCACGGCGGCATCGCGCTGGGCCTGGACCGGTTCGTCATGCTGCTGGCCGGCGCCAAATCCATCCGCGAAGTCATTGCCTTCCCGAAGACGACCAAAGCCGCCTGCCTGATGACCGACTCCCCCGGCACGGTGGACGCCAAGCAGCTCGACGAGCTGCACGTCCGCTGCGTCGAACCCGGCCAGGCCTGAAAACCGCAGATTCCGCGGATGGGCGCAGATGGGGGGAGAGGGGCGGCTGGTTCAGTTACTGAGTTGTTGGGTTGCTAGGTTGTTCGGTGCCGAGAACAGCGCCAGCGGAACCCGCAGAATCAGGCCCGCCACGAGGCGACC
>MHBL01000315.1 GCA_001803235.1 Lentisphaerae bacterium RIFOXYA12_64_32
GCGGAGGCGTGGCCTTCCGAGACGCGGTGCCAGATCTTGAAACAGCCCTGCGGGCCGGGCCGGGCGCCTTGCCTTCCGGCAAAGCCTGGCGGATATTGTCCAAGGGCGACACAAAATGCCGACCTGTGCAATAAGCGGAGCAGTGTGGTGCCAGCCCAGGCCGGCCCCGTATTGCACAGGTCGCAAAATGCCCGGCCCCCCCCAGAGGGGCAGAGAGGGGCGTGTGGGGGGGCGTTGAGCGGGTAAGATCGGGTGGAGGCGGGCAGATACGGCGCCATGAAACTCGGGTTGACGTGACGGCCGGGCGGGACTAGACTGCACCGGGTAAACGGTCGGGAAAAGGGATACTCATCCTCCTTTCGGAGCTGACCATGAACAAGATGCCTGATGTGACACTCGAGAATCGACAGATGAAGCTGGTGATTTCCAGTGATGGGATCGCCAAGAGCCTGCTATTCAAACCCTCCCAGACGGAGTGCCTGATACAGGGGAAGAGGGTTCCGATAAGTACCATCACCGAGCCGCGTCCATACCAGAACGAAGTGAAGCTGGCGTACCCCAACAAGAGGACCACATTCAAAGCCAATGCGGTCCGACAGGAAGGGGATAAGCTGATTATCAGTTATGAACTGATCCCCTGGGAAGCCACCGTCGGGGTGAAGATCGCCGACGACTACATTGCGTTTACTTTAGAGGCGTTCAACCTGACCGAGGACTATGGCATCGCGATGACCGAACCGCCCATCTCCGAAATGTGGTTCCTGCGATTGCCCATCCGCGACTTGGGTCATTGGGGCGATTGGCTGAACGTGATATGGAATGATGAAGTGGCGGTGAATGTGCTCGCCGCAGAGCCCTGTGCCAATGCCGATTCGGAGGAGGGTGAGGGATTCCGCATCCTGCAGGCGGGCACGGATGAGAAGGTGAAACTCACCGGCGTCACTGCCGCGCTGATCACCTGCGCCAGGAACGAGCTGCTGGACAAGATCGCCATCGTTGAAGAAGACTATGGACTGCCTCACGGCGTGGCCAGCCGCAGGCATGATCTCTACAACGCATCGTACTACTGGACATACACGGTCAACCCGACCAATGTCGATGAACACATACGATTCGCCAAGATGGGCGGATTCAGGCTCATGAACATCTATTACCCTGCTTTTCTCGAAAGCAGAGGTTACCGGCTCATCGGAAATTACGATGTCTACAGGCCGGAATACCCGAACGGCAAAGCGGATCTGAAGGCGATGTTGACCAAGATCAAAAAGGCGGGCATTACTCCCGGTTGCCATTTTCTCCATAGCCACATTGGCAGGGACAGCAAGTACGTTACCCCCGTGCCGGATCACCGGCTGAACCTCTTGAGGATCTTTACGCTGGCAAAGCCTCTCGGGAAGAGCGACACCACCATCCACGTTGAGCAGAGTCCCATCCACTCAACGATGGCCACGAACCGGAAGGTGTTGAGAATAGGGACCGAATTGATCTCGTATGAAGGTTACACCACGACGCCCCCCTACACATTCAACGGTTGTGTGCGCGGAATCGACAAGACAACGGTCAATGCCCAACCCGCAGGCTATATGTTCGGATTGCTGGATGTAAGTGAGTTTGGCGCCACGAGTGTGTACCTTGACCAGTACTCCGACCTGCAGGATGAAGTGGCCGACGGCATCGCCGACCTCTGGGATGCCGGATTCAGGTTCTTCTACTTCGACGGATCGGAAGGTGTCAATCCGCCGTTCTGGTATCATGTATCGGGCGCGCAGTACCGGGTGTTCAGCAAACTGAAGCCGGAACCCTTGTTCGCGGAGGGGGCGGCAAAGACGCATTTCAGTTGGCACATGCTGACAGGCGGGAATGCGTTCGATGTCTTCCGTCCTGAAAAACTGAAGGAAGAAACCATCCGACACCCCTTCCGAGAAGCACCCAGGATGCAGGACAATTTCACTCGTCTGAATTTCGGCTGGCTAGGGTACTTCCTTCCCAGTGAGAAGACCATCGGAACACAGCCGGACCAGTTGGAGTTTGTCACCAGCAAGGCGGCGGCATGGGATTGTCCTGTTTCGATCCATGCTGATCCGGCAGCCTTGGCGCAGCATCCGCGAACGGCGGATAACTTTGAGGTCTTCAGACGCTGGGAAGAAGTGCGGGCAAAGAGGTGGCTGACCGATGAACAGAAAGAAATGTTGCGTGATGCCGAGCAGGAGTTCATCCTCTTGCTGGACGAGAAGGATGATTTCGAACTGGTCGCCTGCGATCGGATCATGAATGTCGCCAACGAGAGCAGGGACGTGATCGCCTTTACCTTCCAAAGGAAGAAGGCCTTGTATGCGGTCTACTGGCATATATCGGCGGACAGGAGGCTGGAACTCCCGCTGAATCCGAAGGATGTCGCGGCCCTGGAGAGTATGGGAAAAGAGATCGAAGCGACTGCCGGCGAAGGGAAGAATACCACCGTGGTCCCGGTCGGAAAACGTCGGTACCTGAAGACGAGCCGATCGAAGAAGGCCGCGCTGATCGCCGCGTTCGCAAAGGCGCGAATCCTGGACCTGTGATGTGAGCCGGGACGGAAACGGGCGGGTGGTCGGACGCCTGCCGTGCCCAACACGTGACAAGCTATCGAGGGCATCGGTCTCTTGGATGGCCTCGATGCCGAAAAATCTCTGCGCGCCTGTACGAACACCAGTCCTCACGCTCCACGCGCGCTACGTGCGCCTCAGCCGCTGATACAGATGCTCCACCATCCACAGCCAGCGGCGATAGGAACGCTCATCCGAAGCGTGGAGAATGGCTTTCGCCTCATGCAAGTCCCCGGCAGTGACACGGGGCTTTTCCAGGAACTCGATGCACTTCGCGGCCTGACCTTCGCCGCCGAAGAGCGGTCCCAGTGTCCGCGCAACGAACCCGTCCCAGGTGAGCGCCGGCGCGTCCGCGAAAGCCGCGACGCTGAGGTAATTGATCTCGTTCACCACACTGGTGGCCGAGACTTCGCCAAACAGGGTTACGCCGTCCATTCCCACCTCGGCCACCTTCTTCACCATGGCAGAGAGGTCCCTGGCCACCAGCTTTCGCCGGTGGTCGTTCCATTGGCTGCCAATGTGGGTGCGAAGCACCTTGGCGTGCGGCGGCATTGCGGCAACCTTCTCCGGAGTCATCTCAGTGAGGAACCTTTGCAGGTACTTGTGTTCTCTGTTGGTGAATTGAAGGATGCTGCCTTCCGGAAGCGCGCGCAAAGGCGCGTGGGCGGCCGTGTCGAGGATACTGTCAAAATAGCATTCGCAGACGGGCAGAATCCCCGGCCGCGCCTTCTGCGCTTCCTCGACCAGCGGCGGCAGCAGCGTCACGATGTCTTCGGGCGACCAATTCCTGTTTTGGCTGGAGGCCTTTTGACAATCCGCGCATTGGCAGAGTCCGTTGTCGCCCGTCTCGAAGTTGATGCCGCCAATATCGAACGTCTCGCACAACCACCGGACGGAATCGAGCATAAAGCGCCGGTTCTCCGCCTTCGAGGGGCAGGCCATACGATAGTAGTGATTGAACCGCGCGAGCGTGGGTCCAACCGCCTCCAGTTCAGGATGGCGATCCAGCCAGTTTAACAGGTTGAACTCATGCTTGCCTTCCCAGTAAACACCGCCGTACGAGTTGACCCCGATGCCGGGAATGACGGCCACGTTCTTCGCCCGGCCATGCCGGCAAACCTCCTGCGCCGCCTCGATCCCGCCGTGGCCGTCCCGCAGAAAGCCGTAGATGATGACCCCGGTGAAACCATGCGCCGCACAGAAATCAATCAGGTTGGTATAGTCCAGAATGAAATCCCCGGGCTTCTTGTAATACGGAGTGCTGGCGCCCCACTCCTGGATGCCCTGCGTCAGCGGCGTCCAGTCCATGCTGTGATCCCACGTCCAGAACATACGGTGCTTCAGACTCTTGATTTGCATCAGCTATTCGCTCCCTGCCATACTACCACTTTGTCTTTGGAACGTTCCTCTCTCGTGCTTGGGGACGTACATTCGCGTCACAGAGCGCGAAGATAGCGCAACGTGCTTGAGTGGGCAAGGCCCCGTGCCTTTCGGAGAGCAAAGGGACCGGGCACCGTGTTGTCACCCGCCGCGCTTCGTCACCGCATCCACCGTTCCGCCGCCGTCCTGACGGCGAACCACCGCAGTGGCTCGGACCGTCCCGGGCCGAGGTAGGGTGCGCCGGCCGGCTCTGTCCGGCGAAGCTGCTCGCGCGAAGACGGATCCCCGGCCGAGGACCTCGGGCCGGGACGGCCCCGAGTACCTTGCTGCGGTCCCAGAGGTCCCGCGCCACTTTTCTCACCCCAACGCCGCCACCCGGACACATTCTGTCCCACCCACCGAGTGTCCCACCGAGGGGTCTGCGTAAGGTTGTACGCTTACTATAAGCATGTTATGTTATTCGATTGTGCTCAGATATAGGCTTAAATCGTTTATGGTGAGCATGCGAGAATCAAAGTGAGGTTGCAGCGTCGGAGGCGCCAGGCATGCCGCGTCGCATCAGCAGTCGTCTGGTTCTGCCGGGGTTTGCGTGCTGCTACCACATCACGCAGCGCTGCCAGGAGCGCCGGTACCTTCTCCGGCACGCCAAGGACCGGCGGCAGTATCTGAAGCGCCTGTGGGAGACCTCGCGCCGGTATCCGGTCTCGGTGCTGAACTACATGATCACCAGCAACCACGTACACCTGCTGCTGTGGTCGGCGAGTCCCCGGCATGTATCGGCGGCGATGCAGTACCTGTCGGGCGCCGCGGCGCAGGACTACAACCGGCGGTTGGACCGGGAAGGCGCATTCTGGCGCGGTCGGTACCGGCCGACTCTGGTCGAGGACGGTCATCATCTGACGCGATGCTTCTTCTACGTTGCGCAGGAGGGGACGGGGAATCTGTGGCAGTTCTGGCGAGTATTGTCAACCCGCGACAAGAAGAGCCCTGAAGATCCCAAGGACGAGATGACGCCCGCTGCGGGTTGGCACGTCAGCGGAAGTGGCGTTGTGCGAAGGCGCGCCCCGAGCCGGACTTGAGGTAGTGCTCAAAGGCGATGGCGCGCTGCGGGGCGGCGAAGGCGATGACGGTCACGAGTTCCCAGGGACGGGCGGTGAGGGTGTGCGGGCACTTGCCGCTGTTGTGTTCAGCAAGCCGCCGTTGCACGTCGTCGGTGACCCCGGTGTAGTAAGTGGCTGGCCGCGTGAGACTGCGCAGGATGTAGACGCTCTTCAAGGGAGCCCTCCTTCGTTCCGCTGCCGGACGCAGCGGGTACTACGGCGGGCAGCCTTCGCCCGGCACTATTCGCGGTCATGGGAACTGGCATGCCAGCCGTAGCTCCGGCGACCCGCTGCGGGGCGACGGGCGAAGGCTGGTGGAGCATATCGGAGTCGAACCGATGACCTTCTGCATGCCATGCAGACGCTCTAGCCAACTGAGCTAATGCCCCACACGAGGGGGGGGGTCGCGAAGGTACGCGACTCGGAGATAATTTAGCGCCACACGGCCCCAACTCAAGCCCGGCGCGCGGCGAAATGTAATGCGTCAGTCGCGGGCGGAGGGTTGGGGGTGGCTGCCCAAAGTGGCGGGACCGGCTCGGTCCCGCGGGTGTCGGAGCGAGCCGCTCCGACCACTTTAGACGCCAGCCCCGGTCAACCTTCGACCCTAGATGCGTGCCGACTTGGAGCGGGCTCCGGGTGCGTCGTTGGCAGTTTCACATGGGTATGATCGGGCGGTCCGCCGCCCGGGGGGCGCTGACGCATTACGGCGAAATGGCGATATGTCAGCGCCCGCCGGTGCCTGGCGGCGGGCCGCCCGCTCATCCGGGATGTGACTCGCCCCATTCCACGCCGCCACTGCCGACGGCAGTGGGACAAACCCGGCGCGGGCGCAGGAAGGCCGTGCAGGCAGCATGGGGGAGAGGTGAGCGGGCGCGGAGGTCAAGTCCCCGAGCCTGGCCTGGGCCCGTCGGTTCTCGCTCCGGCGGGCCCTTGGCTTCAGAGGAAGGCCCGGGGCAGAACGGCCTTCAGCTCACTCCGCGGCCTACTTCTTCGCGTCCTTGGCAGCCTTGGCGGCGGCATCAGCAGCAGCGTCTGCCGTCTTCTCGGCGGCCTTGGCAGCAGCGTCTGCCGTGTTGTCGGCAGCCTTGGCAGCATCGTCTGCCGTCTTCTTCGCGGCCTTGGCCGCATCGTCTGCCGTCTGTTCCGTCGCCTCTTTCAGGGCGTCAACGGTGCTTTCCGGGGTCGCTTCCTTCTTGCCGCATCCGGCAACCAGAACCGCAGCCAATGCCAGGACGGAACCGAACACTGCAAGCTTCTTCATCTTCATCTCCTTCTTCCTTCTGACTGGTTTCTTCTCCCCGATGGACTCTGGATCTCACCTGTACCCGAGAGTCACAGGTAATATACCCTTGCGACCCCGATATTCGACCGTCGGCGTATTGCGTCCGTAATGCGTCAGCGCCCCCCGGCCGGCGGACCGGCCGATCATAGGTTGGTGTTACTCGCGCCGGTTCGCGCCGCCACGGGTCTTGCGCCCGCGGGGCGGCGGCGCGGAGTGACACGCGAGTAACATGGGAGTCGCGGGTGGACGGTTGGGCGG
>MHBL01000316.1 GCA_001803235.1 Lentisphaerae bacterium RIFOXYA12_64_32
TGAAAGGCGAAGAAATCACCGAACAGATACTCGGCAGTGCCATCGCGGTACATCGGGCGCTCGGGCCTGGCCTCCTGGAATCCGCCTACGAGGCGTGCCCGCACCGCGGGCAGAGCTCGATGACGATGCGGAAACGCTCTCCCGTGGGCGCCTCGGTGTTCTCCATCTCAGCGATGACCCTGCCCGCCATCTGGGCCAGCAGCGCGCCGTCGCCCACCTCGTCTGATGACACACCCGACGCGGCACGGATGGCTGTTAGGGCGGTGCGCACCTGATCGGCCTCCACCGGTTCCATGGTGAATACGAGCCGCACGGGTCCGGACTCCTTCGTCGTGTCGTCCGAGGGCCGCTCGCCCATGGCATGGGCGGCCACCTTGAGCTCCAGTGCGCGGCTGGTGAGGCGGCTGGCTTCCTCGACCCAAGCAGCCTCTGTCTCGGGTGTGACCACGGACAGCAACTCCCTGGCCTTGGTCCAGCACAGCGCGCCCGACGCCATGGCCTTGTCGATGCACGGCAACTCGGGCAGCGCACGCCCGATGCGTACCAGTCCGCGGGTCTTGCGGGGCTCCAGGTCGAGCCTGGCCCGGGCGTAGTCGTAGACGCTGGCGTAGCCCAACTCCAGGTAGCGCCGCGTGTCTTCCATCTCGGCCAGCAGCAGCGCCAGGTCGCGCTCGGCACGGCGCAGTTGGGTGTGGGCACAGAGGATGCGCGCGTCGAGATCCAGGGCCAGGTCGAGGTTGGCAGAAACGGCGTTCATGGGTTCTCCTATTGTCGAACTGCAAAGAACATAACTCGCCGTTTTCGGGCCTCCTGTGCGCCCCTTGGAGGCGCGTAAAGCCCCTTGGGAGCCTCGCGAAGTCCATCAGGCCCCCGCGGCGCCTGAAGGCGGCACCAGGGGCCGGTGAGAGACGTTCCACTGGGGGATCACGGACCGGACCAGGAAGGACAGGTCGAAAACTGTCAAGGAAGAAAGTGCACTATCGGTCAGGATCTGTCCGCCTGCCGGGCGGAAGCTCCAAGGCGCTGTCAAAGAGCAAGGTGGGAAGACCTGGGATCGGACCTGTTGGAGTCGGTCTAAGAGGGTATTTTGCACTATCCACAGGACCATGCCGAAACACGTAGGATGTCCCTTCCCCCGCTCCGCGGGGGAAGGTGGCGCGAAGCGCCGGATGAGGGCGAAATTGCCTGGTTCTTCAGCCCTCACCCGCCCTCGGGGCGCTCCGCAGGAGCAGCCTCGACCCCGCGTGAAAGCCGCGGAGCGGGAGAAGGGGTTTCTCAACGAATACGTTGCCCTGCAAACACCCTCAAAGAGGGTGTTTGCACAAGACGGAAACGTGGACAGCTCGCTGGCCACGTTGGAGTCGCTTTCTGCCGTTACGAGGCCCGCAGATCGCGTAGCGAGGGATTTCTGACGACCGAGGCTGGGTGAGGCGTGCCGAGGCACGTCGCAACCCGGCCGACCGAGGAAGAAAGCCCGCAGTAGCG
>MHBL01000317.1 GCA_001803235.1 Lentisphaerae bacterium RIFOXYA12_64_32
TGGGGACACGCCGGGGGTACTCGCTGCACGCGGCGGTCACGAATCCTGAAACAGCCCTGGCACGCCCTCGGCAGTGCTTGACAAGGCACCCCCAATTCACTATAATCTTTGGCCGTGTATTCGCCTCGCCGGATCAACACCGCTGGAAGTTGGCAGCAAAGGGCCGGCTTTACAAGGCCCCTTACCGGGGTGTGCGCGTCACGCGAAGAAACGAAACGGACTCGGGCGGGAGGTTCAACCGTGAACACGGAGATCGCAGCACGGATCGCGGAATTGAAGGAACGGCGCCACGCCGTCATCCTGGCACACAACTACCAGCTTCCGGAAGTCCAGGATATCGCCGATTTCTCGGGTGACTCTCTCGAACTCAGCCGCAAGGCGACCACGGTGGACGCCGACGTCATCGTCTTCTGTGGCGTGCACTTCATGGCGGAAACGGCAGCCATTCTGAACCCCGGTCGCATCGTCTTGATTCCGGACCCACTGGCCGGTTGCCCGATGGCCGACATGATCACCGCGGAGGAACTGCGCCGCAAGAAGCAGGAACACCCCAACGCCTTGGTGGTGTGCTACGTCAACAGCACCGCGGAGGTGAAGGCCGAGTGCGACATCTGCTGCACCTCCGGCAACGCGATCCAGGTGGTTGCGTCTCTGCCTGCGGACAGAGACATCCTCTTTGTTCCGGACCGCTACCTGGGAGAGCATGTGTCGCGGTTGACCGGACGCGAGATGATTCTGTGGCATGGGTATTGTCCCACGCACGCCCAGATTGTTCCTGACGACATCGCGCGCCGCCGCACCGAGCATCCGCAAGCCGTGGTGCTCGTGCACCCGGAGTGCACCGGCCCGGTCCGCGCCGCCGCCGATGAGATACTTTCGACCGGCGGCATGTGCCGGTTCGCGCGTGAATCAACGGCGACAGAGTTCATCATCGGCACGGAGACCGGCATCCTGCACAGACTGCAAAAGGACAACCCCGCCAAACGCTTCTACCCGGTCAAGACGTCGGCCGTCTGTCCGAACATGAAGAAGATCAACCTCGAGAAAGTACTCTGGGCATTGCAGGAAATGCGCCACGAGGTGCGTGTGCCCGAGCCGGTTCGAGAACGCGCCCGGGCCTCCATCGAACGCATGCTCCAGGTCAAGGTGTGAATTTGGAGGCAACGTGGCATCGTCATCTTTCAAGAGCAGTGACAGTGTCCGATCCGCCGCTCCGCTCCGGCACGCGCAGTCCCTGACGTTTGCCGAACCGCTGAGCATGGAGCGGGGCGGCGAACTGGCGTCCCCCACGGTCTGTTTCGAGACCTATGGCACCCTTGCTCCCGACGCGGGCAATGCCGTCCTGATCTGTCACGCGTTGAGCGGGGATTCACACGTGGCCGCTCACGACGCCGCCGACAGTCCCGGGTGGTGGGATATCGTCGTCGGCCCCGGCAAGGCCGTTGACACGAACCAGCTCTTCGTGATCTGTCCGAACATGCTCGGAGGTTGCCGCGGCACCACGGGGCCGAACAGCATCAACCCGGCCACGAACCTACCCTACGGTTGCGACTTCCCGGCCATCACGACCAGCGACATCGTCGAGTTGCAGCGCCGCCTCATCGACCATCTGGGCATCCGGCGCCTGCTGGCCGTGATCGGCGGCTCCATGGGTGGCCATCAAGTCCTGAACTGGGCAGCACGATGCCCTAACCGGCTTGCCGGTGCGGTCGCCATTGCGACGTCAACGCGCCTGACCAGCCAGGCATTGGCCTTTGATATCGTCGGACGCAACGCCATCCTGCATGACCCCAACTTTCTAGCCGGTCAGTACTACGGCGCCGAGGCGGGGGGAGCCAGTGCTGGACTCGCCATTGCCCGTATGATCGGCCACATCACATACCTGTCCCGCGAAGCCATGCATGACAAGTTCGAAGACGACCGTTACCAACCCCGTGACGTCCACACGTCCTTCGAAAAGGCGTTCTCCGTTGGTTCCTACCTCGGTTACCAAGGCCAACGTTTCATTGAGCGCTTTGACGCCAATAGCTACATCGCCCTCACAAAGGCGATGGACCTCTTCGACCTCGGTCGCACGCGTGAAGAACTCGCCATGACGTTCCCGCGCGCCAACTGTCGCTGGCTCGTCCTCAGTTTCACCAGTGACTGGCTGTTCCCGCCGGAGCAATCCCAGGAAATTGTCAGCGCGCTGCTCGCCAGCGGCCGGAACGTCACCTACTGCAACGTCCCCAGCCGCTGCGGTCACGATGCCTTCCTGCTCGAGGATGATCTCGCGCTGTACGGTGAACTGATCCGCGCTTTCCTTGACACCCTCAAGGGCAGCGCCGACGGTCCCCCGGAAGGCTCACGCCGGAGCGAAGTGGCCGAGTCCCCCCCGAATGCGTTCAACGTCTTCGAGTCGCACCGCCTGGACTACGACCGCATTCTGGCCCTGATCCCGCCCGGTTCCAGCGTACTTGACTTGGGCTGCGGCCAGGGCGAACTCCTTTGCCGCCTCAGGCAACGCGGCCACAGCAAACTCGTCGGGATTGAACTGGACGAAGACGCCTTACTCAGTTGCCTCCGTAACGCGCAAGACGTCATTCACGCTGACTTGAACCGTCGCCTGCCGCAATTCGACACCGGGCAGTTTGACGTGGTCGTTCTCTCGCAGACGCTCCAGACCGTCCTGGACGTGGAAGGTGTACTCTCGGAGATGCTGCGAATCGGCCGGCTGGGAATCGTCAGCTTCCCGAATTTCGCCTACCGCAAACTTCGGCAGATGCTGACCGAAGAAGGACGAGCGCCGGAGGCCCTCGGCGTCCTGCATCACAAGTGGTACAACACGCCAAACCTGCGATTCTTCTCAATCGCGGATTTCGAGACACTTTGCCGCGAGAAGGGGATCGCCATTCTCCAGATGCTGGCGCTGGACACCGAAGCCGGCGTGGACGTGGCCGACAACCCCAACCTCAATGCCGACCTCGCCATCTTTGTCCTCGGCCGGTGATGACACGCGGCATTACAAGCCTGACGCCTCCATGTCCGCCAGCCTGCCCCCAGTCCCTTGCCCGTCGCATCTACCCAGGCATCCGGGGCTACGCCCCCCCCAATCTGGATCGGTGCCACTGCGCAACAGCATTCCCTGACGCTGGTCACCCGCGACGCGCATTTCGACGAGATCGAGGGACTCGCGACCGAAGCTTGGTGACCACGCCGCCGGGTGTGGCTGATCGAGCGGTTCCCATCAGTTCTTTGACATGACCTGAATGACGGTCCGGTTCCCCGTGGTCCCGGCGGTCGTTCCGTTGTGAACCCGAAAACCGCATAGGGGCGATTTTCGAACTGGTTTCAAGCGGGACTTTGACCCACTCACCGGTCCCAGTGCGTGCGGACGTACTTGAGGTAGTTGCCCAGCATCTCATCGGGGACGTTGGCGGGGATGTGGTTGCCCACGGCCAGGATCAGGCCCTTGCACTGCTTCGCCTTGGCCAGAGTCCGGTCCACCGTCTCCTTCACGACGTCCCAGCTCCGGAACGCCATGTCGCGGCAGTCGGCGTAGCTCCCGACCAGGCAGTGCGTGGCGCCGACCCGGTCAGCCATCCATCCGAAGTCATTCGTCGGTTCGAAGATGAACCCGTCCGCGCCGGCTTTGACCAGGTCGTCGACGAACATGGTGAAGGTGCCGTCGGAGCAGAACAGGACCTTCTTGCCGGCGGCGTGCAACGGCTTCCACAACTCGGCGAACCGCGGGATGATCACGTTGCGGTAGAACTCCGGATGCATGAACGGGCCTTCGGTCCAGACGAAGTCGTCGTGCTGGATCATGACCGGGGCGCTCGTCTTTGCCCAGGCCTTCATGTGGTGGAGGGTAAACCGGAAGAACCCGTCGAGCACCTTCTCCATCTTCTTCGGGTCCGCAGCGGCCACCAGCAGCATCTCCCAGCCGAAGCTCTGGATCGCCCCGGACACGATCGTCTTGTAGTAACCGCCGGTCGGCAGTTGGTCCGGGTTCTGCTCGGTCAAGTTGCGGTACGCTTGCTCGTAGGCCTTGACCTGCTCGTCAAAGTCGGGCAGTCCATACTCAGTGACAGGGTCGAACGCCCAGACATCCTCAGCGGTCGCAAAGGGACACTCCTTCGGTTGCCGCAGGTCGGTGCCGTTCTCGGCGTACTCCGCATGCCCCATGTCCGTGGCGCGGCCACGCGCACCCCAGTTGCCGTGAAGCCCGTCGTTTACACCAAACAGAAAGTCAATGAAGCACGCCGTGTTGTATTCCCGGTTCGCGGCCGCGTCCGGCAGCGTCGGAGCCCCGGTCATCTTCTGGATGTACCCGGTGTGGTACCCGAGACTGTACTCGGTGTGCGCCCACCGCGACGTCGGCTTCAGGTGGATGTTGTCCAACGCAATCTGGCGACTCATGGTTGTCTCTCCCATTGAAATGTGATGGCACACGGCCTCGTAAACACTACATGGAGTATACCCCGTAACTTGACAAACGGGCATAGCGCAAGTAAAGAATAAGCTGGACATTCTACAGATTCAGTATTGCGGAAGATCACGGCCTCGGGCGCCGGATTTCGGAGAACGACGGCCATGCCAACCTGGATCGTCACTCCGCCGTGGAGTCACCTGAGCTTCCAGATTCTGGGTGGCAAGCGCGACCGCTACGGCGCGAAGTGGGCCGGGAACAGTGTCGTCAGCAGCGATTTTTCGCGGCTGTACCTGCTCGAGGAAGGCACGGCGGTGGTGACCACGCGGCGCGGCCCAGTGGAACTCAGGCCGGGCCAGTTCTACCTCTTTCCGGCTGGCCAAACGGCGCACTATCACTGTCCCCGCGAGATGATCCTGCTGTGGGTCCACTTCCGACTGGAAGCCGTGCCGCTTCTGGACGTATTCACCCGCTACGACCCGCCGTCAGCCGCCGCGGCGCCAACCGGAGCGCTGGACCGATTCGAACTCCTTCTGAACACCATGGGTTCTACGCGCCCCGGCGCGGCCCTGAACAGCGTCGGGATCCTCGCCGACTTCCTGCAGCCGTTCATGCCGGAGCGCTGGGACGCCATCCTGCCGCAACCCGACAAGCTCGAGCGGCTCCAGCCCGCCCTGCGCACGATCCAGTCGGAAATGAGCCAGGACCTGAACCTGCGCCAACTCGCCGACCAGGTACACCTGCACCCCACCTACTTCTCGAACCTTTTCCGCGAGGTGTTCGGCATCGCGCCGAAGCGGTACCTGACCGAACTTCGCATCCGCCGCGCCAAGGCCCTGCTGCTGGCCAGCGACCGTTCCATTGCGGAGGTCGCACGCGAGTGCGGCTTCGATGATCCGTTCTACTTCTCGCGCCTGTTCCGACGCCACGTCGGGATTGCCCCCCGCGCCTTCCACCGTGCCGGCGGCGTCCTCGGGCCGTGAGAAAGAAAACAGGGTGGGGGTGGGCCGGCGGCAGGCGGGAGTACGGCAACCAAGCCGAGTCTGCCCGGCGTCCGTTTGGTCCGTTCCCTCCGCTCCGACGCTGCGGCGCGGCAGCCCCCTCCCATCCCCGACGTTCGCAGATCGTAATGCGTCAGCGCCCCCCGGGTGGCGTACCGCCCGGTCATACCGAGGTGAAACCGGCCACGACGCTTCCGGAGCCCGCGAGGACGCGGGCGCTCCAGGGACTGGCACGGGGGACTGACTTTGGAGCGCC
>MHBL01000318.1 GCA_001803235.1 Lentisphaerae bacterium RIFOXYA12_64_32
CAGACCTGACCAGTAGTCGGCGACGCCCGTAGCGCGGAGCCTGGCTGGCTAAGCCCACGGCCGTCGCAGCGTCGTCCAACG
Source organism: Lentisphaerae bacterium RIFOXYA12_64_32 (assembly GCA_001803235.1). Lineage (GTDB taxonomy): Bacteria > Verrucomicrobiota > Lentisphaeria > Oligosphaerales > YB12-FULL-65-16 > YB12-FULL-65-16. The sequence goes on from MHBL01000318.1 coordinate 82, forward strand.
CAAATTCGCATTCGAACACGACCGCGACCATGTCGGCGTCTCGCGAGGCGGAATTCATTAGCCGCGACACGGCGTCGTGGTCGTGGCCGCCGATGCTGAGTTGGCGTGCTCGCCGACTCATTGCTTCCCGTCAGGCCGGGCCTATCGCTCGCAACCTGACGCCGACTGCCGTGAAAACAAATCGTATTTGGCGGGCACCGGCGCTTTCGTCCCAAAGCTGGGGACCGAGACAGTCTCGCAATGGGGCCTGCCTGCACGCCAGGGGCGGCGGGGGTGAGCGCGCCGCAGGGCTACGTCCCGGGAGGGTTGACGGGGGGTAGGGTCGAGGGGCCTGGCTGGTTGTTGCGCTTACGCTTGCACGCCGCCATGTGCGTCTCGCCAAAATCGAGGCGCGCCGCGAGGTCATTATGGGCACGACAGCGAAGCTCGCACCCTGCAACCGTGGCCTGCCCACCGCGGGCAAATGGCGTGCGGTGGTGGTATTCGAGCATCGCGGTGGCTGAACACCTTTGCCCGTCCGGGCTGACGTAAGCGCACCTGTACTGGTCCCGCTCGGCCACAGCCCGGCGCACGGCTCGCGGTATGGTTCGACTGCCTTCGCCCCCTTGAGGCGCAGCCGCGAGCGCTGCCGCGAGCGCCGCCTCGAGCGCCGCCTCGGCCGCGCTCCCTTTGGCACTCTCTGGTGGTTCTTGCGCGCCTACAGAGCGGGGCCTCTGCTCTGCAGGGTGCGTGTCCGCGCTGCCCCCCTGTACCTCGGCCGAGCTCAGGCTCGAGGTCGAGGCCGCCGCCGTGTCGTCGATGGACGCGTTTACATGCTCCGGAGCATGTGCATCTGCCTTCCTCCTGCGTGTACCCGTGCACTTGCCGAACTTCTGGCCCTCGAGCCGCTCGCACAAGACCTCGAGAGCGCGCTCGAGCACCAGTGCCAAGTCTCCCTTGGGGTTCTGGTGGCGCATGAGATCCTGCGCGCGTAGCAGGTGCTCCTTGGCCTTTCGGCTGAGGGTCACCTGGAGTTTGTACCGCTGCGCCGACAGGGGCGCGACGACGGCTGGCGCCGTGCGAGGGGCGGCAGGTGGGGACGCAAGGGCGGTCGGAGCCGTGGCGCTTGGCGCCGGCGCAGCTGAAGTGGCAGGACCCATCTCTCGCGCCACGCATGCCGTCGCGCCGGCGCTCGCTGCCGTTGTCAGCGGCAGCGTCGCCACTGCCGCGGCGGGACTGCCCGTGCTGCTGCTCGCGCTCTGCACCCCACGCTGGGGCAGTTGCCGCAACCGCGTCGGCGCATCTGGCTGAGGATAGTGAGCCGCTACGAGCTCTTCCACCTGGCGCTTGCTCTTGCCGATGGCCGCGGCAAGCAACTCGGAGCCATTGGCCTTATCCAGGTGCGGCGCCAAGAGGTTGACGGCCGTGAGCGTGACCTGGCCGCTCGCCACGAGCTCGAACACCGCGGGATGCCTGCGTGCCGTACGGGCAGCGTAGATTCGCTTCGAGGCTTCGTCCTCCGAGAAGCCCAAACGTTCCTGGCAGAACACAAACAAGGACGAAAAGCCGAGGGTTGCGTACAGCTGACGCTCGTCCACTTCGGCGAGATGCGCCAACAACTCGGCCGTGAGCTTGCTCGTGTGGCGGCTCTTCTCTGCGAGACTATCGATGAGTTGCGTGTCGCTCAGGTGCTTGAGACTGTAAGCTGTGCCGTTCATGTTGCCCCTCCCGCGCTCCGTGTTCGAGCTACGTTAACATGGCCGGATTTCTTGGCCCCTGGCGGCCTCGTGGCGATGTCTCTGCGCACGAGCTCACGGCGCACTCGGTGCGAGCGAGCCGCGCTCGTTATGGGCCAGTTGCGCGCATACCCGGGGCACTCAGCCACGAATCTCGCGCGCGCAAGGTGCGCACGAAAACATCCCGGGTTTTTCGTCAAGCGGAAAGTGAACCCGGCGTGTCGATTTCGACCGGAGAAGCACCTTACGTTCCATTCAAACGATTTTCCCTCTCTGTGCGTGGCCGCGGCAGGCGTAGCGCGCCGCGGCCACGGCCCTCGAAGAGAGCTGGTGACGCGGCGCGATGCGCCTGCCGCCGCGAGCTGCCCTCCCTCTCGACCGCGGCGTTGCGGCTCTGCTCGGCGGTGCTCGATATCTACCGCGTCCGTCGCGTCGGCTCCGCCGAGCAGCTCACAGGCGGCCGCTTCCTGCTCATGCGGCTCGGCCCAGATTCTCACACGCCGTCGTCGTGATGGCAGTCAGGTTGGCGGACTGCCATCACGACGCGCTTGCATTGCACGGGCAGTCCTGATCTTCGCCGACCTGCATTTGTCGCTCGCAGGCGTTGCCGCCCGTCCACCGGGCTTCATCGCAAGTCGGCGTTGGAGAAGATCAACAGGAGAAGATCGATGTTCGACCCTCACGTCAAGCGTTTTGCGCGCTTCTTGCGCAAGCGCGGCAACACGCCGGACTTTTCGTCCGTCAACGACGCACGCAAGCGTCGCGGCCGGCGCTGGACCCTTCCCTCGCTGCTCAACGCAATCTTCGTCGGCATGATGGCCTTCGAGACCAACCTGCGCGGCGTTGAGCGCCTGAGCCGCGACCTTGATGGCTGCCGTCGTCGTTTTGGCATTCGGCGCCGGGTGCCCGATTCCACTCTGACACGCTTGCTCATCAGGCACCGAGACGAGGAAGGGCTGCGGCAGGCCCTTATCGGTCAGATACGCCAGGCAGAGCGCAAGAAGGCGCTTGAGCCTGTGCGCCTGCCCATCAACATGGTCGCCATTGATGGCCAGACCATTTGGTCCGGCGAGAAGAACATCGACGACCCAGCCTGCCAGCCCGCGCACCACGACGACGGCACGACCTACTACCGCCTCCACACACTGCACGCCGTGCTCGTCTCTGCCGCCTCCCAGCCCTGCATTGACCAGTTGCTGGTGCGCGGCAAGACCAACGAGATGGGCGAGTACGTCAACTTCATCAATCGTCTGGTGGCCACCTACGGTCGTTCGGAGGACCGCCTCGAGCTCATCTCCAACGACGCGGGTATGACGAGCGCCGCGAACGCCAAGCACACCAACGGGCTTGGGCTCGGCTACCTCATGGGGGTCAAGGAGAACCAGCCGACACTGCTGCGCGAGGCTGAACGACTCTGCGGCTGGGGCGAGCACAAGCAGGTTGGCCATGTCTGCGAGGCGGCCACAGGGTGGGAGCGCTATCAAGGCAGATTCGTTCGCCGCGAGCTGTTTCGCAGCCGTGAGATTGAAAGCTGGCCCGACTGGGAGAGCGCCCGCCAAATCTGGCGCGTCAAACAGACCTCCCGGTACGACGACGGCAAGGTGGTCGTCGAGAATCGCTTCTTCATCACAAACCTCCCCTGGAATCGGCTCACAGGCGTGCAGATTCTGGAGGTAGTGCGGGCGATGTGGGGAGTGGAGAATGGCTGCCACTGGTCGCTCGATGTCATCCTCAAGCAGGACACGCGTGGATGGTGCACCGGCGGCAAGGCTATACGAATGCTGAGCTGGCTGCGCCTGATGGCTTACAACGCCCTGCGCCTGCTCAAGGACCGCTATCTGCGGAGCGAAACCAGTCACACGATGGCCTGGGACGACATGCGCCGCCACCTGACCAAGTCGCTCACCGACGCTCGTGCCTGGCTGAGCGCAGCGATTAACGAGACCACCCGCGAGGCGACGACAGCAACCCTCTAAGAAGCCCGGCGGACGGGCCTCGCGCGCGTGTCGATACAGCACAGGTTGATTGCATGCGGTTCCGCGGCGTCGGCACCCTGGTCGACGTGTGGCCCGAAATCAGCAACTCCTAACCGAGCCGCTCGCAACTCCAGGCGCAGCGATCGGTTTTCGACTTCTGATCAAGTCTGGCGGCGCTGCGACTAGCGTTGACATCGGTTAGTCCAAGGTCGTATCATCGAGGCGCCGATTTGATGAGACAGCCTTTGTGTAGGAGGATTACGATGTCGAATGTGACGCTAAAACCCAGCGATTCGTCCATCACTCTCGAGGACTTCACCGAGGCGCTCGGCGAAAAGAAAGGCACCGAGGCCTTCGAGGCGCTCGACAAGCAAGACGGTAACGCCGGTGACGATATCTTCGACGTCGATGGATACGCGGCAAAGGCCAAGGCGCGGTTGCAGAGTGGCGGTCTTAACGCGGTTATGAAAGAGATCGGTCCCGAGACGGAGCGCCTCAATAATGCCGAGGCGGCAGCGAGGAAGAGGGGCTTGTCCTCGGCCAAGAAGTTCGCGAGCGCCGAGGCTGCGATCGCGGCGAAGGTCGCCGAAGGCATGGCTGCTATCGACGACGTACACACCCCACCCACAACGTCGAAGGCATCTCTCACCCGCGACGATTTCATTGCCGCATTCGGCAACCCGAAGAAGGGCGCCGCCGCATTCGACAGCCTGAATCAGCTAGACGGCAACAAAGACGACGCGGTTGTCGACGTGGACGGCCTGGCGAAGAGCATTGCGTTGGAGCAGCAGAGCGGCGGTGTCGATGCGGTTGTCGCCAAATTTGGCTTGGCGATTGACGGCATCAATATGGCCAAGAGGATGGCAAAGGACGCCTCGCTAGTCGACAAGTTCGAGCGCGCCGAGAAGGCGATAGCGGGGGCACTCGAGAAGGCGGCGTCGTCCGCGAGCAAGAAATAAGAGCCCCCTGAGTCACTGCTCCCAGACCACCTCTCCCGACTTCTCGAGGTCGTAGCCGCCGCGCTTCTCGGCTGCGCAGCGCGGGGCTTCTGATGACAACCCGTGCCTGGCGTCGGCGAGCCACACGGTTTTCCTCTAGGAGCCTGTCGGAAAAATGACTGCTTTCCCACTCCCGCTCACGCTCCCGCTCACGCTCACGCTCACGCTCACGCTCACGCTCACGCTCACGCTCACGCTCACGCTCCCGTTCCCGCGCCCGAAAAAGTCTCTCGCGTTTTCGCGCAAGTCCGGGAGCGGAATCGGGAGCGGGAGCGGGCTCGGGCAGACAAAGA
>MHBL01000319.1 GCA_001803235.1 Lentisphaerae bacterium RIFOXYA12_64_32
TTTAGACGCCAGCCCCGGTCAACCGTTCGACCCTATCTCCACCCGCCACTGACGCATTACAGCGGTAGGTCGCCCCTTCCTTGCAAACCAACCCAGACCGTGATATTCCTATGAGCAACAAGAAATTGAGGCGGGTAGCCCCGACCATCACCCCAACCGTGGTCCTGCCATCGAGATGCCGCTGACATCCGCACAGAGCCGGGCTGCCGCCCCGGTGACAACGCGGTTCTTGCGAAGGGCGCAACAGGAAGTGAGCGGGAGGCTGAATGGCTAGCTCAATCGGAATCGGCGAGTACCTGATTCAGCAACTGGAAGCGCATGGCGTGCGGCACGTGTTTGGCATCCCCGGCGATTACGTGCTGAAGTTCTTCGACCTGCTCTGCCGCAGTCATCTGAAGACGATCAACAGTTGCGACGAACAGGGGGCGGGCTTTGCCGCGGACGCGTACTCACGGCTGAATGGACTGGGCGTCGTCTGTATTACGTACGGTGTGGGGGGATTGAAGGTGGTCAACAGCACCGCCCAGGCGTACGCCGAGAAGTCACCGGTCGTAGTCATCAGCGGGTCGCCCGGCGTGCGCGAACAGCGCAATGACCCGCTTCTGCACCACAAAGTGCGGGGCTTTGATACGCAGTTGCGGGTGTTCGAGCAGGTGACGGTTGCCTCAACCGTGCTGTCCGACCCGCAGACGGCGTTCGCCGAAATCGACCGGGTCCTGCACGCGGCCATGCGGCAAAAGGGGCCGGTCTACATCGAACTCCCGCGTGACATGGTGACGGTGCCCGGCACCACGGAGCATCAGCACGTGGACGAAGAGGTCCCCACGGATGAAGAGGCCCTGGCGGAAGCGCTGGTCGAGGCAACCGCAATGCTCAACGCCGCGTCGCAACCCGTGATCCTGGCAGGCGTGGAAGTTCATCGACTTGGCCTCCAGGATCACTTGGTGCGGCTGGCCGAGAAGATCAATGTGCCGATTGCCGCCCCGTTGATGGGCAAGTCGGTGGTCCGCGAGGATATGCCTCTGTTCATTGGCGTGTACGAGGGCGCCATGGGACTGGCAGCCACCCGCGACTACGTGGAATCGTGCGACTGCCTCCTGTCCCTGGGCGTGCTGAATACCGACCTGGACACGGGCATGTTCACGGCCCGCGTCGTGCGGCGGCAAAGCGTGTCGGCCAACATCGACGGCGTATCCATCCGCTGCCACCAGTTTCCGCGGGTTGGGTTGTCGGCGTTCATGGCCGGACTGCTGGCCGCTCCCATCGAACCTCGCACGCACGGGGCCTTGCCACACCCCGCCATGCCGAGCCCCTTCCACGCCCGGCCCGGACAGGCGATCACCGTGGAGCGCATGTTTCAGCGGATCAACGCGTTCTTGAGCGACGACATGGTCGTCATCGCCGACCCAGGCGATGCGTTGTTCGGGGCAGCGGACCTGGTCATCCATCACGACGCAGAGTTCCTGGCGTCCACCTACTACGCCTCGCTGGGGTTCGCCGTGCCGGCGAGCATTGGCGTTCAGTTGGCCAAACCGGAACTTCGGCCGCTGGTGCTGGTCGGCGACGGAGCGTTCCAGATGACCGGCATGGAACTGACCATGGCCGCGCGCTACGGCCTGAACCCCGTTGTGGTGATTCTAAACAACAAAGGCTATGGCACCGAGCGGCCAATGCTGGATGGCCCCTTCAACGACGTACATCCGTGGAAGCACACGGCCATTCCGCAACTGCTCGGCACGGGCAAGGCATTCGACGTGTATACCGAAGCGGAATTCGACCAGGCCCTGGACGCGGCCCGCGCCTACACCGAAGGCCTCTGCATCCTGGACGTACACCTCGACGCCCACGACATGTCCCCAGCCCTGAAACGCCTCACCAGCCGCCTCGGAAAAAGAGCGGGCCGGACGCAGGCGTAGCCCACCACCACCACAGAAGCGCCACGTAACGGCGGCAAGCCGAAAGATCAACCGGACCGCCACCGCGGCACACCCTTTCGGCTGGGACGCAGACCGGGATCAGTACTTCGCCAGCGCCGTGCGGAGTGCGCACATCAGGCGGTCGATATCGTGCTCGGTCGTTGATGGGCCGAAGCTGACGCGCAGGGTGCTGCGGGACACGGGCGCGGGAACGCCCATGGCGGCCAGGACGTGGCTTGATTTGCCGGAGCGCGCCGAGCAGGCGCTGCCCGTGCCGACGATCACGTTCTCCAACTCGACGAGTCGTGCCAGCACTTCACCCTCGCAACCGGGGAACGCCACACTCAGGATGTACGGCGACGCGTCTTCAGGTGAATGGCACTGCGGCTGGCACGTGCGGCCGAGCGTTGCCAGACCTTCCCGCAGCCGCCGGTTCAGTCCGGTCACACGTGTCCACTCGCTCGCGCGCTCTCCGCACGCCAGTGCCGCAGCTTCCACGAACTCCAGGACGCCGACCACGTCGACCGTCCCCGGTCGCAAGCCATCCTGCTGTCCGCCGCCAAAAAACAGCGGCTGCAGTTGCACGCCGCGGCGCCGGACCAGCGCCCCGACACTGGGCGGCCCGCCGATCTTGCGTCCGGACACCGCCAACAGGTCGATGCGCGCCGCGCGCCAGGGGATGTCCATCTTCCCGAAGCTCTGAATGGCGTCGACCATGAGTGCGGCCTTCGGCGCGCCACCGACCATCCACTGCCGCAACCGGACCAGATCGTGGACCGCGCCGGTTTCGTTGTTCACGTGGCAGACGGCCAGCAACGCCGCATCGGCAGAACCGGCGGGAACCGGCTTCTCCAGATCGAACCGCCCCCGGCTGTCGAGGGGCAACGCCAGGCAGCGCTCGGGCGCGCCAACGCCTTCGCGGCTGGCCTCGAGCACCGATGCGTGCGCGGCTGGGTCCACCAGACCGAGGACCGGCGGCCGACGGCCGCGCAGCGCCCCGAGGCAACCGAGGTTGACGCTCTCCGTGCCGCCGCTGGTCCAGATCACCTGGGCCTCATCCTCGGCGATGCCGAGCAACTCGAGGAACCGCCGCCCAGCCACGTCTATCGCGCGCCGAGCGTCCTCGCTCAGACTGGTGGCGGCGTGCGGGTTGGCGAAAAACTGCTGACACAGCCGCGCATGCATCGCCGCCACCTGCGGCAGCAACGGCGTGGCCGCGGCATGGTCGAGGTAGACCGGCGACAGGCGGTTCAATGGGTTGTGGGCGTCTGCCATGGTTCTTGCCGGCCGGAGGTCCATGGTATCCGGCCGGCTATAACGTACAGGCCGCCGCGGCAAGGCACAACACGCCCACGGCAGGGCTGCGTCAATCACGGATTGCACGGCTGGGGTGGCTGGCCAAAGTACCGGGAGCGGCTCGCTCCGGCGGTTGCGGGACCGAGCCGGTCCCGCCACTTTGCCAGAACGACCCGGACGGCAGCGAGTAACCCCCTCACATGATCGGGCGGTATTCCGCCCGGAAGCCGCTGACGCTTCACGGCATCGCAAATGCCGCCGAAGACACTACATTTGTCACCGGGCAATTACCTTCTTGGCGGGAGTCGGATGCCGACGGCTGAAACAACGAATTCCTCCCATGACCGCGGAACACCGCCCGGCGCCCCCCCGGGACGGGGCCGACCGGTTCTGGCCTGGCTCCTCTCTCCCGTTGTGCCGCTCGCCCTGATGGCCGTGCTGGCCCTCGGCAGCATGGCACACAAGTCGGCGACGTTTGACGAGCCGCTCATGCTCGCGGCCGGCACGTGGTACCTGCGCACCGGCAACATGAGTCTGAATGCGGAAAACCCGCCGCTGTTCAAGGCGCTGTATTCCCTGCCGTGCCTGGCGTTCCACGACCCGGCCCTGCCGCCGCTCCCCGAGAACCTCCGGTTCTCCTACAACATGCTGGACGAGTTCGCCTACGCCAACGACTTCCTGTTCAAATGCCCGCAGCACCGGCAGATCCTCTTTCTGTGCCGGCTCGTCGCCGTCGGTTGCGGGCTGCTGCTGGGGTTCGTCCTGTATTGCGTCACCCGCCGCATATGGGACAACGTCGTGGCCGGCCTCATGCTGTGGGTGTTCGCGCTGTGCCCGAACGTCCTGACCCACACGCAACTGGTCACCATGGACATCGGCTGCGCCTTGACCGTCTTCCTGACGACCATAGCCCTGGCGCAGCTGCTGCGAACCGGCCAGCGTCGCTGGCTTGTCGGCTGCGGCATGGCGCTCGGATGCGCACTGCTGACCAAGTTCACCGCCGTGCTGCTCGTGCCGATCCTGGCCATACAGGCGTTGGTGTGGCTGGCACCACGCGAACACCGGAACCAGGCCGGACGCGTGCTCCTCCGCCTGCTGGGCACGCTGACACTGGCGCTGCTGCTCGTGAGCGCCGCCTATCGCTTTGACGGCCTCGGCCACCGCCTGCGGAGCGGGCAATACGAGAGCCAACTGCTGCGACGTCTGCAAACACTGCCCGGCATCGCCGCGGTCCCCCTGCCCGTCCCCGAAGCCTACATCCGCGGCTTCGACATCGTGGCGTACAACAACGAGCCGGGGCTGCCGAACATATTCCTGGGCAAGTACTACCCGAAGGGCGCGTCCTGGTGGTACTACTACATCGTGGTCATCGGCCTCAAGACGCCCGTGCCGTTCCTCCTGGGACTGGCGGGAAGCCTCGTACTCTTGCTGCGTCAGCGCGACCGGAATTGGAGCACGGTGCTGGTCCTGGCGCTGCCGCCGGTGCTGCTGTTCGCAAACTTCAGCTTCTTGGCCTACCGGCAGCTTGGATTCCGCTACATCCTACCCTTGTGGCCATTCGCGCTCCTGCTGCTGGGCGTTGGCATCGCCCGACTTCGAGGGCTGTGGGCGGATCGACGCGTGCGCGCAGTCGGCTGGGGCCTCGGCGTCTGGTACGCTGCCAGCACCGTGTTGGCGTACCCGCACTTTCTCAGCTACTTCAACGAGTTGGCCGGCGGCTCGCGGAATGGTTGGAAGTATCTGGCGGACAGCAATATCGATTGGGGGCAAGACCTGCCAGCCCTGGCCACGTGGCAGGAGCAGAACGGACACCCCCCGATGTACGTGCTGTATTACGGCACCGCGCCGCTGGCGGCGTACGGTGTCGCAGAGCAGGCCTGGGCGACATTCCCGTTGCCGCAGTACCTGGCCGTCAGCGTCACCAGCCTGTACGTACTCGAGTCGGTGCCGCTGGTCAAGTACTTGCGGGAGGAGCGGAGTCCGCTTGCCCGACTCGGCAACTCGATCTTCATCTACGAGCTCGACCAAGCCGTGCGCGAGCGTTTCATGCGACTGGCAACAGAGTCCACGCCCGGCCGACCGACAACTCGATAGCCGGCGGACCCCGCACGTGATGCGTCAGCTAAGGGTGGAGCACAGACCCCTGCCACCTTGTGTGGCAGGTGAACGGGTTCATTGGCTACTTCGCCGCACCTCGTTCCCTCTCTTCCCTTTCCCCCGTCCGCCGGCGGATCCCATGGCACCAGGTCGTCATCGTGAAAACGGGTGCACTCGATGAGTCCCGCGCCGGCGGCCCAGCCGAGGATGTTGGCCGTCTCGAGCGAGTCGATGGAGTTCAGGACCTTGCCGCCGAATGGGTCGCTCAGCGGGTTGCCGACGCACCAGAACGGCATGGAACGCAGACTGACCGAACCGACGTTGAACGCTTGGGTCGCCATGAAACGTGCCCTCCCGGTTACGTTGGTTCGACGCGCATAATATGCACCCCAACCCGGATCATTCTACGGGGGCGCCCGGACCTTCACCGCGGTGCAGGTGCGGCCTGTTTCGCCATCGTCTCGGCGAGGCGGAGAAGGTCCGCCAACTCGGGGTGCCTGGGTTGCACGATCTGCAACCTCTCGGCGGCGCAGCGGAACAGCTCCTGGTCGCCGGCCTCCAGCGCGGCGCAGGCGATGAGAAAATGGACGTCGCCAATGCCGGGCGTGAGTTCAGCAGCTTCCACGAGCCGAGCCAGCCCCTCGAGCGGCTGACCGTTGTGCACCGCCAGCATGCCGAGTCCCACCTCGCGGTAGACGCCGACCAGGTCCGGCGCCCGCCACCACGGCGCGGCCACAGCGCTCGCCTCCAGGTAGCGCTGACGCCATGACGGCGCTTTCTCCGGAGGCGGTGCGGCAGGCAGGCGCCGGTCGGCAAGCAGGGCTGCGTTCGCAGGTCGGTCCTTGCAGAAGATGACCGCGCGGGCATCGGCATAGACCAGACACCAGGTACGGTTCTCATGCAGCAGCTTGAACAGGGCCGGCAGCCCGGTGAACGGAACGTGCGAGAACAGCGCCAGATCAAAATCGTACTCCTGATCCAGCGCCGCAAACCGGCGCGGGTCGCGTGTGAGGTCGACGTAGCGCGAGAACTCCTCCTGCGCGTGGACTTCGAGCCGCTGGTCCATGAACACGGGCGTCTCCGGGCCAAGCTGGAAGATGAGGTACCCGCCCCAGTTGAAGTCGTTGAACAAACGCCCCTTCCATCCGTGTTCACGCAGATAGGCAACCGCCGCCGCCGGCGTCGCATACGCAGCGGCACGACCCCATCCGCGATCCACCCCGTGCTGCCGCAGCGCCTGGGGATGGCCGGCCAGAGAGCCGGTGAGATGCGCGCTCAGAGCCACGGCAGCGACACCGAGGACAACCCCCATGCGGCGCGACGGCGAACCAAACTGCCAGGCACGCAGTCCCGGCAACAATTCGGCGACAACCCAAGCCGCCACCACCGCGAACGGCGCCATGTTCCGCAGCGCCAGCAGATACAGAAAGGCAAACCCCGCGAACAACAAAGTCAGGGCCGGCACCCGCTGTCGCGGCCCGCGCCACCCGTGCACGGCCAGCGCCCCAACCCCGCAACCGAACAGAATCAGACAGGCCCAACCTGCCGGCTGCGTCAGAAACAGGCCGTGCCGCAACGGCGACGCGAACTCGATAATGTTCTCCGAGTAGACGTTGCGCTCACCAATCCGCGTGTAGAGCAGCAGCGGGAACAGGACGCCCTTGACCCCGTACGGGTTCAGGAAACACGCACCGGCGCTGAGCAGAGCCCAGCGCCACCGTCGCCATGGCGCCTCGACCATCCAGGCCGCCGCCACCAGCAACCCGAGAACGAACAGGCCATGGGTGTTAACCCACAGCAGCAGGGTGACGGGAAACAGCCAGGGATGACGGTCAGCCCGCCAGACCCACAGGAGGACGGCCAGGTACACCAGCGACACCAGCAACGGTCGCAGCGACAAGGTCGCGGTGCTTCCCAGGAACACCAGTAACAGCAGCAGCAAGCTGCCGTCCGTGCCGCGCAGTCCGCAGGCCTTGAAGGCCAGCGCCAGACCGGCAACGATCAGCACCGCCTTCAGCAGCATCAACCCGGCGTCGCCCATCAGGCAGTAGCAGGCGTAGACACCCAACTGAAACAGCCAGTGCAGGCAGACGTACGGACGCCCTGCCGAGGCGAAGGAGAACTCGTCCGAGTGCGGCACCTGAACGTGGGCGAGCATCCACCGTCCGCCCGCCAGATGGAACCAGATGTCACCGTCAATCAGACCCCCAAGCGCGGCCCCCGCAATCCACGCTGCAAGCGCCATCCATGCCACCCGAACCGTCCAGGCGACGGGTTCGCCAACGGTGCTCCGTCCACTCTCGCCCGGTTGTTCCCGAGGTGCCTGCATGGCCCTTACCATAGCGCCGTCCGTGGCCGAGTCCCAAGCGCCACCGCGTGCCAAGGCAATGCGTCGCGGGCGCACGGTTCGGCGGTAGATAGCCAAAGTGGCGGGAGCGGCTCGCTCCCGCGAGTCGCGGGTGTCGGAGCGAGCCCTTCGACCACGTTAGGCGTCAGCCCAGGTCAGACTTCGACCTTATCTCCACCCGCGACGCATTACGTGCCAAGACCGTGCCGACCGGCAAGGGGGGGGACCTCCGGCCCGGAAGGCTGGCCGCAACACGACCCAGGTTTGCCATCCGGCCCCAACCGGCCTGTTGGCAATGCAACGGCTTGATCCCAGAGTGGTAAAACGCGCCCATTCAGACACATTTTGGAGTGGATTTGCGGCACGATGGGTTGCCAAGGGGCGGCCGGTGATGCTAAATTCTCACCGCTCAAGAGCAGGAATGCCGGTCCGCCGGTCCCGACCTGCTGGTCTCGACCAACTATAGGAGTTTGTCTGCCGCCGCCGGCAGTGCTCATGGCCTCGACACGAAAATCAAATAAGACCAAGACCGAAGCCAAACCGGAGAAGAAGCGCCGTCCGGGACAGGGTCGTCACCCCGCGACACCGCAGATCACGGAATCTGGTTCCTGTGATGTTCAGGTCGCCCCCGGACCGGCGGCAGAGATGAAGCGTCTGCTCGAGAAGACCCAGGCTGACCTGTCGGTCGCCGAGGAGAAGCTGCGGTGCCTGCGCTTGGAACGGGCTCGGGCCGAGAAAGAGATGGCGGCCTCCAAGCAGATGCTTCGCATGGTCCTGGATACCATCCCCGTGCGCGTCTTCTGGAAGGACCGCTATTCCATTTTCCTCGGCTGCAATGAGTCGTTCGCCAAAGACGCCGGGCTCGAGACCGCGGAAGACCTCATTGGCAAGGACGACTACCGCGCCGCCTGGCGCGACGAGGCAGACCGGTACCGCCGCGACGACCAAGAAATTATGGCCAGCGGTACCCCACGGCTCAACTATGAAGACATACGCACCGGGCCGGACGGTCTGCCCCGTTTCCTGCGCACCAACAAGATCCCGCTGCGAGACGCGAAGGGCCGTGTCGTCGGGGTCTTGGGCTGCTATGAAGACGTCACGGAAGGCAAGGAGGCCATCGAGGCCCTGCAGGACTCGGAAGCCAAGTATCGGCGCCTGGTCGAGGATATCAACGAGATTCTGTTTGCCACCAACGAATTGGGCAAGATTACCTACATTGGCCCGGCCGTCGAGCTCCTGACCGGGTACAAGGCCGAGGACGTGGTGGGCCACGATTTCACCGAATTCATCCACCCGGAAGACGTCGAGCGCATCCGCAAACGCTTCTACGAAGTGCTGACCGGACGGACGCGCCCCGGAAACTACCGGTTGCTCACCAAGTCGGGCGGGGTGCGCTGGGTCCAGACGTCGAGTCATCCCACGTTCGTCGAGGGCAAGTGCATTGGCCTCAGCGGCATTCTCACCGACATCAGCGAACACCTGGCTCTGCAGGAGCAACTGCGCCAGTCGCAACGCCTCGAGGCCGTCGGACAGCTTGCCGGCGGCATCGCACACGATTTCAGCAACCTGCTGATGGTGATCATCACAGGCGCGGAGTTTGTGCGCGATCAACTCCGGGGTGAGTCCGCCGCGGCGCAAGAGGTGAACCAGATATTGCACACGGCCCAGCAAGCGGCCAAGCTGATTTCGCAACTGCTGACGTTTTCACGGCGCCAAGTGTTGCGGGTACAGGTCCTGGACCTTAACCAGGCACTGGCGGACACGCGCGAGATGCTCCTGCGCCTCATCGGCGAAGACGTCGAACTGCAATTCCGGCCGGATCCCAACCTGGGTGCGGTCCGCGTCGACCCGGCGCAGATGCAGCAGGTCCTGGTCAACCTGTGCGTCAACGCCCGAGAAGCCATGCCGAACGGTGGCCGCCTGACCATCGAGACGGCCAACGCGATCCTCACCGAGGCCGACCGGCACCGGTTCCCGGAGACGGTCGACTTCGTCGCGGGCGACTACGTGCGCCTGCGGGCCAGCGATACCGGGCACGGCATGCCTGAGGATGTGCGAGCCCGCATTTTTGAGCCGTTCTTCACCACCAAGAGCCCCACCTCGAACAGCGGGCTGGGGATGTCCACGGTGTACGGCATCGTCCGCCAACACGATGGGTACATTGCCGTGGACAGTGCTCCCGGACAGGGCGCGGCCTTCGACGTGTATCTGCCCCGCTGCAGCGAACCGCCGCAGGAGCGGGCTGCGGACGCGAGACCGTCGTCATTGGCCAAGGGCGACGAAACGATTCTGCTGGTCGAGGATGATCCGGACGTACTCCGCGTCGAGGTCCGAATCCTTCGGCAACTCGGCTATGAAGTGATCGAGGCCACCACGGCCGAGGAGGCCCTCCGGTTGGCCGAGGAATCGGAAAAACGCATCGGACTGCTCTTCACCGACGTGGTTATGCCGGGGATGGACGGCCCGACCCTGGCGGAGAAACTGAGCGCTGCGTACCCGGACTTGAAAGTCATCCTCACCTCTGGCTACCCAGAGGAGCGTGTGGCACAACTGGGCGTGCCCAAGGACCGGACCAGCTTCATTCAGAAGCCCTTCAGCCGGCACGACGTCGCCAACCGCATCCGGCAACTCCTGGACGGCGCGCCTCCCGCGCCGTAAGCGCCCACCGCAGCGCCCACGGGCGTCAACGTAGCCGCTACACCTCCGCGCGCCATCCCAGGGCGCACTGCACCGCTTCCTGCCAGCGCGCGTACAGTCGATCGCGCGACTCGGCAGACATGACGGGGCCAAAGGTTCGCTCCGGCTGCCAGAGACGGCGGATATCGTCCAGCCCCGCCCAGAAGCCCACCGCCAGACCTGCCGCATAGGCAGCGCCCAGGGCGGTCGTCTCCTCGACCCGCGGCCGCAGCACCGGTACGCCAAGGACATCCGCCTGGAACTGGCACAGGAAGTTGTTCTTCACCGCACCGCCGTCGACCCGCAACGACGGCAGCCCTCCCGCGGCGGCCGGCCCACCCAGCATGGCCTCGACCACATCTCGGGTCTGATAGGCAATGGCCTCAAGCGTGGCCCGGACAATGTGCGCCGCGGTCGTCCCCCGCGTCAATCCAACCAACGTACCGCGCGCGTACGGGGCCCAGTACGGGGCGCCCAACCCCGCCAGGGCCGGGACAAAATACACGCCGCCCGTGTCCGGCACGGACAGCGCCATGGCCTCGGTCTCCGCGGCGGAACGGATAATCCCCAGCCCGTCTCTGAGCCACTGAATGGCCGCGCCGGTGATGAAAATCGATCCCTCCAAAGCGTAGCTGACCGGCTGCTCCGGCAACGCGTAGGCAATCGTGCTGAGCAGCCCGGCGCGCGGCGGCGGCCGCACCGCCCCGACGTTCCGCAGCAGGAACGACCCGGTTCCGTACGTATTCTTCATCTCACCGGCGGTGAACCCCGCCTGACCGAACAACGCCGCCTGCTGATCACCAAGATCCCCCGCCACCGGAGTCTCGCCCGACCGGCCGGCTGCCTTGATACGGTCCAGATGGTCGCCGCAAGCGTCGGGGCGCAGTGTGCCGTAGACCTCGGCGCTCGACCGGACCCGAGGCAGGATCTCGCGCGGCACGCCGAACAGCCGCAGCAGTCCGTCGTCCCAGTCGAGCGTGTCGAGATTGAACAGCAGCGTGCGCGAGGCGTTCGTCGGGTCGGTGATGTGCTGGCCGGTGAGCTTCCAGATCAGCCAGGTATCGATGTTGCCGAACAGAATGCGCCGGCCCTTCACGGCATCACGGCAGTGCTGCAGGAGCCACTCGATCTTGGTCGCCGAGAAGTAGGCGTCGACCGGTAGTCCGGTCTTGCCTCGAATGCTCTCTTCGAGACCCCGAGCCTTGACCTCGTCGCAGCGCGCCGCGGTGCGACGGTCCTGCCAGACGATGGCGTTGTGGATCGGCTGCCCGGTCGCCCCGTCCCACAGCACGGTCGTCTCACGCTGGTTCGTGATCCCGATCGCGGCCAGGTCGCCAAGCCCCAGACCGGCGCACGACAGGGCCTCGGCCATGACCACCAGCGCGTTCCGCCAGATCTCCTCCGCGTCGTGCTCAACCCACCCGGGCTGCGGGTAGATCTGCCGGTGCTCGCGGTACGCCGACCCGACCGGCTGCCCCGCACGGTCGAACACCATGAACCGCGTTCCGGTCGTGCCCTGGTCAATCGCGCCGACAAAGGAGGCAGATGCACTGGTCATGGTGACGTCTCCTCCGCAAGAAGCGACAAAGACCAGAGAAAGACTAGAGACGAAGACTTGAGACAAAGACCCAGATTTCGGTCTCCCTTCTTCGTCTCCAGTCTTCGTCTCTCCGTCCAGTCCGTTCTTCCTTTTCCATGCCAAGCCTGGCACTACCAACGGCTGGCAACGGCCGGCCCGGCGTCCGGCCTGCCGACAATAGACACCCCCGACCCGCCCCTGCCAAGCGCCCCGCCTGCCGCAGAGTCGCCGGGCCGTCCGTTGGGTCCGTTTCGTCCGTTCTTCCCGCCACCGCCGGCACTCCGCCCGGGCGTGAATTGTACACAAGTTAGGTGGTCGCATGCATTTCGCTATCCTACGCGCGGTGTAGGGTGAGTTATTGACCTGTTTCGAATCGAGGGCAACCCCGGCGGACCCCGGGCAACAGCACATTTCACCGCAGCGAAGGCAACGAAAGGACAGGCTTACCATGGCGAAAAAATCGAGTGCAAAACGGACGCCGCGCGAACAGACACGCCAGTGGTTCCGGAACGCGAAATTCGGTATGTTCATTCACTGGGGCGTCTACGCGCTGCTGGGCAAGGGTGAGTGGATTCGCACCGTCGACAAGATCCCGGAGAGCGAGTACGCAAAACTGCCGCCCAAGTTCAACCCGAAGAAGTTCAACCCCGACACCTGGGCCGCCCTCGCCAAGCGCGCCGGCATGCAGTACATGGTCATCACCACCAAGCATCACGACGGCTTCTGCATGTTCGATGCGCACAACACCGACTGGAAGGTCACCCAGACGCCCTGTCGCAAGGACGTTCTGCGCCTGATGACCAAGTCGTTCCTGAAGAAGGGCCTCAAGGTCGGCTACTACTACTCCATCATGGACTGGCATCACGACGACTACCTGCCGCGCCTCGACTGGGAGAAGGAGACGCGCCCGGCCGAAGGCCACAACGTCATGGACTACGTCCGGTACATGCGCGAACACATCCGCCAGCTTATGACCGAGTACCGCCCGGCCCCGTTCGTCCTCTGGTATGACGGCGGCTGGATCAACAAGCCTGAAGAACTCGGCGGCGCCCAAACCAACGCCACGGCGCGCAAGCTCAAGCCGGACATCCTGATCAACGACCGCCACTTCACCCAGGAAGACCTGTACACGCCCGAGCAGCGCATCCCGCCGACCGGCATCGTGGACGAGAAAGGCCAGCCGCGCCTCTGGGAAGCTTGCATCACCATGACCTCGCACTGGTGGGGCTACGACAAGAACGAAAAAATCTACAAGACCTCCGAGTTCCTCATCCGCATGCTCGTCGACATCGTCTCCAAGGGCGGCAACCTGCTGCTGAACATCGGCCCGAAACCGGACGGCACGGTGCAGAAGGAGTTCGTCGACCGCCTCAACGCGATCGGCACGTGGATGGACAAGTACTCCGAGGCCATCTACGGCACCACGGCCAGCCCGTTCAACCTCCTGCCGTTCTACGGCCGCGTCACCACCAAGGGCGACACGCTCTACGTGCACGTCTTCGAGTGGCCGGGCGACCGCACCGTACGCCTGCCGAACCTGAGCAACCAGGTCAAGAAGGTCTGCCTGCTCGAGAAGGGCAAGCCCGAACTGGACTTCGCCCGCGACGGCGCCGACTGGGTCATCACGCTGCCAAAGAAGGCCCCCGACAAGGCGGCCAGCGTCCTGGTCGTCAAGCTCGATGGCGCGCCCGAGGTCGAGAAGGTGGTGATCAAGCCCGGCGTCGATCGCGTCGTGAACCTGCCGGTCCTGTACGGCATGCTCGACGGCCCGCACGGCATGCGCATCCGCTACGAAAGCCGCGACGGCCAGATCCACGCCGGCAACTGGATCAACCCGAAGGACAACGTCGAGTGGAGTTTCACCGTGCCGAAGACCGGCAACTACCAGGCCTCGCTCGACTACGCCGTCGACAAGGACCAGGGCGGCAGCGAGGTCGAGTTCATCGTCAACGGCAAAACGACCCCGTGGCTCGCCCCCAACGGCATGGTCTTCGGATTCGGCTGCGCCGGCACGCAGGCCACCGCCGGTGCCAAACGCCAGGTCTGCAAGACCCGCGACACCGCCGGTGAGTTCAAGCTGAAGAAGGCCGCCGTCCTGCGCTTGAAAAAGGGCGAGAACACCATCAAGGTCATGGTTCCCAAGTTCGCGAAACAGAAAGGCATGGACCTGCGCGGCCTCGTCCTCAAGCCGGTGAAGTAGTGGCGGCTGGCACTGGGGGAACCGTGGAACGGAACTGACGTTCGAATGGGATGAGACCAAGGCGCGGAAGAATCTCGTCAAGCATGGCGTCTCCTTTGAGGAAGCGCGCACCGTGTTCAACGACCCGCTTGCGGTAACGATCGCGGACCCGGACCATTCCGAAGAGCAAAACCGCTGGCTCGACATTGGGATGTCGGCAACGGGACGATTGCTGGTGGTATACTACACTGAGCGCGGACAAAGCATACGCATCATCGGTTGCCGGAAGGCCACGAGAACGGAACGAACAGACTATGAAAGCAAGGCCACACGCTAACGGTGGGGACGCAATGAGAGCCGAGTACGATTTCTCCCGCGGCGTCCGGGGGAAACATGTCCGCGCCTACCGTGCAGGGCATGTCGTTCGGATCCGCAAAGCCGATGGTACTGTCGATGAACGCCACTTCACGCTGGCCGACGGTGACGTCATGCTGGATCCCGACCTGCGGGCCCGTTTCCCCGATTCGAAATCGGTGAACCACGCGCTTCGGTCCCGGGTCGCTCACGGTTGAGCGACCAGGCATGCAGTCTGGGGCTGCGCACTCCGCAGTCCCCTATCGATGAGCCGTCCGTCACGTGACGCCAAGGTCCCACCGAATGCCCCCCAACTTAAGCGGCTGCCTTGCCAGGGTGGCCGCCCCGTTCGGTTTGCCTAACGGGGCGCAAGGCAATAGATTCCCAAGTATGAGCAAGACCGAAATCCTGGAAGCTCTGACGCATCTCACCGCGGCCGATCGCGGCGTCGTCTGGGAGTGTCTCTGGGAACTTGAGGAGCGCGGCCTGGTCGAGGACCGCGGCCCAACCGACGATGAGAAGGCACTCTTGGACCGGGAACTAGAGGCATACCAGCGCGACCGCGATGGCGGCTCGCCTTGGCCGGAGGTAGCCGCGCGGCTTAGGAGGAAAGCGCCGGCATGAAATGGACGGTCTCGATCCGTGCCCGGGCTGAGGCCGATCTGGCGGAAGCCCAGCAATGGTACAACCGGCAGCAGCCAGGACTGGGGGAGAACTTCCTCGACGAGATCGGCCGAGCCGTCGACATCTTGACCCACTGCCCCGACCTGCATCCGGTGTACTACCGGGGATTCCGTCGTGTGCTTTGTCGACGGTTCCCGTATAAGATCTTCTACCGGATCGACGATGACCAGGTGATCGTGTTCCGCGTTCTGCATGCCAGGCGCGACCATCCGCAGCACCTGCCAGGATGATTCCGCACGCGGCCTTCGCCTTGCTGTCCCCTCGCGTGCGGCCAAGGGAAGGATGCGGCGGTGGCATAGCACAGGAGACCCCCACCCCATGTCACGCCAACCGAACGTCGTCTTCGTTCTGACCGATGACCAGGGTTATCCGCCGCTGGGGTGCCATGGGCATCCGTTTGTGCGCACGCCGGAACTCGATGCGTTCCACGGGGCGGCGGTGCGGTTCGAGCAGTTCCACTCCGGCACGACCTGCGCCCCGACCCGCGCCGGCCTGCTCACCGGGCACTACTGCAACTCGGCCGGTGTCTGGCACACGATCGGCGGGCGCTCGCTGCTGCGGCGCGACGAGTGGTCGCTCGCCGCCGCACTGCGCGACAACGGCTACCGCACCGGGCTGTTCGGCAAGTGGCATCTGGGCGACGAGTACCCCTACCGCCCGCAGGATCGCGGCTTCGAGACGGTCGTGTGTCACGGCGGCGGCGGCATCGGCAATCAACCCGACTGGTGGGGCAACGACTACTTCGACGACACCTACCAGGTCAACGGCACGCCACAGCACTTCGACGGCTACTGCACGGACGCGTTCTTCGCCGAGGCGCTGCGCTTCATCGAGACGAATCGCGAGCGGCCGTTCTTCTGCTACATCTCGACCAACGCGCCGCACAGCCCGTTCAACGTCGAACCGCGGTACCGCGACCTGTACCGCGACAAGACCGCCAGCGAGCAGTACGCGCGCTTCCTCGGCATGATCACGAACATCGACGAGAACTTCGGCCGGTTGCGCGCCAAACTGCGCGAACTCCGCATCGAGGACGACACAGTTCTGGTGTTCATGAGTGACAACGGCCAGACCGGCCTGGGCGAACGCGTCGACGACATGTACACTGCCGGCATGCGCGGCCTGAAGGGCAGCCCATACGACGGCGGGCATCGTGTGCCGTTCTTCGTCCGCTGGCCAAACGGGCAGGTTGGCGGCGGTCGCAGCGTCCCCGAACTCACCAGCTACGTGGACTTCATGCCCACGATCCTGGACCTGTGCGGAGTCCGCACACCCGCCGGGCGCTCGTTCCACGGCGACAGCCTGGCGCCGCTGCTGCGCGGCGAACCGGGCGGACGGTGGCGCGAACGCACCGCCGTCACCGACACGCAGCGCGTGGCGCACCCGCTGAAGTGGCGCATGAGCTGCGTCATGAAAGACACCTGGCGCCTGGTGAATCGCGATGAACTGTACGACATCGCGACCGACCCGCTCCAGGCGCACAACGTCGCCGACCGGTACCCCGCCCTGGTCGCCGAACTGCGCGCCGCCTACGAGACGTGGTGGGACCTCTGTTCGCATCAGATGGACGACGATATTCCGGTCAGTGTCGGCGCGCCCGGCCAGGCGGAAGCCGTCCTGAACAGCCACGACCTGCGCAATGAGCAGGACCACTCGCTGGTCTGGAACCAAGCGCAGGTGCGCCAGGGCGAAATCTGCCACGGCTACTGGGAGGTGCAGGTCGAGACGGCCGGCGTCTACGAGTTCGAACTCCGACGCTGGCCGAAAGAGGCGGGGCATGCGATCGGTGGCGGCATCACCGGGCCCGACATCGAGTACCGGCGCGACGCCATTGCGCCAGGCGCCGAAACGCACTACACCGGCGGCAAGGCGCTGGGCTACAACACCGCCTGCCTGAACCTCAGCGGTCTGCCGCAACAGTGCCTCGCCATCACCCCCGGCGACGCCGGCGCGACCTTCCGCCTGCGTCTCGACGCCGGCCCGCGCCACGTGCGGGCCCAGTTCTCCGACTGCGCCGGCCGCTACGGCTCGGCGTACTACGTCTACATCCGACGCGTGGAGTGAAACGGGGAGAGGTGTCAGGTTTCGGGTGTCAGGTCAGCGGTAGGCACACGAAACCGGTACTCTGCCCCGTTTGTGGCGCAACCCGCCCAACAGGCCCGACGCCGGTGAGGCGTGGCGCCAGGCTTGTAGTTCCGCGTTCAGGGCCTGTCGATTTAACCACCTCAGATGCGCAACCACACCCAAAGTGGCAGGACCGGCTCGGTCCGGCATGCGGGAGCGAGCCGCTCCCCGAGCCGCTCCCGCCACTCAGAAAGGCCTGCAGTGCAGCCTCACTAAATCGACGCGCCCTTCAGGCGGTCCGGGTGACGCGTGGCCACGGAGGGAGGGGGGATGTGGACGGCGGGCGGCACGGCGCAAGCGGGACGACGGGGCCACTGTTCTTGCATCGGCGCGGGCAGCGCCGATCGGCCACTGCGGCGCGAAACGGTACTCCGTGTCGTGCCGTTTCCCGCCGCACGTCCGCAAAGATCGAGGGGGGCCTGGGGGGAGTCAATGACGCCCCCCCGGCAGGGGTCCGAGGACAGCGTCCCCGCCCTCGTTTCGTGTCAGTGCGGGTGGTGGTGGCGGAGGATATGCGGGCGCTCCAGGCCGTGCGCGAGCATGAGCGCTTCGTCGTTCAGCAGCGTCTCGGTGGGGCCTTGCGCCACGATCGCGCCGTGGTCGAGCACCAGCACGCGCGGACAGATTTCGACGACCAGTTCCAGGTCGTGTGTGGCGATGATCTGCGCCACCGGCAGACGCTGCAGCAGCGCTTTCAGTTCGCGCCGGCCGCGCGGGTCCAGGTCGCTGGTCGGCTCGTCGAGGGCCAGTAGGCGCGCGTCGCAGGCGAGCAGGCCCGCCAGGCAGACACGGCGACGCTCGCCGCGACTGAGGTGATGCGGCAGCCGCTCCTCGTAGCCGCGCAACCCCACCTGCTCAAGCGCCTGTGACACGCGCGACGTCAACGCCGGCTCTTGCACCCCAAGTTGCTGCGGACCGAAGGCCACGTCCTCGCGGACCGTCGGGCAGAAGAGCTGGTCGTCCGGGTCCTGGAACAGCAGTCCCACCTTGGCGCGGATCTCCAGCAGGTGCGGGTCGGTTACCGGCATATCCAAGACACGGATGGCCGGCTGCGCCGCGGGCCGCTCGGGCAGCAACCCATTGAGGTGCAGCAGCAGCGTCGACTTGCCCGCACCGTTGGGTCCGATCAACCCCACACGCTCGCCCTCCGCAACGCTGAAGCTGATCTCGCGCAGCGCCTCAGTGCCGTCCGCGTAGCGGTAGGACAATGCATTGACTTCAATGGCGTTCACGCGATGCTCTCACTTGCTGACCGGTGCAGAGGGGCGTTTCGAGTTCTTCGGACTCTTCGGGATCATCGTGACGGTCGGAACCGTCAGACCGTGGGCGCGGGGCGGCATTCACGTCTTCCAGCCTCGGGCGCACATCGCGGCGTAGACGCGCTCCGCGCGCTCCGAGGTGCGCACGAAGAGTTGGGCAATCACCGTTGCCGAACTGCGCCACACCGACCAACGGTCGGCCCGGAACGTGCGGGACCGGCGTGCCCGCGCCATGCAGCCGGCCTCGTCGAACAGCAGGAACAGGTACCGGTACATCAGCGCCAGCGTCGTCACCAGCAAGCTCGGGACTCCGATTCGCCACAGCACCTGCAGCACGTCCGAGAAACGGGTGACTGCCGCCAGCAGAACCATGCAGAAGAGGCAAAGCGTGCTCTTGGTCAACATCGCCAGGAAGATCTCGAGACCGTTCGGTTGCAGCAAGGCCAACAGTGCCACTCCCAAGGCGAACGGCTCGACGAGCAGGAGCCGCTGCACGAGGCGTCCCGGCGGCAGTCGCGACAACGCGGCGACGAGCAACAGAATCGCAGCGGCAACGCCGTATGCCGACCACACGGTACGTGGCAGCAGCACGACCGTCATGACAAACACCCCGGCGCCGGCGAGTTTCATCCCCGCGGGCAGCCGGTGAATCCGGCTCTGCCGGTGCTGGTACGGACTGAGCAGAAGCTCATGCACGATCGGACTCTTTCCGGGTTTCGCCGGCACACACAGACGCGGGCCGGGGCGTCAGCGCACGGGCCAGAATCCACGCCAGAACGAATGCGATCACCGTCCCGACACCACCGGCTACCGCCGTGGACGCGAACGCGGAACTCACACCCGGCACGGCGTAATCCGGCAACGGCGACGGAATCAGCGGCTGTTCTGCCGCACGGGGCGCGAAGCCCAGGACCACGGCGACCTTCTCGAGCCCGTCCGGCCAGCCGCACGCAAACGGCGCCACAAAGACCGCCAGCCCTAGGGACACGATCAATCCGGTGACCACCGTGCCGCAGTACCGTGGCAGTTCCGCCTCGTCGCCTCCCACCGTCAGCAGTTCCGGCCGCGCCCCAGCCACCGTGGCGATGACCATGGTCGTGATCAGGGCTTCGCCAATGCCGATCAGCATGTGCACGCCTGCCATGGCCGGGAACGCCGCGCCCGGCGCCACCGCGCCCGACAGCGCCAGTTGCCCGGCGCAGCAGGTCGCCGCCGCCACCGTGGAGCACCACGCCGCGAACGCCGTGGCAAACAGGCGCGATCGCAGGCCCGTGCCGGCCAGGCGTACCGCCAACGCATACACCGTGTACCCGACCACCGGCGCGACCAGCGCCATGTCGAACACATTCGCACCCAGCGCCGTCACGCCGCCGTCCGCAAACATGAAGCACTGCAGAACCAGCACCGCCGTCATCGCCAGCACGGCCGCTTCCGGCCCCAGCAGCACCGCCACCAGGACGGCGCCGATCACGTGCCCCGACGTGCCGCCCGCGACCGGAAAGTTCAGCATCTGCGCCGCGAACACGAACGCGGCCGCCAACCCGATCAACGGCACGCGCCGCGGCGGCACCGTCCGCTTCACCGTCCGCAACGCCACGCCCACGCCCGCCAGCGCCAGAACACCGCTGGCCGCGGCTATCCTGGCGTCAAGAAACCCGTCGGGAATATGCATGTCGTCGGTCCTGTCGCTGGAAAGTGTTCAGGTTTCAGTGTGTCGGGGGCGGGGACGGGGAAAAAGGACGAAACGGATGGGCACACCTCTCGGCCGTCGCCCACCTGACACCTAACACCTGACACCTGACACCTGACACCTGACACCTGACACCTGACACCTGCCCCCCCCCGGCGCCCGCAGCCCGCGCCTATCGGGCAAACTCCTTGCCGGTCGTGGTCACCGTCAGTTTGCCGTGTTTCACGCCCTTGGCGGTGACCAGCCGATCCGCCAGTTGCCGGACACTGTCGGCGCCGCCGCGCACCGCCAGAACCTCCATGCAATTGTGGTGATCCAAGTGCACGTGAAGCGCTGAAAGGATCAAGTCCTGGTGATCGTGCTGGATGTCCGTCAGCAGCGCCTGAATGTTGCGCCGGTGATGGTCGTAGACCAGCGTGATCGTGCCCGCTATCTCCTGCCCACCCGCATGCGCGTGCTCCTCAACCAGTTGCGCGCGAACCATGTCGGCCACGGCCTGAGAACGGTTCGCATACCCCTTGGCCGCCGCCATGCCGTCGAGTTGCCGGGCCAACTCCTGCGGCATCGAAACACTGAAACGTGACAAGGCGGTCTTTTTCATCGTGTGAACTTTCGAAATAAAGATAACACGACATGCCGGACTGTCAATCCCGCTGCGACCCGAGCACCGGCCCGACTCAGGGCATTCTGCCTTGTGCTTTGAGCGATGTTGTGGTAATTTGCGTTCGAGGAGAACGACTGTGAAAACCAGCATTGACAAGGCACGTGAGTACGCCGACGTGCTGAGGACAAAGCTCGGGGCACGCTTGATGAGCGTCGTGCTTTTCGGCTCACAAGCCCGCGGCGACGCCCGAGAAGGATCTGACTACGATTTTCTGGTTGTGGTCGACAAACGGACTCAGGACGTGCGCGAGGCGGTTCTCGATGCCGGGGTCGAGATGTTGAACCGATACGATCAGCTTTTTGGCGCGCTCCTGTACAGCGAGGCTGAATGGCAGGAGAGTCGCCGGTTCCCGATCGGTTGGAACATCCAACGGGAGGGCATCGTACTATGACGGACTTCGCGGCCACAGCCGAAGTCCTGACGGCCATTCTGGCGAAGGCCGACGAGATGCTGTCTTCTGCAGAGCGCGCCGTCGAAGCCCGGGCTCATGGCGATGCCGCGTCGCGGGCTTACTACGCGGTGTTTCATGCCCTTTCGGCGGTGCTTGCCACTCGTGGTCTGTCATACTCGTCTCACTCCCAAACGTTGGGAGCATTCAACCGCGAGTTCGTCAAGACGGGCGCTTTTGCGCCCGAGACCTCGCGCCAACTCCAGCGCCTTTTCGAGGATCGCCAGATCGCTGATTATGACTGGAAACGCCACGTGGACCAGGACACTGCCAGGCGGGACGTTGCGGACGCCGCCGCGCTTGTGGCAGGGTGCAAACGCTTCATACGAGAACAACCCGGTTCATCGACGTAAGTAGGTCGCGTAGGACAGGCCTGCCGTCCAAGGCCGGGTGCTCACCGCGGAGATTGCGACCAGGTGTAGCCCGAGCCACGCCAGGCCGGTTACCGGTCGTTGACCGGCCAGGACGCGGGCCATGGCGTGTCAGCCGGACGGACAGCGCCTGGAATCGTCTTGAGCACGGCCGCGCCGGTGGCGTCGTCGGCCGGGGCCAGAGCGATTTGCCCCGTGACCAGTTCGCTCTGTACCGCTGCCAGGACGCCCGTGCGGCCGGTCGGGCCGGCCTGAACCGCCACCTTGAACTGGGGTCGCACGCCAACGTCGCCGATGGGCAGAATCCAGGCCGCGCCAAAGGTTGTCCCCGGCGCCGGCACCAGTTCGAGCAGTCCGCCGGCGCCCGGCCAGAACGAGCCGGCCACGCGCACGCCCCGGCTCAGCGCCCGGGCCAGTAGCGTCCGCGAGACGGACAGGCGCGAGATGATGGGTTGCACGTCGGGCAGTTTCCCGAGTGCCTCGTGGATCTCCTCCTCAGCGGCAAGCACGCGTGGATGCCGCGGGTTCATCCACGGCACATCGGTGTTGACACGTTCGAAGTCGGCCCTGGCCGCCACCATTTCCGGCATTTCGGACGCGAACTGCTCGGCGAGCAGGCTCACCAGGCGCCGGACGAGCCAGCCCTTGGGAACCAGCGGCAGGTCGCGCTCGTCGCGCAGCTTCAGGATGGCGTCGAGCGTGTAAATGTCGACTTGCTTCGCCTCTACCGAGCCGGCCAGGAACCGCATGAGGTACTGGCCAAGCGGCACCACATTCTCTTGGTCCAAGCGCTTGGCCCGGATATCGAAGTCGCGGGTATTCAGCTTGTTGGGGAACAGTTTGCTGGTGTGCGAGAGGTGCGGTTCCTCGTCGTCGCGGCTGAAGTAGTAGACCTCGCCCCAGTACGCTGTGCAGGTGCCGTCGGCGTCCTTCTCCTCGCGGCTGCGCAACGGCTTCGGGTGATACAGCGGACGCCAGGCTTCCTCGCCCTTGGGCCGGTAGTAGATCAATAGGGAGTTGGTCATTTCCTTGTTCTCGACAGCCAGCGCCGTGAGCTTGGCCTGCATCTCCGCTGTCGCCTT
Organism: Lentisphaerae bacterium RIFOXYA12_64_32; assembly: GCA_001803235.1. Lineage (GTDB taxonomy): Bacteria > Verrucomicrobiota > Lentisphaeria > Oligosphaerales > YB12-FULL-65-16 > YB12-FULL-65-16. The sequence continues at coordinate 22,767 of MHBL01000319.1, forward strand.
GGCGTAGCCCAGACACGCGTTCAGGTCAGATTCCCATACGCTGCCACGCAGGGCACCTTCGGGCCCCACGAGTTCCTGCATCTTCGCCAACACCTCCGGCGCGGGCGGGAATTCGCGCACCGCCAAGTCATGCAACGCGACCGCCTGCCGAATCTGAGGCATCTGCTGCAGAACACGCCGCAGCCCGGCCGTGTCCGGGGCCTGCGGCTGTACGTCGACAAGCTGCTGCAGTGCCTCTTCGTAGGCGGCCAGATCAGGAAGTACGCTCCGCAACCGCTGCAGCGCCTGCTCCTTGAGCTGCTTTGCGTCCTCGTTCGCCTTCTTCGTGGTGGCAAACTGTGCCGCCCAGGCGTCGAGTTCCTTCACCGCGGCATTGAACTCGTCGATGGCCGCCGGCGCCGCACGGCCCAGCACCGCCTCGCCCTCGCGCCGGCGCGCGTCCAGTTCCAAAAGGGCCCGCTGCTCGGCATCGAGTGACGCGAACGGCCGTATCGTCCGCTCCTGCAAGCCGCGTCGGATCGCGTCCGTGTAGTGCGCCAGTTCCTGACTCGCCGTCTGCAGGTCCCGGGCCCGCGCCATGCTCCAGCTCACCTCCCAGGCCTTCAGCGCCTTCACGTCCTCGTCGTGCCCCGCCACCAACGGACCGGCCTCCTCGAGCAGATGCCGGACGGCTTCCTCGGGTGCCTTGTACCCGCCGCTGCGAACCCTCTCCAAACCGTCCATCAGCGATTTGAGTTTCGCCACCCGCTGCGATTCAGCCTCCAAGGCCGCCTCAGCCTGGGTGCGCCATTCGCCGACCTTCGGGTTCCGGCACAGACTCGGGTCCGTCGTCGCGAGGCGATCCACTTCCGCCTTCACCTCCGCGAAGCGTTGCGCTGCCGCAAGCGCCTGCAACCGGTCCAGCGTGGCCTGCTTTTCCTTGGTCTTGGACACGTGCCACGCCGTCGCCAGCACTGCACCGAGCAGGACTACGAGGACCACGCAGACCGTCCCCCAGAGCGTGTGCCGCCGTGCCGCCGCATGCTGCGCGAGCGCCGCTCGTGTCTCCAGGACCTTGTGTCGCAGTTCCTCCGGAACCGGCCGACCGCCGGAGGTCAGTTCGTGCCAGCGCTTCTCCAACTCGATGGCCTGGACCTCGCCGCCGCCCAGGTAGTCCCACATCGCCGTGACGGCCTGGCGGTGCTCCTCCTCCTGGTGGAGGCGCGCCTTTTCGATCTCGAGCCAGGCGCGCGCCGCCTGCACCGCCTCCGTCCTTTCGGCGGAGGGCCGCTGCAGCCCTTCGCTGCCGGCGAGCGCGTCCCACTCGGCCAGCAACCCCTCGACGTCCGCCGCGTTCTGCGCCTGAAACGCGGCCTGCAGCCGGCCGGCCAGCCGGTCCGCGTCGGCCTGCAAACCTTGCATGCGCTCGGCATTCAACGCGGCGTCGATCTTCTTCATCAGTTCGGGTGGCGGCGGCACCGCACGCTGCGGATGCGTCAGTTCGCCGTGCAGTTCCCTGAGGCGCGGCAGGTTGTTCTCCTTCAATGCCTGACGCACTTTGTCCGTCAGTTCCGGGAGTTGCTCCTCCTCGAGCGGCGTCAGGTTCCCCGCCCACACGGGGTTGGCGGGATCCTGGGCACGAATGTCGCGCAACAGCCGGATGGACCCGTCTCTGTCGCCCTGATACACCAGGCGCCGGTATTGTTTCAGCAGCGGCGCCAGCGCCTCCTCCTTGGCAAGTTCCCCGCGCAGACGCTCGACGATCTCCAGGTGCAGCGGCTGACACCGGAACAGGTCCAGGTCCTCGCACAGCTTGCGCCACTTCTGCAGGTCCTTGAAGTTGGCCGCCTCGACCATTTCGATCAGCGCAGGGGCGACACCTGCCTCGTGCACGGCCTCGGAGCGCATGCCCTTGTCGAGAAACTCGCGACACTTCAGCAACCGCTGATTGATGCCGGCACAGAGCGCCGCATACTGCTCCGCAATGTCTTCAAGGACAGGGTCTTTGCGACGGTTGTCCTGCTGGAGCCGCTCGGCGATCTGCTGAATGACCTGCTTTTCCGGTGTCATGTTCGACCGGTCACTTTCGTGTCGTCCGCCCAGGAACGCCGCCGCCCGCGCCGCACGCCAGACCCCGGGCGCGTTCGACCAGGGCGTTGGACGGCGGCACGCCCGACGGCTGGGTCAGATCGATGACCAGCGACCGGGCATTGCGCCGCACTTCCGCCTGGTACTCCGAGTCGGCCGGGCACCCTCGCCAACAGCAGGTGGTGCCAGCCGGCAACGACGTGTAGTAGGTGCTGAAGGTGATCTGCCAACGCTGTTCGGCAGGCACCAGGGCGAGCGCCTCGGCAAACAACCCCAGCACGTCTACGCCCGGCTCGTAGATCAGGAAAGCGGGAACCCCGGGTCGGCTGAGGGCCGCATACGCCAGCGCACCCGCCCAACCGGCATCGCCGACGGCCTGCTGCCAGAGCCGCGCGCCACCGACCTGACCGTCGCCGGCCGGCACCGCTTTCGGGACGGAAATGCACCGCGGTTCGGCATCCCAACGCTCGAGGAAGAACGCCGACTGCTGCGCCAGCCAGGCCGGACCGCCGGCCGGCAGTTCGGACCGCCCGAGCACGACGTGATGCGCGATCTTGTTCGAACGTTGCGTGTGGTCCGCTAGGGCCGGTGCAATGCGCGAGAGAATGCTCAAGGTCTGCCCGCCGAAGGTGTAGCGGCAATGAACGACTCGGACAGGATCCAGGTCGGCCTTCGGATGGTGTGGCGGATACAGGTTCGTGTACGCACTAAGCGCTTCCAGGACCTGGATGGTCTCCGGCCGCATGCCCTGGGTGTAGGCCACGGTGCAGAAACCACGCGTTCCGGGCCGCAACCCGCGGCTGGCCGACGTGTAGATCAGTTCCTGCGCCATACGTGTCCAATCAGGTTCTGAGGCTGCAGGCGGCAGCCGCACACACCCCACGGCGTCCTGACAGCCTCCCGCCACTCCAACGGCCACGTGGCAGGTCTCGGTCCTGCATTGACCCGACAAGCTCCGGACCTACAGCCTAAACCCCTACAGCCTAAACCCCTGCCCGCCTCACTTGCGCCGCACGGGCATGTCGAACCAGGCGCCCGTCTTCGGGCAGCGCAACCGCGCGCCGGTGTAGAACAGCGGCACCTGCAGCGGCTTCTCGAGTCCCGGCAGACTCACAAACACCACGTCGCCCGAAACCTTGAACTCCGCCGCGACGGTGTCCACCCCGCGTTTCCGCGTCCGCGGCTGCGCCGGAATGAACCCGCGCTGACAGAAGAAGTACAGCATGGGCGCCGAGACCCAAAACGGCTCGATATCGCCCGGCTGTATGCCGATCATGCCCGAGTCCGGGTTCAGTTTCGGGCTGTGGCCCAGCGCGCTGTTGGGCAGGTAGAGCACATCGCCCGCGAACGACTCGGCCGTGGTGACCACCTCGGGGCAAACCTCTTCCAGCAGGCAGCGCACGGAGTACGACACGGTCCGGATCAGCTCCATGTCGACGCCGCAACTGTTCCACTTCGCTTCCCAGCGCCAGGGCGCTTCCGGCAGATCCATCTTGAGCCGGTCCAGCCACACGTCCGCCTTGGATACGATGACCATCAGCAGCTTGCCGGTCTTGGCGCCAGCGCGCATGCCGGAATACTTGCGGATACGGTTGATCATCTCCGTGAGGATGATCTCCTGCCGCTGCACGCGCGCACCCTTGGCCAGTTGCGGGTCGTCGGCCTTCAGCAGACGCCGGAAGCGCACATCCTTGGTCGGATCGAACAGGAAAAAGATGGCGTCCGAGTGCAGCAGGTGCTGTGTGGTCGGGTTGACCACCGAGTCCATGCCGGGCTCGAAATGCTCACCCGCGTTGTCGTACAGCACCAGGGTCCGCGACATCTTCTCCTTGGCCTGCGCGTAATCCGGGTGATGCTCCGCCGGCGTGACGGAAAACATGAACGGCTTCGGCAGGTTGATCAGCATGCCGTCGAGCAGGATCTGGTTGTACAACTCGCCCTGCAGCTCCGTCTTGCGCAGCGCCACGATCTGCTCCGGGTCAGAGTTGAGGAACAGCGTCTCCTCGAAGTCGTTCAGGATCTGGTTGTTGATCGCGTCGGTGTCCGTGAACGAAACGGCGAAGTTCTTCGACAGCGTGTTGCGCAGGTCCCAGGTCATGCTGGTCAGAAAATACGACTTGCCGCTCGCCGTAGCGCCCACGATCGACAGGAACAGCGGCGGCATCTCGCTGGCCGGCTGCGGGATCCGCAGGTGACAGCGCGGACAGGCCATGTCCGGACAGGCCATGCCCATACTGTCCAGCGCGTGCCCCTCGGGCGTGAAACGCGACGGCAAAAACCGCTGCTGCGCATCCGCGCCCAGTACCGGGTCGCCGATCAGGCTCTGATGCCGCGCCACAAAAAGAAACTCCTCGACGTCGAACCGGTGCCAGCAATGCGGGCAGACGATGCCGCGCCGCGCCAGCGCGCGCCGCGTCTGCGTGTCGCGCGTCTCGCCGTCCTTCTTCGGCGTTTCCTTCTCCTTGCGGATCCTGACCACAGGCTCGGTGGCGGGTTTCTCATCGGTGATCTCGCGAACGCGCGGCTTGACGCGGACGAGCTCCGCCGGCCGCACCGGTTCGGGCGGGACGGGAACGGGCGTCGCCGGTTCCACGGACGTCGCCGACACGGCAGCCGTGCCCTCCGCCTGGCCCGCCGCCACCGCCGGCGCCTGCACCGCAACCGTCTGCTCGGGTTGGCCGGCACCGAGGTCCGGTTTCACTGTCGTCGTCGCGGGCGGCGGACTGCGCTGGAACAACCCGGGAACGCACTGCGCCTGCAGCCAGGACATGGAATCGGGAATCCACACCAGGTCGGTCTTCAGCAGTTTTCCCTCCCGCGCCAGCGCTTCCATCTGCTCGCGGGTGAACGGGCCATACTCACGACCCTCGTGCCGGTACAGGCACTTGCCCGGCTTCTTCTCCGGCTGCGGCCCCGCCGCAACCGGGGCCACCGCGCCCAGCTCGGCCTGAAATGCCGTTCCGCCTGGTTCGAGATCGACATCGACACGACCGAGCCGCATTTGCAGAGGGCGATCAACCAGGACCTGCGTCACACGCCGGCCTTCGAGCGAGATGCCATTCGTGCTCCACTGGTCCTCGATCTGGATCTGGTTGTTCGGCAGCAGTGCCAGCACCGCGTGCAGCGTCGAAACCGACGGCTCGCAGATGGCAATGTCGCACGTCTCCGCGCGCCCGATGCGGCAGGGAAACTGCGTGACCTGGTAGGCGGCCACATCGCGATCGCCCTGCCGCACACGCAGAATGCAGAACGGGACATCAGCCTTGCCCGCGTCATTGCTCATGAAGCCGCCCTTTCACCGCTGCCTTCTTACCATACACTAGCCGAGTATTCCGCCCGGGCAAGACAGAGCAGAACGAGGCGGGAGACACGGCGAGGCACCGCAGGAGCGCGGCCCGCGCCGCGCTGCGACATCTCACTCCGTAACCTTTGCCAACGGGACCAGCACCAGATAGTCGAGGTTCATCCCCGCCCCATAGTTGACCAAGGTCAGCGGGTGCGAACCCGCCGCGAGATCGAATGGCAACACCGCTCCGGACGCATCGGCTACGACGAAGTGCCTCCACTGCGCCGGCTCGGCCCCGACGCCGCCCGTACAGGCGAACGCCACCGGTTGCCCCGCATTGAGGTCCTGGCCGTCGAGTTGGACCATGCGCTTCGCGCCCGCCGCGTCCCACACCGCCGCCTTCAGCACCAACGCATATCGCCCGGCGGCTGGCACGTTCATCGTCCACGTCAGACTGTGACCCACATCCGTCCACTCGCTCAGACCGGTCCCGTTCGAAAGGAACGTGCGGTTTGTGTAGGGCTTGGCCACGCCAAGCTCCTGCCTCGCCACCGTCTCCGCTTCCCAGAAGATACGCCCGGGTGTCTCTGCGAACTCCGCAGGTTTCTCGAGCGCCGGGACACTGCCGGTCGGCATGACCGAGACAAACTCGAGCCGACTCAACTTCACGCCAGCGTCCCAGGACATGGCAACGGCATTGCCCTGCAGCCAAACCAGATCACTCTTGAGTACGCTCTCGCCGTTGCCGACCTGCGTCCCGATGCCGGGCCAGGGCGCCGTGAGAGTACCAGGTCCGGTCGCGTGCAACTCGACCCGGCAGCGACCGCCCGACACGGGCGGCTTGGCCGCGAACACGTACCGGTCCTGCCACGACAGGGTCGCCTGCGCCGTGCCGCGCTGCTCGCCGCACACCAACTCGACCGTCTCCGCCGCCGCGGGCTTCGCGCCGGAGTAGACCTCGATCCACTCGCGCGGCGGCAGTTCCAGCGTCCCGTCCGGCTGCGCTTTGAGCTCGGCCGGCGCCTGGCCGTTTCGCTCGAGGAAAACGGCGGTCGGCGCCTGCGGCAGGCGGACCCGCACCGGCGCGCTGTCGCCGGGGTCGCGGCCAACCACCGTGCGCTGCGCCTCGAACGACACGGAAACCGTAGATTCCTTCTCCGCCTTGAGCAACTCGGTGGCGCCCTGACGGCAGACGGTGCCCCGGACCATGCACAGGCGCGTCACGTTTCCGCCGGCCACACCGATCGCCAGCATCTGCGCGTCGGAACTCCAGTCGCCGCAACGGATCCCCGTCCCGCCCGGCGGCGGCAGCAGCACGAGCAGTTCCTCGCCGGCCACGGTCCCGCGCAGCGCCATGGCACCGTCGCTGGGTTCGACGCTGAAAGCTGGCGGTTCGGCGCCGGCGCGCGTCGGCGCCAGCAACGCTACGAAACGCTGTCGGTCGGTCGCCTCCGTCGTCGACGCCGCCACATGGTACTGCGCCTGCAGCCTGACCTTGCCCGCCAGCGGCGGCGGGTCGAACTGGTCCGTCATGGTCAAGGCCAGCGCCTTGGGCCACAGCAGTGCGGCGTGCAGGAACGCCCCCTCGCGAACCGTCTCGATCGTCCGTGCCTCCGGGTTGATCGTGGGCTGAACCTCCGTGTGCAGCAACCACTGGAATGGCACTGGCTTGGGCGCTTTGATTTCGTCCACCACCACGAACAATCCCGGCCGGACGAACAGGATCCGCCGTTCCCAACTCTCCAGAGCGCCCTTGTAACCGGCCGCCGCCTGGCCGGCCACGAAGTCAAAACCGGCACCATGCACGAACCCGGTCAGCATCCCGGTTGAGGTGATATCATTGATGGCCTGGCCCTTGCCGTCCGCGAGGATCGCATTGTGCGCCTTGGTCTGCTTGGTGTAGCCGTAGTGGTGTGCGCTGCCGTAGCTCTCGTAGTACCCCGCGTCGATCGCCAGACTGCGACCGTAGGCGAAAAGCACGAAGCTGTTCTGATCCGCATGCGAGTGACTGTACGACCCGTGCGGACTGGACTTGAACCCCAGCATCACGTCCGCCGGGTCCGTCAGGTCGGAGTGCAGGAATGCCCAGCCGATGTCCGGGAACGACCGCGATTGTGCGATATCCGCAGGCGGCTTGACCGCCACGTCGCGACAGCGCAGCAGGTCCTGCCAGGTGGGGGACGGCTTGCTGCCCGGCATGGCGTCGGCATACCACCGGAAGTACGGGTTCCCGTAGATCGAGGCGAACGCGCCCAGCAACCGCGCGTCGCTCGCCCCGGGCTTGCCCGGGTGCCCGTCGCCGAACCACGACGTGGTGGCAAACGGCGACAGGCAGTAGAAGCGCCACCACGGCTGGTTCGCGTACCACGGCTTGGCGAACAGGTCGATACCGAGCGCGGTGCGGATCGACTCCCAGTGGTCCAGGTGCCCCTCGACCGACCACAGCCCGTAGTTCACGCCTTCGCTCCAGCCGCCGTTGTCGCCGCCCCAGGGCGGAAACATGGCGGCATAGAACGGCACCACGTACTCGAAAATCTCGCTGACTTCCGGCACGTCGCCCAGCAACGCGAGGGACGTGGTGCACATCATGCCGAGGATCGTGATGCCGTGCGAATTCCGCGGGTAGTAGCGCAGCGTCCGGCAGTCGTTGCCGCCCTGCGTTCCGTACGTCGTACGGACACGGCCCATGATGCTGGCCGCGACGGTCGCGCGCTCCTCCGGCGTCAGGTCGTTGCACAGCCAGTCGTAGGCGATCGACATGTTCAGCATGATCGCGCGCCCGACCTGGTCCTGCCACTGGAAACAGGTTGGCCCCTCCGGGTCCCACGTCGCCTGCTCCAGCATGAACTGCTTCGCTTTGTCGAGGAAGCGCTTGTCTTGGGTCATCAGGTACGCGAAAGCGCACTGCACATACACGTTCTGCATCGCGCTGCTCGGACCATAGAGGTACTTGTACACCTCGCCCCAGGGGTCGAAATCCCAGTAGTCGACCGGCTCCGGTTTCACCTCCGCGGTCAGCGACCTCTCGGCCGCGGCGAGAAACGCCGGCCAGCGCGGGTCCGCGAGGACGCGCACGCGGTCCTGCTCAAGGGTCGCAGGGGTGACGTACAGCCGCGGGTGCGGCCCGGCGCGCGACGCCAGTTCGGCGACCGCCGGGAATGGCCACGCCACGGCCGACGGGGCAATCGTGAAGCGCCAGGCGTCGGAGGTCTGCAGCGGCTGCCCGGCCGCGTCCAGCGCCACGGTGCGCCAGTACCACGGTTTGTCCGCCGCCAGCGGCGCGGAGTGGAGATAGCTGTTGTACGCCAGTGACGGCGACGCGACAACCACCTTTTCGAAACCGGACGTGTCGCTCAGTTCCACGCGGTAGCTCTTCGCCTCCATGAGCGGCGGGAACACGAACGCCGGCGGGTTGGTCAGCACCGCCGCATCCGCGGCGGGCTGGCGCAGGATCAGCTGCGGACTCTTCGGGTCCCAGCGATACACGGCGTCCTTCTTCCAGGCCAGGTTCGGCGCCGCCACCGGGGCAAGCGTCACGTCGTCGAACCACGCCTCGCCCGCGCCGACCAGGCGCAGTTCGATGCGGCAGACCAATTCGCGGTCCTGAAAGCGCGGCAAAATGCGAATGGTGCCGCCGATCGATTTCCAGTCCGCCGCCACGTTCGTGTTTGTGGCCCAGAAGTTCAGCTTCTCGTCGGTCGTCGCGTCGTGGAAATGGACCAGCAATCGGCACATGGCGTTCCGACCGCGCACCCGGCAGGAGACACGATAGTGGCTGGCAGGCTTGCCCAGCCGCACCGGCGCCGAGATCAATGCCCCGCGACACTTGCCCTCCCCGCGTCCGGCAAACACGAGCTTTGCGGCTGGGTTGTCCTTGTCCAGCTCGCGGCTGACGGTGTAGTCGCCGTTCTCGGTCTCCAGGGTCCAGCCATCGAGCGCCGTGGCTGCCCCGCCTGCAAAATCCGCGTTCGCAACCACAACCCGTTCCACAAGCTTCCCGCCGGGGCCGAGCACCATGCCATCGGCAATCTGTTCCATGGCCACGTCGTCCCAGTATGCGACCCCGGCGCCCTCGGCGCCTTTCCCGGAAAACCGGAGCACCACCTGCGCGTGCGTGGCACCCGGCGGCGCCGCGGCGACCAGAACGCGGTCCGTCCACTCGCCGGTCCCCCGCGTCGCGTCCGTGCCGGGGGGATCAATAGCCAGACGTCCGGCTTCCGTCGGACCGCTGGACCAGTAGATGTTGGTACTGGCCGCAGCCGTCGTGCCGGGTTCGAGGAACACACAGGCACCGAACCGATAGTTCTTCGACGGTATCACCGGCAGGAACTGGGACGCGACGATGTAGCCGCCCTTGGGCAGATCGAACCGCAACGCCTGCTTGCCCGTGTGCACCCGCACATCCGAGACCACGCAAGCACCCGCACCTGCGCCTTCCTTCGGCGCCCAGACAGCGACGCTCGCTGGCGGCTTGCCAGACTCGTCCTGCTCAAAGCCGTTCTGCGCCACCTGCCCGTACCCGTATGCCGCCGGCAACAGGAGCGGTGCAAGAACAGCAAACCACCGGTTATGCCGACTCATGATGCCTCCTCTTCTGCCATCAGACCCGCCTCGGACCCGAAGCCCAGTCGCTCGAACGCGCCGCCCAGCGCTTTGTCGAGGCGTGCCAGATCGTCGGGGTACAACGAGATCAGTTTTCGGCCCTGCTGCTGGTACAGCTTCTGTTTCAGGAGCATCCCGATCTTGTAGTCTGTGCTGTCCATGCCCCAGTACTCGACGTAGACGTCGAACGGCGGCAGGTAGAAGTCGGGGCGGACGGCAAACCCCTGGATGATCTGGAACTTGTCGTCGTACCGGTACGGAATGCCGCGCGCCGCCAGCCAGTCGGCGATCTGCTTCTCGCCCTTGGACTGCACCACGGTGCGGTCGGCCGTGAGGATGGTCTTGTGATTCTCCACCTTCATGTCGAAGTTGCGCCGCTCGATGAAGACCGCATTGAAACATGCATCGCAGTAGACCCGCTGAAACTGCCGCTCCGAAATGTCGCGCTCGGCAGGCGTGGTCGTCTTGCCGCAACGGCTGCACGCCGCCGCGCTGAAATCGCGCCGCGCCGCCGCGGCCCTCTCGATCGACTCGATGGCACGCAAGGCCGCACCCAGATTGTACTCATGCTCGGCAGGGCGTTGAGCGGCGTCGCGCAAGGCCGGCAGCGCGGACTCGTCGCCGATCCTGCCCAAGGCGATCAGGGCGTACTGCCGCACCTGCGGGTGCTGGTCGCGCGTCAGTTCGCAAAGCACGGGCACGTACTCGCCGATGCCCGGGCACGGCGCCAGCTTGCCGAGCGCCGAGGCCGCGGCGCGCCGCACCGTGGCCTGCGGGTGCCGTGCGAGTTCGCCGAGCTCGGCCAGGGCCGCCGGGGCACCCGCGTCGCCAAGCTCGACCGCCCGGTGCCGGCAGCGCTCGGCGTCGGCCTGTTGTTGCCTACGGTTCATCGTGGATCTCCTCCCTCACCTTGCGACTCGACTCGCTCTGCTCATCTCGTCTCCCCGGGACGCACCGAGAGCCAGCGAGGCAAGTCCCCCCGTCGCTACGGTCCCTCACGCGTGGTCCAGGATCGAGCCGCCGTTTGCGTCGATGGCCACGAGCACCGGGAAGTCAGCCACGGTCAGCCGGTAAATCGCCTCCGGCCCGAGATCGGCGAACGCCACCAGTTCGTTCGTCTGCACCTTCTCGGCGTAGAGAGCGCCGCAGCCGCCGTAGGCGTAGAAGTACACCGCTCCGGTCTCCTTCATGGCGGCCACCACCTCCGGGGCGCGCCGCCCCTTGCCGATCATGCCCGCCAGGCCGTGCTGCAGCAGCAACGGCGTGAAGGCGTCCATGCGTCCGGCCGTGGTCGGCCCACAGGCGCCGATCGCCGCGCCGGGAGGCGTCGGCGCCGGGCCCATGTAGAACACGACTTGCCCGCGAATGTCGACGGGCAGCGGCTGCCCGGCCTGCAGCAACGCGGCCAGCCGCTGATGCGCCTGGTCGCGCGCCACCAGCAACACACCGCTCAGCAGCACTTCCTCGCCGGCGCGCAGGTTGCGGAACTCGCCGACATCGTCGGGTATGCGGATGGTTTTCATGAGGTAGGTCCCATACAGTGGTCTTCGCGGCACAACCGCGCCAGTTCTCAATTGCACGTGAGACTGCGCCTGGCCCCAGAAGCAGGGCGTGACTCTGCAACGGATACACTCCTTGGCATCTGCCAGCGCCGGGCGACCGCGGTCGCCCGGCGCTGGCAGATGCCCCGAAGGGGGTCCGGGGGAAGTCAACGACGTCCCCCGGCCGCCGGAGGCATTATTCAGAACCGCACCACCGCGCGGCGGTCGGCCCAGCAGTTCACCGAGACTGCGACCGGCAGCCCGGCAATGTGCGTCGGGTAGGTGGCGATCTTCACACCCAGCGCGGTTGTGAGCCCGCCCAGCCCGCCGGCGCCGATCCCGGTCCCGTTTACCGTCTCGAGGATATCGCGCTCCAATGCCGCGTAGTACGGATCGGGGTGCTGGTCGTCCAGTTCGCGCAGCAACGCCTGCTTCGACAGCCGCGCCGCCCAGTCCATGGTTCCGCCGATCCCGACGCCAAGGATCACCGGCGGGCACGGGTTCCCACCCGCCTCGCGCATGGCCTTGACCACCGCGCCAATCACCGCGCCCCGGCCCTCGGTCGGTTTCAGCATGTAGGCGCGCGAGTAGTTCTCGCTGCCGAAACCCTTGGCCAGACACGAGATGACCAGACCATCACCCGTGACAACATCCCAGTACACCACCGCCGGCAGGTTGGTGCCGGTGTTCTTGCGGTCCTTGAGCGGATCAACCACGACCGACTTGCGGAAGTACCCGTCCTGGTACGCGTCGGCGATCGCACCGTCGATCAGCGCCGGCAGCCCCTCACCCTCGACACGCACGTCCTGGCCCAGTTCGACAAACGTCACGACCATACCCGTGTCCTGACACATGGGCAGACAACGGCGCTCGGCAATCTCGACGTTGTCGAGAATGCGCTGCAGCACCGCGCGGGCCGGACCCGTCTCGCGCGCCGCCGCATCGCGCAGCGCACGCCGCACATCCTCGGGCAACACCACGTTCATACGCAGCAACGCCTGCCGCAACGCCTCGCGCACGTCACTCGACTGCAAAGTCTTCATGGACTACCGCCCTGCCCTCCGCCGCCTGCGCCAGGCACCTCAACCGCGGCCCCAGTCATCACGTGGTCCCTGCACTCGAGAGCCTCTTGCGGAACCCCGTCTTGCGGGCTGAGTGTTCATGTATCAGCAAGGAACACTCTGTGTTGAATCGGTTGCGCATTCCCGAAACCTGAACACTGACACCTGAAACCTGGCTCGTGCAGTACTCCTGCAAGAGCCCCTCGACACGTCACGCGTAAAACCCCATGTACCGCTCCATGGCGTCCATGAGCGCCTTGGCATTCTCCAGCGGCATGCCCGGGTACATGCCGAAGATCATCATCAGACCGCCCTTCTTCGAGCCGAGTTTCTCGACTTCCTCCCGGATCAGCGCCTCGATAGCGGCCGGGGTCCCGAACCGCGTGACACTCTGTCGGTCGATGTCCAAGTCGATGCAGACACGACCGGCAAGGCGCCCGCGAATCCAGTCGATACCGTTCACCAGATCTTGAAGGTTCATCACCTCCACGCCGCCGTCAATCAGGTCATCGACCAAGTCGCGGATGTCGCCGTCGGAGTGCATGTGCACGATGATCCCCGCGTCCCGGGCCGGTTTCATCAGTCGCTCGTAGCTCGGCTTAATGTAGGTACGGAAATGCTCGGGTGAAACCATGGGGCCGACCTGCATGCCCAAGTCCTCGGCGTACCCCATCCACTCGACGCCCAGGTCCAAGTAGCGCCGAACAATCCCCATGTTGAACTCCTCCACCATGCGGATGAGTTCCCTGAGACGCGGTTCATCGTCCGCCATGTCCAAGATCAGGTTCGTGTAGCCGCGGATGTCGGACAACCGCAGGAATGTGTGCCCGTGCACCAGGCCGCCGGCGGCGAGCCCGCCGGTCTCCTTGGCGCGCCGGATGTTGGCGGCAATCCCGGCCCAGTCGAGCGGGCCGATGCCTGAGACCTTACCCGGGTCCGGCGCGCGGTAGGACGCGAACGTGTCCCAACTCGCCAACGGGTGCTCCACGACCGCACCGACAATCCCGTTCTCCGTCGTCTCCCAGACACAGCCCCAGTCATCGCGGTAGGGTGCGCCGGCCCGGGACGTGTTACCGAACGAGGGTTGCACGGGGCCGGGCGGGCGCCGGTATCCGGGGAAAAGCCGCGAATGCGACTCCATCAGCTCGAACAGCGCCTCGTGCGGATAGTGCGCCCAGCACGCGGAGTTGATGCTATAGCTCATCGGAATATGGTCCGGCGTCTCGAACCGGACCGCGCGCAGCTTGTTCTCACGATGGGTCATCTTGCGTGTGCCCTCCTGTTGCGCATGCAGAGGTCGGATGCGCACCGTGCGGCGCCCCGGTCCCGCCGGCCCCGCACGGCTGCCCGCGGGGCCGGTGCGTCATTATATAGCGCACCGCACGTGAACCTGCCAGTGCCGCCGAGCGCAAGGTGCGGGTGCGCGTCGTGAACACCCCCTGCCGCGCCCGGTCTTCACGCGTCAGGCGGCGAGGCATTGCCGCGCAGCAGGTCACTGGGCCGCAACGTCGTGAAGCGCTTGAACACGGTGGCAAAGTACTGCGACGAGGCGAACCCGAGCGCGAACGCCACCTCCGTCACGGGCATGCGGCCGTCCCGGAGAAGGGCCTTCGCCCGGTCAATCCGCTGCCGCAGGATGTACTCGCCCGGGGCAATGCCCGTCTGCTCCTTGAACTTCGCCTTGAACCGCGACTCCGACAACCCGACCTTGACGGCCAGCGTCGCGATCGTCGCCTCGCGCGACGGCAGGGCCGCGATCAGCTTCAGTGCCGCCTGAATGTCGGGCGACTCGCGGAACGCCGAGGGGCGGGCGGCGCACTCCGCAACCGCCAGCAACCACGCCATCACCGCATTGGCAACACGGAGTTTCCGGAACGGCAGGGCCGCGTCATGGTGCAGCCGGAAGATATCCTCGAACAGGTACTGCAGCCGCCGGTCGCCGTGGAAATGCCGCCGCGGTAGTTGGCGTAGCGCGCGGATGAAGCCCGTCGCATCGCCGCCCGCCAGGGCGAGGAACGTCTTCGGCCGGCGCGGCAGCAGCACCTGCAGCCAGTACAGTTCGCCCTTGCCGTGCGGCCGGTCGCCACTGCCGTGCACCTCGTCGGGAAAGGTCAGGAACACATCGTTGCCGCGCATCACGTAGTGACGCCCGCCCACGTGGTAGCTGCGCTTGCCGGAGACCAGGTAGCAGATCTCCAGCAGGCCTTCGTGCGTGTGTGCCAGCAGCCCCTGCGCAGCCGACGTCTGCCGGTGGATCCCGACCAGCGGCACCTCCGGCAGGCCAAGGTCCGCCAGGTCCAGACGGATCTGGCGTTTGTTCGGGAACAGATGGGCGGGTTTCATGTTCAATATTGTACTGTGCGACTGAATCGAAAGCAATCCGATATCAGATGTTGTAGTGTGGGTGCAGTGAAAGACAGAGGTGTCAGGTGTCAGGTGTCAGGTGTCAGGTGTCAGGTGTCAGGTGTCAGGTGTCAGGTGTCAGCAAGATGCACCCCCAGATCTGTCCGATCCGTCTGATCCTGAAACCTGAAACCTGACACCTGAAACCTCTGAACCTCTGAACCTTTGAACCTTTGAACCCCTGAACCTCCCCAACCCCGGAAACCCCACCCATGTCAGCCCACGACGATCGCATGAAAGCCATGCTGTACGAGCGACCGAGCCTGATCCCGATCGGGGTGAGCATCCTGCCGGCGGCCTGGAAGCTGCACCGCGAACGCATCGACGCCATCGTGGCGGCGCACCCGGCCATCTTCGGGCCGCACAACGCCACCCGCGACTTCGACGCGGTGAGCGAGACCTATACCGAGGGTGAGCACATCGACGCGTGGGGCTGCGTGTGGAGCAATCTCAAGACCGGGATGGAGTCGATCGTCACCGGTCACCCGGTGCCGACGCGCGAATCGGTGCACCGGCTCAAGGCGCCGGACAAGGACATCGGCTTCCGGCACGGGTTCATGTTCCTGCGCCTGACCGACCTGCGCGGGTTCGAGGAGATGATGGTCGACTTTGCCGAGGAACCGCCCGAACTGCAGATGCTGCTGGACATCGTGCTGGAGTACAACCTGCGTCAGGCGCGGATCCTCCTGAAGGGTCTGACCGACGCCGAACCGCGGCTCGTCTATTTCGGGGACGACCTGGGCATGCAGCACAGTCTGCCCATGAACCCGGTGACCTGGCGCAAGTACCTCAAGCCGTGTTTCGCGCGCATCTACCGACCCATCCGCGACGCCGGGCACTACGTGTACATGCACACCGACGGACACATCCTGGAGATCATCCCGGACCTGGTCGACGCGGGTGTGAACGTGGTCAACCCGCAGATCCGGGCCAACGGACTGGACAACCTGGTGCGAGTCTGCAAGGGCAAGGTGTGCCTGAACCTGGACCTGGACCGGCAGATGTTCCCGTTCTGCACGCCGGCGGACATCGACGCGCACATCCGCGAGGTGGTGCAGAAGCTCGGGTCAAAGGACGGCGGCCTGTGGCTCAGCGCCGAGGTCGGCCCCGACGTGCCACTGGCAAACGTGGAGGCCATCTGCGGCGCGCTGGAGAAGTACCGTAGCTACTACGCGTGATGCGCGACGGTCATGGTGCGCGCTTCTTCTTTGAGACGGGCTGGGCCAGGGCTCCCGCCTTTTTCGCCGCCTGCGTCAGGCCAAGGAAGTTGTCGCTGGTGACAACCTTACGTCCGCTCTTCTCTTCGAGTTCGCGCCGGGCGTTGCCGGCGACGGTGCCGCCGGCGCGGGCGGCCTGTTTGCTCTCCGGGAAGTCTTGGGCATCGCGGGTACGGGTGATCTCGGTCGTCGCGGCCTCCCCGAGCATGGAGAAGATGAGTTCGAGGTCCGTCATGTGATCGCGGAGGTTCTCCCGCTTGAGCCGCTTGAACTCCGCGTACTGACTGGGCGTCAGCCCGAAGGTAGCTTCGGAGATTTCCGCCGTCAGGATGGCGTACTCGCGCTGCTCCCGGACGCCGCGCTTCTTCCATTCGTCGGTCAGTTCGTCTCGGATCGCGATGGAGCGCATCCGCTTCTCGATCCAATCGTCCGAGTACCCCTTGGCTTTGTACAGTGCGCGAGTGCGCTTGGTGGCGAGTTCCGGATCCTCGATCTCCTGGATGCGCTCGTAGCCGACTTTGGCGAGCCAGCGCTTGAATGGTTCAGCCTTGGGGCTGGGGATGGACTGGATGATCCGGAACAGGCCTTCGGTGTTCGCACAGTTGAGGTTCTGCGCCCCGCCGGCGGTGGCGATGGAAAGGGGGGTGGCAATCTGCCCCCACCCTTTGGCGAGTTCCGGGTCGCGACGGCGCATATCCTTGAGATAGCCCTGCGGGTCAACGGAGTCGGTCAGTGCGGCAACCACGTCCGCAATCACAAACCACCACTCGTTGTTGTGGATGGTGCGACGGATCTCCCTGTGCTGGAACAGCGCGATGCGAGTTTCCGGGTTGGGGGCGGTATCACTCATGGTAGTTACGTCCGTTCTCTTTCTTGGAACTCAAGTACTCACTGGAACTGGCCGGCGTGGCGCTCCACGTCGTCGGCATCTTCGGCGCTGCGTACGGCCGCCAGACCGAAGCGGGCGCTGTCCGCCGCCACACCAAACCGTCGCGCCCGGAACACGGGGACGGCGACCTCGGTGCGGTCGCGGATGGCGCGCACGGCGGCGAGCGTGGCCAGAGTGCTGTTGGCGCCGTCGTGCAGCGGGCAGCGCGGCGGGCGGTCTTCGCGGATGGCAGTGAGCCAGTCCTGGATCTCGGGCAGGTAGGGGTGGCCCTTGACCCGGTCCACGCCGACCGACTGGAACGGCGGGTGGTGGTCTTCCGGCGAGCTGGACAGGGCGATGGTGTCGCGCTCAACCGTCCCGGCGGTGCCGTAAACGCGCAGGTTGTAGAACGGCAACATGGTGCAGCGCGGCCCGTACAGAGCAGCGACCTTGGCGATGGTGCCGTCCTCGAACTGGAACAGGCACACCTGGCAGTCGTCGTTCTTCATCTCGGGGAAGGCGACGTGATTGGCGCAGCCACACACACGCGTTACGTCCTTGCCTGAGATCCAGCGCAGCAGGTCCAGCGGATGACTGCCGCCGCCGACCAGCGGCAGTTCCTCGTCCAGGTACCAGTTCTTGCCGGTTACCGGGTCGGTCTGCTTCGCCTGGGACAGGAGGTTGTGGATATAGTCGCCTTCCAGGTAGTAGATGTTTCCCAACGCGCCCTCCGCCGCGAGTCGGTGGATCTCGGCAAACACCGGGTTGAACCGCAGGATGTAGCCGACCTGGATCTTCAGTTTCGGGTCGGCTTGCTCGACCGCCGCGACCATCTCGTGCACGTCGGCTTCGGAGTTCGCCAGCGGCTTCTCGACCAGCACATGCTTGCCGGCCCGGACCGCCTTGAGGAACGGCGCCTTGTGGTCGTTGTCGCCCGTGTTGATGCTGACTGCCTCGATGTCCGGATCGTCGAAAAACCGGTCGTCCGAGTACAGCTTGCGGACGCCGAACTCGACACTGACCTTCTGCAGGACATCTCGGTTCCGGTCGCACACGGCGACCACTTCGGACATGCCGCTGCTCACGTGCTCGCGCAGGTGCGCCAGGCCGTTGTGCCCCAGACCGACGATGCCCACCCGGACAGGCTTGAAGGACATGGTTGATCTCCCAGGCTCGGACGCAGCGTTGTACCTCAGCCAAGGAACCTACCGCCACAATCGGTGACGGCAAGGGGTGGTGCGTCAGTCCAAGATGGAGGCCGGGTCTCCCGGCCTGGCCTGGTTCGGTCGCGTCGCCACAGCGCACCGGGTCAGGAGGCGCGGCGCCCACCATGGCGCCACCCCGCCGCAACGGACCATCCGACGCACGACCGGTTGCGTGGTGCGTCAGTGGCGGGTGGAACGACGGCGTGCTGACCCATGCGTGAGACCCCCGTGGCCTTGTGCCACGGGTGAATCGGGTTCGCCGGCCAAACGTGCGCGTCTCCCCTCTTTCCTTTCCCCCGTCCGCCGGCGGCGGACGGGGGAAAGGAAAGAGGGGAGACAAGGTGCGGCGTTGTAGCCAATGAACCCGTTCACCTGCCACGCGAGGTGGCAGGGGTCTATGTTCCACCCTTTGCTGACGCGTTACCCGGTTGCCCGACGTCCCTCTGGATTTCGCGCCAAACGGGGCTAACTTATGCGGTTCGAGTTCGTTCCTGGCCCCGTGTTCAGGCATTTGATGCTGGCGGCGGCAGTCCTGCGGGACGCCGCCGTTTGTGTCCCTGCAGACGCGCCGAGGGACGAGGTGATGACCCTGGGCTGAGTCGAAGAGTGTCGGGCGCCCAGGGACTGGGAAGCAAGGCCACAGGCGGTTCAGAGCCCGGGCAGTCTCGAGCGGACTTACCCCTGCGCCCCTGAAACCTGACACCTGAAACCTGAACACTGAAACCTGCCCCCGCCCGCTTGTCTGGAGAGCGCCGATGACAGAAGAGAGCATGGCCAAGGCGTACAGCCCGGCCGAAGTTGAGGCAAAGTGGTATCCTGAGTGGGAACGCCGCGGGTATTTCCGCGCCCGTGCGGATTCCGCCAAGAAGCCGTATACCATCGTCATTCCGCCGCCGAACGTCACCGGAATGCTCACCCTCGGGCACGTCCTGAACAACACGCTGCAGGATATTCTGATCCGGTTCGAGAAGATGCGCGGCCGCGAGGTCTGCTGGGTGCCTGGCACCGACCACGCCGGGATTGCGACGCAGTCCAAGGTGGAGGCACACCTGCGCGAGACGGAGAAACTGACGCGGTACGACCTGGGTCGCGAGGCGTTCCTGCAGCGGGTGTGGCAGTGGAAGGAGCAGTACGGCGGCACGATCATCGGCCAACTGCGCCGCCTCGGCACCGCCTGCGACTGGGAACGCGAGCGCTTCACGCTCGAACCGGCCCTGTCCAAAGCGGTCGAAGAGACGTTCATCCGGCTCTACGAAAAGGGCCTGATCTACAAGGGCCACCGCATCATCAACTGGTGTCCGAAATCGCGCACCGCCCTCTCCGACGAGGAGGTCTTTTACAAGGAAACAAACGGCAAGCTCTGGTACTTCCGTTACCCGCTCATGGACGGCTCCAGCGTCGTGACGGTCGCCACGACGCGACCGGAAACGATGCTCGGCGACACCGCCGTGGCGGTGAACCCGCGCGATCCGCGCTACGCCCGACTGCTGGGCAAGACGGTGCGGTTGCCGCTGGTGAACCGCGAGATCCCGATCATTGCCGACGAGTTCGTCGACCCGGCGTTCGGGACTGGCGCCGTCAAAGTCACGCCGGCGCATGACCCGAACGATTACGAGATAGGGCTGCGCCACAAGCTGCCCATGATCAACGTGATGAATGACGACGGCACCATGAACGCCGACGCCGGCGCCGAGTTCGATGGCCTGGACCGCTACGCCTGCCGCAAAGCGGTCTTGAAGCGCATGGAGGAGCAGGACCTGATCGAGAAGATCGAGCCCCATGTGCACCAGGTCGGCTACTCCGAGCGCGGCGACGTGCCGGTCGAACCACGACTGTCCGAGCAGTGGTTCGTGCGCATGAAGCCCCTCGCCGAGCCGGCGCTGGCCGCGGTGCTCGACGGGCGTGTCCGCTTCTACCCCGACCGCTGGGTCAAGACGTACCGACACTGGATGGAGAACATCAAGGACTGGTGCATCAGCCGCCAGCTCTGGTGGGGACACCGCATTCCGGCCTACTACTGCGCCGGCTGCCGCCACGTCGTGGTCGGCCGCAGCGCACCGGCGTCGTGTCCGAAGTGCCACACCCAGGAGTTTCACCAGGAAGAAGACGTGCTCGACACGTGGTTCAGTTCCTGGCTCTGGCCGTTCTCCGTGTTCGACTGGCCCAAGGAGACGCCGGACCTGAAGCGCTTCTACCCGACCGACACGCTGGTGACCGGGCCGGACATCATCTTCTTCTGGGTCGCGCGCATGATCATGGCGGGACTGGAGTTCCGCGGCGAAGTGCCGTTCAAGGATGTGTACTTCACCTCGATCATCCGCGACGACAAGGGTCGCAAGATGTCCAAGAGTCTGAAGAATTCGCCCGACCCGCTGGACGTGATCGCCACCTACGGCGCCGACGCGCTGCGCTTCACCATGGTCTACATCTCCCCCGTGGGCCAGGACATCCGCTACAGCAACGAGAAGTGCGAGATCGGCCGGAACTTCGCCAACAAACTCTGGAACTCCGCGCGCTTCCGCCTGCGCCAGGGCGAACGGCACGGCGACTGGCGCGACCTATCGGACCTTACCGCCGCCGACCTGCGCCCGGACGACCAGTGGATTCTGGCGCGCCTGAACGAGACGATCCGCGAGGTCACCAAGGCGTTGTGCGAACTGCGCTACAGCGACCTGTCGCGCCTGCTGTACGAGTTCATGTGGAACGACTTCTGCGACTGGTACCTGGAATCGGCCAAGGCGGTGCTGTACGAGGGCGACGCGAAAGCCAAGGCCGTCGTGCTGCGCGTGTTCGACCACGTAATGGGCGTGTTCCTGCGGTTGCTGCACCCGGTGATGCCGTTCGTGACCGAGGAACTCTACCACCACCTCGGCTTTGTGGGCGAGGACGGCTCCATTATGTGCGCCGCCTGGCCGGAACCCATGACCGACGACGTGCAGCGAAAACTGGGCGCCACACCCGAACTGGCGACCCGCGTGGCGGCGAAATTCGAACTGATCCGCCAGGTCCGCAACGTCCGCGCGAGCTATGTTATCCCGCCGGCGACCAAGATCGCCGTGGTCATCGTGCCGGGGACCGAGGATCTGGTGCGGTTCCTGGCCAGCGACTCGGTGTCGCTGCAGGCGCTGATGTACGCTTCGAGCGTCACGGTGACCAACCGCTACGACGCCAGCGGGCCGACCGGCGTCGCCGTGGCGCCGATGGGCACCGCCTACGTGCCGCTGGCCGACATCATTGACATCCCGGGCGAAGTGGCGCGGCTGAAGAAGCAGGAGACCGAACTGCGCGGCTTCCTGCAACGGACGCAAGGCAAGCTGGAGAACGAGAAGTTCGTGGCCAAGGCGCCACCGGACGTGGTCGAAAAAGAGAAGGTGCGCATGGCCGAACTGCGCGAGCAACTGGGCCGGGTGCGCGAGCAACTCAAGGCTCTGAGCTGAAAGGGCGTGACACATGGCAGCGAATGAAATGGACGCAAAGATCAGGGAAGTCCTGGAAGAACTGCGCGGCGCATTGCAGGCCGACGGAGGCGACCTGGAAGTCGTCGCCATCCAGGGCACCAAAGTGACGCTCAAACTCAAGGGCGCCTGTGGCTGCTGCCCGCACGCGCAGATGACGCTCAAGAACGGTATCGAGCGCATCCTGCGCGAACGCGTCAGCGAGGACATCGTCGTCGAGCGCGCGACGGAAGAGAAGTGATGCGGGACAGTGGCGCGGGACAAGTGGCGCGGGACCTCCGGGACCGCGCTAAGGCACTCGGGGCCGTCTCGGCCCGAGTCTCTCGGACGGGGACCGGCCCGAGTACCCCGCTTCGGCCCGGGACGGGCCGAGCCACTGGCGCCCTGCTTCGGCGACCCGCCGGACGCGTGCGGCTGACACAAGAGGAGTGGCTACATCATGAGACACACCATCTCGGTGCTGGTTGAGAACAAGTTCGGCGTGCTGGCCCGGATTGCGGGGCTGTTCAGCGGCCGCGGCTTCAACATCGACAGCCTCACGGTCAGCCCGACACACGACGAGAGCCTGTCCAAGATGACCATTGTCACCAGCGGCGACGACGCCGTGCTGGAGCAGATCGACAAGCAGCTCAACAAGCTGGTGAACGTGCTGAAGGTCACCGACCTGACGGGCAGCGGCTTCGTGGGCCGCGAGCTGATGATGATCAAGGTCAGGGCCCGCGGCCACAAGCGCAGTGAAGTGCTCGAAGTCACAAACATCTTCAAGGGCAACATCATCCACGTCGAGCACGAAGCGCTGATCGTCGAGATCACCGGCCGCTCGGAGAAGCTCGACGCCTTCACCGACCTGATGCGCAAGTTCGGCATCGTCGAACTCGCCCGGACCGGCAAAGTCGCCATGGCGCGCGCCGCGAAGTCCACCGAGGACATCGACGTGGCCCCAACCTACATGCAGACCCGCGCGGACTGAGGCCGGACAAGACTCCCCCTTCCCGCCACGGCCATACCCATCAAGCTAACGGCGGTGGCTTGCGCATGTACCGCAAGATGGTGTTCCGCAAAGTAGCAGCGTGGCTCCAGCCTTGCTGTACCGTCCCCAATCCGCGCCAGGGCTCTCACCCGGCGCGGGGAACTGCCAGACCTCACCGAAGTGAGCACGCGTGTCGCGCAAGTTGAACGCCCACACTTGAGGTCG